>JBIOEY010000098.1:0-8941 GCA_044446505.1 Solirubrobacterales bacterium
GTGTGCCGGGCGCGCACGTTCGCCACCCGCCCGTCCTCCAGCGGCTGGCGCTGGGCCTCCTGGGTGGGGCGCGCGAACTCGGAGCGCTCGTCCCGGAACCGCACCCCGCGGGGGGCGAGCCCCACCTCGCCCACCGCGGGGTGCTGTTCCTGGACGAGCTCTCCGAGTTCGCGCGCCCCACCCTGGAGGCCCTGCGCCAGCCGCTGGAGGACGGGCGGGTGGCGATCGTGCGCGCCCGGCACTCCGCGGTGTACCCCGCGCGCTTCGCGCTGATCGCCGCCACCAACCCCTGCCCCTGCGGCTACCTCGGCGAGGGCGAGCGGTGCCGGTGCACCGAAGCCGACCTCGCCCGCCACCGCCGGCGCCTCAGCGGGCCGCTGCTCGACCGCATCGATCTCGTCGCGCGCCTCGAGCGCCCCCGCGGACGCGAGCGCGGCGGGCAGGGCGCGGCGAGCCCCAACTCCGCGCGGGCGCGCGAGCGGGTGCTCGGAGCCCGCGAGCGCCAGTCCGCGCGCCTGCGCGAGGAGGGGGTGGGCACCAACGCGCAGATGGACGCCCGCATGCTGCGCCGCCACGTCGCGCTGAGCGATGGCGCCGAGCGCCTGCTGCGCGACGCGCAGGAGCGGGGTGCGATGAGCGCCCGCGGGATCGCCCGGGCGCTGCGCGTCGCGCGCACCGCCGCCGACCTCGCAGGCAGCGCGCGCACGCGCGAGCGAGACGTCTCGCTCGCCCTCTCGCTGCGCCCCCAGGACGGCTCCTCGAGCAGGCGCGCGGCCTGATCGATGAACGCGCCCACCCCACCGATCGAGATCGGCCGGCACCGCCTGCGCCCAAACAGGTTCTGAGAACGTGAGCGCCTGCCTACCCTGCCTGCGCCGCGCCTGGCTGCTGGGAGCGCTGAACGGACGCCTGGAGTACCGCGGCCGCGACCACGCGCGCCTGATCGCCATGCTCGAGCTCTCCGACGAAGAGCTCATCCACGCACTCGGCGCCGATGAGCAAGAGAGCCTGCTCGCGCGTTACGCGCGGCTGGACGCTCCGCGGATGCCTCTCCCGGAGGGCGTGCAGCGGATCTGCCGCCACGACCCCCGCTACCCCCGCGCGCTGGCGAGCGGGCGAGGCGCACCGCGGCTGCTGCACGTGAGCGGCGGGATCGTGCGCCTGCAGGAGCTCCTCGCGGAGCCAGCGGTGGCGATCGTGGGGACGCGCAGGGCAAGCGACTATGGGATGGAGATCGCCTACGGGCTCGCGCGGGGGCTCGCGGCGAGTGGGATCGCCGTGGTGAGCGGACTCGCGGAGGGCATCCCCGCGGCGGCGCACCTCGGGGCGCTGCACGCGAGGGGGCCCACGGCGACCGTGATGGCGGGCGGCATCGACATCCCCCACCCCGCGATCTGGCGTGCGCTCCACCAGCGGATCGCCGCGGAGGGGTGCGCGCTGGCGGAGCTGCCCTGCGGCTGCGTGCCGCGCAGCTGGTGCCACGTCGCCCGTGCGCGGATCGTCGCGGCGCTGGCGCGGATGGTGATCGTGGTGGAGGCGGGTGAGCGGCCCGCGGAACTGCTGCACGCGCGCCTCGCGCGCGCATCGGGTGCGATCGTCGCGGCGGTCCCAGGCCGCGTGAGCGCCCCGGCCGCCCGCGGCCCGCACCTGCTGCTCAGAGAGGGGGCGCTGCTGGTGCGCGATCCCCAGGACGTACTGGACGCGCTCTACGGGGTGGGAGAGCGCAGCGTCTCCGCAACGCGCCCCGAGCTCGAGCCCCGCCTGCACGCGGTGCTGGAGCAGGTGGGCGCCGGGCACGACACTGTGAGCAAGCTCACCGCGCGCAGCGCGGACACCCAGGAGACGCTCCTCGCGCTCGCCAAGCTGGAGCTGTGCGGCGCAGTGGTCCGCGGGGACGGCGGGCGCTACGTGGTGTGCGTGTGAGGCGGGCGACATGAGCGCCCAGTACACGCGCCTGCTCGACCGTCTCCTCCGGGTCTTCATGCACGTCGAGTTCAAGACCGACCGGCGTGAGGTCGTCGACTACTCGATCGTTCTGCTTGTAGAGGTGAACGGGGAGATGGAAACGGTGCGCCTGTACGACGGCGCTCATGGCGAGAACGAGCTGCATCGATACAACCGGGGAGGCGGTAAGCAGCCCGCCGAGGTTGTTATTACGGAGGCCTTGGAGCGGGAATGCGCACCGCGATCAAGGAGATCGAACACGGTTATGAGGCTATGATCGAGTCATGGCACAGGTAGTGAACAGAGGCAGAGAGGAGTCCCCGGCCGCCCGGGTGATGGACGAAGCGATCGAGCTGGCGATCGAAGAACGCTCTCCCTACCCCGAAAAATCCGCGTTCATCAACGCCGACACACCATCGTTGGGCGCGGAGATCAAGCGGGCCATCGATGATGGCTACGCGATCGTTCTTGTCTCTGCCGACGGCAGCACGCGCATCCTGCGCGCGGAGCCCGCCCACAGCTGACCGCCTCCGCCGGGAGTTGGCTCAATTGGGTTGGGAGACGGGCGCTATCTGCCCTGCCTGTGAGAATCCGCGGCGTGCCCAGGCTGGAGAGACGCGAGCTGGCGGCGATCTTCCTGGGGGGGGCCGCGGGAGCGCTGCTGCGGGTGTGGCTCGCGAGGACGTTCATCAGCGCGACGGCGGGCTGGCCGTGGGCGACGTTCGCGATCAACGTCAGCGGCTCGTTCGCGCTCGGCTACTTCGCGACGCGCCTGCAGGAGCGCCTGCCGCTCTCGACCTACAGGCGTCCGCTGCTGGGCACCGGCTTCTGCGGCGCCTACACCACGTTCTCGACGGTGCAGGTCGAGATCCTCACGATGATCGAACGCCACCGCTACGGGCTCGCCGCGAGCTACGCGACCGCGAGCATCGCCGCGGGCTACCTGGCGATCTGGGTGGCGACGGCGAGTGTGCGACGTACGCGAGTGATCGCGTGAGGCCCTCACACGGGACAGCGCCCGACGCTCTCTCCAGGCGACGGCCGAGGCAACCCAAGGATGCCCGATGAGCGTGTGGGTCTGGGGTGGCGTCGCGCTGCTCGGCGGCGTCGCTGCGCTCGCGCGCTTCGCGCTCGACGGCGCGATCGGCTCGGGCAACTTCCCGCTTGGAACGCTCGCGGTGAACGTGAGCGGCGCGCTGCTGCTCGGCGTGCTCGCCGGCGCGGCGCTCACGGGCACAGCGCTGGTGCTGGCGGGCACCGCGACCCTGGGCTCCTACACCACCTTCTCCACGTGGATGCTCGAGTCCCAGCGCCTCACCGAGGACGCGGACCACCGCGGCGCGCTGCTCAATATCCTGCTGAGCCTCGCCGCCGGCGTGGCCGCGGCGGCGCTCGGCCACGCGATCGGGGTGCAGCTGTGAACGAGGAGTGCCTCAAGCTCACCACCTACTTCGGCGAGCGCGACCGCACACCCACGGGGCTGCTGGCGGATGCGCTGCTCGACATCTACGGCGAGCAGCGCGTGCGGGCGAGCGTGCTGCTGCGGGGCGCCGAGGGCTTCGGACGCCTGCACCACCTCCACACCGACAGGCTGCTGAGCCTCTCCGAAGACCTCCCGGTCGTCTCGATCGCGGTTGACCGCCGCGAGCGGATCGAGGCGACGCTCGAGCGCGTCCTCGCGGTGAAGCGCCGGGGCCTGATCACCCTCGAGCGGGCGCGCCTGCTCACCGGCGAGATCGGCACGGTGCAGCTGCCCGAGCAGCTCAGCGAGGCGACCAAGCTGACCGTGTACCTCGGCCGCCGCGAGCGCGTCGACGGGGCGCCCGCGTTCGCGGCGATCTGCGCGATGCTGCATCGCCGCGGAATCGCCGGCGCGAGCGTGCTGCTCGGCGTCGACGGCACCCGCGGCGGAGAACGCCACCGCGCCCGGTTCTTCAGCCGCAACGCGAACGTCCCCACGATGATCGTCGCGGTCGGCTCCGGCGCGCAGATCGCCCAGGCGCTCCCGGGGCTCGCGGGGATGCTGAGCGAGCCGCTGCTCACGCTGGAGCGGGTGCGCGTGTGCAAGCGCGACGGGCTCCTGCTCGCCACGCCGCACGAGCTCCCCGCGCGCGACGAGCACGGCCTCGAACTGTGGCAGCAACTGACCGTCTACACCTCCCAGAGCGCCACCCACGACGGGCACCCGCTCAACCTCCAGATCATCCGCCGGCTGCGCGAATCCGACGCCGCCGGGGCCACCAGCGTGCGCGGCATCTGGGGCTTCCACGGCGACCACGCCCCCCGCGGCGACCGGCTCCTCCAGCTCCGCCGCCACGTCCCCGTGCTCACCACCATCCTCGACACCCCCGAGCGTATCGCCCGCTCCTTCCAGATCGTCGACGAGCTCACCGCCGAGCACGGGCTCCTCACCAGCGAGATGGTCCCCGCCATGCGCGCCCTCAGCGAGGCCCAGACCCGCGGCGGGCTGCGGCTCGCGCGGCACGACTTCTGATAATGAGGGCTGTGAATCGCGGCCTGCATGCGAGGATTGTCGGATGGACGCTGACGAGCGCTTGCGTGCTGGCCGTCTGGCGGCGCAGCGGCTGACGCCGGCGACGGCGTGCAAGAGCGCCGAGGAAGCGGCGTTGGCTGTAATCGGCGTCCAGGCTCAGGATCTGCGTGCTGCGGCGCTTGCACTGCGCTCGCGCGTGCCCGGCCTCACCCGAAGCGCCGTCCGCGCCGCGCCGCTCCTGCGTACGTGGACGGTCCGCGGCACCGTGCACCTGATCGCGGCATCCGATCGCCCTTGGCTGCACGCGCTATTCGCCAGGCGAAATGCCCGCGTGTTCGGCACGCGCTTCGAGCGCTTCGGCATCGTTGAAGAGGTAAACGCCATGCGCGGGGACGTCGTTGAGCTCTGCGCCGAGCGGCCCCGCGACCGGCCGTCGCTGCTGCGCGCGCTCGTCGAGCGCGGCCACCCGTCGCTCGAGCAGGGTCCGATCAACACATTCGTTCCCTGGCTCTCAACGCAAGGTCTCATCGTCACCGACACCGCCGGCCTGGTGCACGCGGCCGACCCGCCCCCTGCGGTCGACCACGACGAGGCACTCGCGATCCTTGGCGCCCGTTACCGCGCAGGCTACGGCCCCTGCGACGCATCCGACCTCGCGAAGTGGTCGTCGCTGCCCATCACGCGGGCGCGCCGGGCGCTCGAAGCCGCCGGGCCGCAGAGCGATGGCGACGCGTGGCCCACCGACGACACACCGCCCTGTCTGCTGCTCGCCGCCTTCGACACGCTCATGCTCGGCCACCGCACCCGCGAGCCATTCGTCGTCGCCGCGCACGACCATCACATCCTGAGGGGCGGCGGGATGCTCAAACCCGTCGTGCTCAATCGCGGGGCAGCAACGGGTACTTGGGCGATCAAGAAGGGTCGCCCCGAGCCGGCGTGGTTCGGCCGGCCCGCGCCCGCCGCGGCTCTTGCCCGCGAGGCTGCAGACATCGAGCGCTTCCTTGCATCGTAGCTGCGCGTCCCTCCATCGAGCGGGTCGCCTGGCTCCTGCTTTTAATGCGAGTGTCCGAGCAGGTGTCACGCTCACGTACGCGTTGGACGAGACGCGACGCTCTGCCGTGTCGGCTCTGTGCCCGTGGGTGTAGGATCGGCTGATGGGTGTTGCGGAGGAGTTTCGTCGGCGAGCGCGGGCGACATGGGCATCGGGTGATTGGGATAGCTTCTCCCGGCTGGTCGAGCCGGTTGGTGCCCTCGTGCTCGATCGGATCGGGGTTGAGCCGGGGACGGATCTGCTGGACGTGGGGACTGGCAGCGGCGGCAATGTGGCGATCCCGGCTGCGCTGCGCGGGGCAAAGGTGGTGGGCTGCGACGTGACGCCCGAGCTGTTCGAGCATGCGCGTCGCCGCGCCGCTGCGGCGGGCGTCGAGGTCGAATGGGTCGAGGCCGACGCGCAGGACCTGCCGTTCGGGGACGCGAGCTTTGATCGCGTGACGTCGACGTTCGGTGCGATGTTCGCGCCCGATCACGTCCGCGTGGCCGCAGAGCTGGTCCGGGTCTGCCGGCCCGGGGGGCGGATCGCAATGACGACCTGGGTCAACGACGGGTTCGCCGGCGAGCTGTTCAAGCTGACGGGCTCGGTCATGCCTCCTGCGCCGCCAGGCGTGCAGCCGCCACCGCTGTGGGGAGTCGAGGAGCATGTTGAGGAAGCGTTCGGCGCGGCCGGCGCGTCGGCCACGATCGAACGCGAGACCGTCGACTTCGACTTCCCGTCGGTCGAGGACGCTGTGGAGCGCTACGCCACGGATTTCGGGCCGTTCGTGATCGCCCGGGGAGTGCTTGAGCCGCAGGACCGCTGGGTAGAGTTCCTGCGGGCGTTCGCTGACCTGATCCGCCGGTTTAACCCCGCGAGCGACGGGACGGCAAAGATCCGCTCCGACTATTTCGTGATCCGCGTCGAGCGTTGACACACCGACGCGCGCCCGTGCGTCGGGAGCGGCACTCGAGTTCATTGTGGTGCGAGCGGGTTGAGGTGGTGGGCTCCGGCGGCGTCGTGCAGATCCCCGTCGTAGACGAAGACCGCGCCGATGTCCTCGCGGATGGTGAGCGCCGTGGCGAGGTGGATCGCGTCCGTCGCCCGCAGCGGTGGGGTGTGGGCGGCGGTGGCAAGTTCGATGATCTCAGGGGAAAGCGGGATCAGGCTGATCCGCCGGAGGGCCGCGTTGGCGCGCTGCAGGACATCTTCGCCGCCGAGACGCCTTGCTGTGCACACGGCCTCGACGCGGATCACTTCGCTCGCGACCTGCACAGGCCACTCGCGCAGTGCGGCGCGGAAGGCGTCCGTCTCGCGCTCAGCCTTGAACAGCTTGACCAGCGCCGAGGCGTCGAGATAGGCCGCGCTCACTCCCCGCGGACCCACCGCAGCGCGTCAGACGCCGGCGTGGCGCCCGTCGGGTCCGGCTCACCGGGCGGAGGGTCCAGTTCCAACAGGCTTCCCTGGCAAGGTCTTGCGCCGTAGCGCTCAACCAGTCGGGCTTGCAATTGGGCCTCAGAGCCGGCGCCGGCGAGCACCGCCTGTGCGCCGCGCAGCGTGAGCGCACGGATCTGCGCCGCCGCCGAGCGTGTCTCAGCGGGGTCGAGCAGCGGCTCGGTGAGACTGAGCGCGCGCTCCACCTCTGGGTCGCGTTCAACTCCCAGGCGTGGGTGACGAGAAGCCATTACCCAGATGGTAGCACTCTTGTGTAGCACTTGCGACGGCGGGGTCGCGGCGTGGTGAACCGGCGAGCTCGCCGCTCAGGCGTCGTTGCGGTCGTCGGCAGCCCGCAGCGCCTCACCGAGCAGGCGGTGGTCGGGACCGTCACCGGCGTGCCGGGCGCGATGGCTCCACACGAGCTGGCCCCCGCGCTCGAACACGAACGCGCCACCGAGCTGGTGCCAGTCCTGTTCGGGCCGGGCCTTGGGGCGGTTGCCGCCCTCAGCCTGACGATCGAGGCCGACGCCCTTCGCGCGACGCCGCGCCACCCGCTGCGCCGCGATCCCAAAGATCTGCCTCAGCGAGCCGCGCGGCAGATTCATCGCCTCGTAGGCTCCCAGATCCGCGGACAGCAGCACCGGGAAGCGCACGCCGGTCTGCTGCTTGAAGGCCCGCGCCTGCACCGCGGTGCCCATGCCGATCAGCCAAACATTGGGGTCGGGCGGAAGCAGGTCGCGGTCGCGTTCGAGCTCCATGGTCCCGACACGGCACTGCACGCACAGGTAGTGCCCTCAGAAAGACGATCGCCGCGGCACGGTCGCGCCATAGCCGGTCGAGCTGCACCTCCGCCTCGTCCTGGTCGTGCAGGATGAACCCCGACAGGGGGTTCGCGGCTGCCCCGGCGGCGGTTGCCTGCGCCATGGGAGCGACGCTACCACAGCGGTTTGGCGCATTTCCGGTCGGATCACTGCAGGCGCTGAGAGCGGATGATGGGATTCGAACCCACGACCTTCGCCATGGCAAGGCGACGCTCTAGCCAGCTGAGCTACATCCGCGCGACCGGGACATTCTAGCTCCAGCCGCCCGCTTAAGCCTTCTGCATCGTCGGGCTGCCACCAAGGCGGCAACCGCTGGCTCTGCGCCGATGTCGCTCCATAACCGGGGATTGGGATCTTCTCCCCAACTTTCTCCCCAAACTACTCGCTGAGCCGTCCTGTGTTTGACGGAGACTTCGAGGCCAGGGTTTGCCTGGCGGAGGGAGGAGTCTCGGCTCATGGCACATGCGAGGAAGTATTCAGGGGAGTTGTTGGACCGCGGGACGCGTCTGGTGTTCGAGTCTGGGCGTCCGGTCGCGCACGTCGCGAGGGATCTCGGGATCGAGAGCGAGACGCTTCGCAAACACGTCCGGCAGACCGAAGCAGATGAGGGCCGGCGCAAAGACGTCCTGAGCATCTAGTGTAGTGTCTCGTAAATAAGTGGGGTTTGTGGTATGGTGTTTGTATGCGACTACCTACACCAGCACTCACCTTGCAGAAGGGCCAGCGGGAGATTCTCGAGACAGTGGCACGCTCGCGTGGCGCGGCGTATCGTGATGTGCAGCGCGCGCAAGCGTTGCTGCTCGCCGGCGACGGCGTAGCGAACACGCAGATCGCGGTCGCGGTGGGGGCCTCCGCGACGAGCGTGAAGTCGTGGCGGGAGCATTTTGCGCAGGAGGGACTGACCGCGTTCGGTGCTGTGCGGGCGGGGCGTGGCCGTAAGCCTCGGATCAGCCCCGAGAAGGTCGCGGAGATCGTGCATGCCACGCTGCACACGAAGCCGCCCGGCGAGACGCACTGGTCATGTCGCACGATGGCCCAGGCGCAGGGGGTCAGCCCGGCGACGGTGCAGCGGATCTGGGCCGCGCGCAACATCCAGCCGCACCGGGTGAAGACGTTTAAGCTGTCCAACGACAAGCGTTTTGAGGAGAAGCTCGTCGATGTGGTCGGCCTGTATCTGAACCCGCCGGAGAACGCGGTCGTCCTCGGCGTGGATGA
>JBIOEY010000099.1:0-8795 GCA_044446505.1 Solirubrobacterales bacterium
AACCGACGCTGCCGCTCGTCAAGAGAACCCTTCATCGCCGTCCACCGCTCCGCCATCGCGCGCTCATCAATCATGAACCACCACTTCGACAGCCCACGCGCCCACACCTCCCACCACAGCACTAAATAAGTCGTGAGCCCTAAGCTCGCCAATCCGCTGCAGGCGCTGTACATCACCGGTCACAGCCTCGGCGGCGCGAGCGCGTCGATGCTCGCGCTGATGCTCGTCGTCGAGCCGGCCTATCAGGACCCCATCGTCAGGAGGCTGAAGGCGGTCTACACCTTCGGTGGGCCGATGATCGCCAGCCCCGAGCTCGCCGACGACTGCAATCAGCACGGCTTCCTGCGCGAGCGGGTGATCCGCTACGTGTACGCCAACGACATCGTTCCCCAGCTACCACCCGCGGAGTCAGATCCGTTCAAGCACTTCGGGACCGGCTACCAGTACAAGCCCAGGGGAAACAAGGGCAGCTGGCAGCAGAACAACGCGCCGCGCCAGCAGCTGCGCAACCTGCTGGAGATCGCTGCCGCACCGCTGTCGGTCCTCGCCGGAGACCTCAAACTGACGCGACGGCTCCAGTTCCACGCCTCGCTGCGAGACCACCTGCCGCAGTACTACATAGACGCGCTGACCCCACCAGGGATCCGCAGCGAGTTCGGCGACTGAACTTCCCTCACCACGGAACGCTGTGACTGCCCAGTGAGGGTTTCGTTCCACCCTGCCCGCCACCATCGAGCCACATTGCCACCCAACTCCAACCAGATATCTTGTGACTGTCGGTGAAAGAGAAAGTTCGTCTCCGGCGGAGCGCCTGTACAGTGACCGCCATGGTGGTACCGCTTCGGTGCAAATTGGTCGTCACTTCCCACCCCCGGGGATCGGCCCGTCGGTCCAGAAGCCTCGGGAGGCCGCGCGGCGGCCGCGCCAGCGCTCGCCACCGGTCACGAAGCTCACGATGCCCGCCGCCTGGTCGGCGTCCTCGACCTGCCAAGCGCCGTTGACGGCGCCGGTCAACCCCGCCGAGAGGGCCTCGAAGGCCTGCGCGGTATGCAGGTCGGCCTCGACGCCGTTGTTGATGATGAACTTCAGCTGCCGCACCGCCTGCTGGTTCTTGGCGAGCACGACCTCGATCAGCGCACCGACCTCGCTCTCCAGCCCGCCATCGTCGACCACGCGGTTCCACAGCCCGAGCTCCGCCGCTCGGCTCGCAGGGTGCAGCGCCCCCAGGAGGTTGACCTCCTTGGTCGCACGCCGGCCGATCAGCCGCGCCAGGCGGGTGGTACCGCCCCAGCCGGGCGTGATCCCGACGTCGACCTCCGGCATCCCCCACACCGCGCGGCTGGTGGCGATCACGAAGTCGCAGGCCATCGTGATCTCCAGGCCCCCACCGACCGCGAACCCATCCACCGCGGCGATCGTGACCTTGTCGAGCGCCTCGAGCGTGTCGGCCATTCGCTGGTAGCTCCCGACCCGGCGCATGATCTGGTTGGCATCCCCCCACAATCCCATCTCCGTGATGTCATCCCCGGCACAGAACGTCTCGCAGGCGCCGTCGATCACCAGGACCTTGAGCGTCCTGGAATCTCGCACCCACTCCACTGCTGCGATCAGCTCATCAGAGAGATGCATCGAGAGCGCGTTGCGCCGCTCGGGCCGATTCAGCGTGATGCGGGCGACCGGCCCGTCCTCCCGGTAGATCAGCTGCTCAAACTCCGTTGGGTGGCGGGCGCCGGCCTGCTCCGCGGAGAGGCCACTCACGTTTGTGTGATCCTGAACTGACATCTACGTCCTCCTATCTATTGCGCGCCAGCGATCCACCGCGTGGCCAGTGCGTCGGAGCCAACCCCAAGCCAGGTGATCGCGCCGGTTCCGGTAATCACAACCGGCTCACTCATTGCTGCTCGCCGCTCACTCATGGCTACTCGTACCTCCGATGGGGCGCTGGTTGTCGATGACTCACGCGAGACGCCATCTTGCTCGCCGACCCTGCTCCATCGCAACTTCTGCTCGGAGGACCCATCTCTCGGTCCATCCGTTGCGGTAGCCTGTCAACTGCACGAGCAGTTTCAAATCGCTATCCGTAGCAAATCGCTATCCGTATCGAAAAGATACCATTCAGATGCCCGCCCGTCAAGAGCGACCGTTCGAAGATTCCGTCGGAGCTGCCGCCGAGCTGCTCGGCGACCGCTGGACCTTCCTGATCCTGCGGGAGGCGTTCTTCGGAGCGCAGCGCTTCAACGAGTTCGCACAGAACCTCGGGCTCTCGCGCAATATCCTCAGCAGCCGGCTCAAGACGCTTGTGGCGAAGGGGATCTTCGAGATGCACCCCTATGGGCCCGGCGGGACGCGGCACGAATACCGCCTCGCGCAGTCCGGACGCGACATCTTCCCGATCGTCGTCGCGCTCCTGCAGTGGGGCGACAAATACCTCGCCGGCCCGCGCGGGCCGGCGATCGTCCTCAAGCACAGGCAGTGCGGCAACGACGCCAACCCTCAGCTCGTGTGCAGCGCCTGCGGCGAGCCGATCGGACTGGGCGCCGTCGTGCCGATGCCGGGGACGGGCTCGACCGAGTGGGTTCGCAACCGCCTCTTGCAGCTCGCGCAGAGCGCGTTCGCCGAAAGCGCCGGGGAGTGACGCGCGCCTCAGCGCTCGCCTGACGTGCTCCGCTCGGGGCCAAGCAGAGCGCTGGCGTTGCGGACCAATCGTCACCGGCCCTGGCGCGCAACGAGGCTCAGAGCGAGACGCCTCGCGGAGACCTCCTCGACGACGCCCGCAACTTCGATCTCCTCGCCGGGCAGGCCGAGCGCGCGGGGTCCCGCGCGCTCGGGTCGCGCCGGACGGCCAACACGAGCCGCCCGAGTCGCATGAGGTCGCGGGGCGGGCCGCGCAGCTGGCGCAGGGCCCGCCCACGGCTCCCGGAGTCGAAGGTCCGGACCTGGCCGTCGATGACGCGCGAGCTGTTGATCCCGAAGTGCTCGTAGGGGTACTCCCCGAGGCTCTGCGTGAAGGCGCGAATGCGCGTGTAGCCGCGGCCGATGTTCTTGCCGCCGAGCGTCATGATGCGCTCGCCGAGCTGCCCCGAGCCAGCGCGGCCGCCGAGCTCGCCGTCGCGCTCGATCACGTGTGTCTCCGCGCCGCGACCCTGCAGGTACCAGGCGGCGGCCAGACCGGAGAGCCCGGCGCCGACGATCGCGCCCCGCGAGATCCTGCTCGCACCGCGGGCACACCAACGTCGTAGCGGCCGGCGGCGGGGAGCTCGTCCCGCGCGACCCATGCGACAGGGTTCATCGCCACCCGTGCACTGGCGGGCGAGGCTAAGGCAACCGACATGGCACACCTCCCACACGGTGTACCGCCTTCGCACCCCGCTGATTGAATGATGGAGAGTTCATAGCAATCTGGACCGAGGGCTGGCAAGCTCGGCACGACCGACACGGACACGCTGGATCACATGACGCCACACAGCGCACAGACCCTCCTTACTCGCATCGAGCTCGTCGCGTTGCCTGTACCCGGCATTGCGTTGCCTGGGCGCCCGCGCCGCGGAGGCGACGCGCCGCCGGCACAGTATGCGGACCCGTGGGCGACGGTGAAGGTCTGGAAGATAGTCCCGGACCAGATCGACGATCCACTGGAGCGCATGATCGCCGTGCTCGACCCCTCGGAGCGCGGGCGGGCTCGCGGCAAGCGAACTGCTGAGTCGAGGCGCGCCTATGTGATCGCGCACACCTGTCTGCGGGAGGTCCTTGCCGCGGAGCTCGGGATCGATCCAAAAGAGATTCTGTTCGCACGGGCGAAGGGCCCCTACGGCAAGCCCGCGCTGGCGGGTAGCGCGCGGGGCCTGACCTTCAATCTCTCACACACGCGCGGGCTGATTCTGATCGCCGTGGCCCATGGCCGCGAGGTGGGTGTCGACGTCGAGTGGCTCGGCCGGCATGCGATGGAGACGGCTCTCCCAAGGAGGCATTTCACCGAATCTGAGCTCTCCGAGCTCGCGTGCGCCCCGCGGGATGAGCGCGATCGCTGCTTCCTGCAGCTATGGACCCGCAGAGAGGCCCGCGTAAAGATGACCGGCGAGGGACTGTGGCGCGCAATCGGCGAGACCACGGACCCCGACAGGTCCCGCGGGGGGGTGGAGTCGTGGCTCCGCGACCTCGACCTTGCGCCCGGCCACGTGGGCGCCCTCGCGGTGCAGGCACGTTCCTGAGCGCCGCCAGGCTCGCCGATCGTGAACTCCCGACGTCGCGACCGGCCCAGTGGGCCTTGCACCTGCTGGGGCCCTTCCCCGCGAACTCGCGTAGCAGCTGCACCACCCCGTTGCAGAGCTCGACGAGCATCTGTCCACCCTGCACCCGCAAAGACTCGGACTCTGACATCGATCCTAAATGCTGACAGAATACCGTCTGGGGTGGGCTGAGATCATGTCGTAAAGTAAAGAGGCGTTCCTACTATCGGTGCCTGCTCTGCGACCCCGACCTCATGCCCGCCGGGCCGGCCTCAGGGACGGGTTGGGGCATTCCCGATTGCGCGGCCGGCGCTGCGGGACGACACTGTCCTCATGTTCGAGGCGGCTACAGATCGGGGACCGGAGCTCAGGCCGGTGCCTCTGCCAGAGGCGGCGATCTGGCGGCTCGCTCGCATCGAGGAGCGATGGAGCGGCAAGCAGTAAGCCGAGAGCCAAGCATCGCGAAGGGGGCGTGGCCCGTCGGCGCCTCAGCCACCCCGAGCTCCGAGCGTCTCGGACGCCGTTGCGGCCAGGGGGTTACGGCCGTCCCACTCGCCCACCGCTCCGTAGGGCCGAAAGCGCACGAACGCAGACTCGTGATGGAACGGCTGGGCCGCGTGCGCCTCGAGGGCCGCGAGATGCCCAGGGTCGGTGCTGCCCTGAACATAGGCACGCATCGCGGGGATACTCCGCCACAGGGAGAAGGTCGCGACCAGCCCCGGTGGCCTGGCCAGCCCCGTGGAGGCAAGCAGCGCCGGATCGCGGACCGCGAGCTCCTCGGCCCTCGCGCTGGCTTTGAGGAAGCGGATCGTCTGGGTGAGCCGCAGACGGCCGATGGTGAGAACCGCGGCGGGCTCCGCGGCGTCCGCCGACTCCTCGCCGGCGAGCCGATCGGGCAGATCGGGCAGTGGCGACCAAGCCCCGTATATCCGCGTGGGCCGCAGGCGCACGCGCCACCCATGCGCCAGCCGCTCGGCGAGCGGGTGCCCGGCGAGGAAATCCTCCACAGCCCGGTCGTCATCCCACGCGGCGATGAGTCCCACACCACCGAGATTGGGCCTCGGCAGCAGATGGCCGCTCAGGGGCGCGGTGGTGGTCATCACCGCGTAGCGCAGGCCCGGCACCTTGGCTGGATCGAGCTTCGTCCGCAGGAGGCGCAACGCCACGGGCCTGCCGACGTCGGCAAGGTGCACGGAGACGATCACGAAGCCCGCTTGTCTCGGCCAGCCAACACCTACCAACACGTTACTAGAAGGATTCCAGGACGTGACCGGAGACCGGCCGGTAGCGCCCAGAAGCCGCCAGGTGGGGCTCCCCCCGGCGGGCTGCTATCAGTAATTACTCCGCCTCGGAGTCTCGGCGGAGATCACCTCGAACCCCGACGAGAAGGAGATCAGCGGGCGATGCTTGACGACGCAGCGACACGCACGACGGACACCGAACCAATCGACCACGGCGAGGACCGCTCGCGCTGGCTCGCGCTGTACGTGCTGTGCGCGGGGGTGCTGATGATCGTGCTGGACGCGACGATCGTGAACGTGGCGCTGCCCTCGATCCAGCGCGACCTCGGCTTCTCGCAGTCGACGCTCGCGTGGGTGATCAACGCCTACCTGATCTCCTTCGGGGGCCTGCTGCTGCTCGCGGGACGGCTCGGCGATCTACTCTCGCGCCGGGGGGTGTTCCTGGGGGGCCTCGCGGTGTTCACGGCGGCCTCACTGGCGTGCGGCCTCGCGCAGGACCAGACGATGCTGGTGGTGGCGCGGTTCGTGCAGGGCGCGGGCGGCGCTGCGACCTCGGCGGTGGGGCTGGGGATGATCGTGACGATGTTCCCCAAGCCCCACGAGCAGGCGAAGGCGATCGGCGTGTACGCATTCGTGGCTTCCGCGGGCGGCTCGATCGGGCTGCTCGCGGGCGGCCTGATCACGCAGGCGCTGGACTGGCACTGGATCTTCTTCGTGAACCTCCCGATCGGGATCGCCACGGCGGTGCTCGCGCGGCGCCTGATCCCGGGGGACCGGGGCATCGGCTTCCGCGCCGGCGCCGACGTCCCCGGTGCGGCGCTGATCACGGGCGCGCTGATGCTGGGGGTCTACACGATCGTCAAGCCGGCGGCCGAAGACGGCTGGGGCGCGTCCCGCACGCTCGAGCTCGGCGCCCTGTCGCTGGCGCTGCTGGCGGCGTTCGTCGCGCGCGAGGCCACGGCGCGCACGCCGCTGATCCCGCTGCGGATCTTCCGCTCGCGCAACGTCAGCGGCGCGAACCTGATCCAGGCGCTGACGGTGGCGGGGATGTTCTCGGTGTTCTTCCTCGGCGCGCTGTACATGCAGAAGGTGCTCGGCTACGACGCACTGCAGATCGGCCTGGCGTTCCTTCCGACGACGGTGGTGATGGGCGCGATGTCGCTGCGGCTCTCCGAACCGCTGATCATGCGCTTCGGCGCGCGGGGAACGCTGATCCCGGGACTCGTGCTGATCGCGGTGGGGCTCGGGCTGTTCACGCGGGCGCCGGTGCACGGCGAATACGCGCGGGATGTGCTGCCGACGATGATCCTGCTGGGCGCCGGCATCGGCGGCTCGTTCCCGGCGCTGATGAAGCTCGCGATGTCGGGCGCCACGCCGAGCGACGCGGGCCTGGCCTCGGGCCTGGTCAACACGACGGTGCAGGTCGGCGGCGCGCTGGGGCTGGCGGTGGTGGCGACGCTCGCCGCGACCCGCACCAACACCCTGCTCGCGGCCGGACACTCCCACGCGGCGGCGCTGACGGGCGGCTACCAGCTGGCGTTCACGGTCGGAGCGGGATTGGTCGTGGCGGCGCTCGCGGTCGCGCTCACGGTGCTGCAGCCCGAACGCCAGCGCGATGAGGACCCCGCCGTGGAGCGCGAGCGCTCCGAGCGGGAGCCGGCGTACTCCGAGATGTCGTAGGCAGAGGCTTCCCAACCCGCCGGGCACTCGCCGAATACAGGAGGCGAGCGCCCGAGCGAGTGGGGAGGTCGCGGGCGGGCGCAAACGATCACGGGTAGACCTGCTCGCCGGTCTCCTCGTCGATCACGCTGATCGCGCCGGTGGGGCAGGCCTCGGCAATCGCGATGAGCTGCGCCAGCGGGGCGGTCCCGGTGACGGTGGCGGTGTCCTCGACGTGGAACACGGCGGGGGCGATGTCTTCGCACTCGGCGTGCGCGATGCAGGCGGACTGGTCGATCACGGGTATGTGGGCCATCTCGTTTACTCCATTCAGGTAGCGGAGTCCGCGGTGGCGGGCTCGATCTTGGTCGGGGCTCTTCGTGGCCGCGACGCCGCGGGGGTCCTGCGGCCGGCATCCGCGGCGCGCCCCTGGGCAAGACCCCGCTCACGGGCCTGCGCAGCGCTCCCGGCGCGTCCCGCGGCGACGCTCCGCTTGCGGCCCCCGGCGACGCGCAGCACCAGCAGGTAGGCGATCGGGATCGCGGGGAGCAGCGCGAAGGCGCGCAGCCACTGGGTGGCGGCGTCGCTGCCGGCGCCGAGGGTGTGGAGCACGCCGAGCGCCCAGACGAGCACGGTGGCACGGTGGAGCTTGCGCCACAGCTTGACCCCGATGCGCCGGCGCACGTAGAAGCTGAGGGCGAGCAGCGCGGCGAGGTAGCCGGCGACGATGCCGAGGCCGGTGAAGAGCGGGCGGTAGGACATCGCGAAGGGGATCGCGATCCCGCGCAAGCCGGGCGCGAGCCAGTGGTCGCCGAGCAGCGAAAGGCCGTGCACGACGATCGCGGCGAGCGCGACGAGCGCGACGTGCTCGTGCAGGCGCATCAGCGTGCGCCCGACGCCGGGGCGGCGCAGGAGCTTGGTGGACATCGTGAGCCCGAGCAGCACGGCGATCGTGACGAGGCCGAGCGCGACGATCCCGGCGGAGCGGCTGACGAGCCACCAGAGGTAGGGGGTGGGGTCCTTGGGCGCCATCAGGCGGCTCCTCCAAGCAGATGGTTGGGGTCCCGAGCCGCCATCAAGCGGCCCGCCCGGACAGGTGGTTGGGGTCCGGGGTCGCCGTCGGGGGCACCCCCCGCACGAGCGTGTGCTCCGGCAGCGCCCATCACGCGGCCCCTCCCAGCGGCTGGAGCGCGCCGCGCGCGAGATCGAGCGGGCCGATCTCCTCGACGTCGCCGTCCTCGCGGACGGTGACCCCGCCGTGCTCGGCGAGCACGCGGCGGGCGCCGAGCGGCCCAAGCAGCAGGGCGGTCTTGGCGAGCGTCTCGGCCTCCAGCGCGGTGGGGGCGAGCGCGGTGACCCCGATCAGCCCGGTCCAGGCGGGCAGGCCGGTGGAGGGGTCGAGCAGGTGGTGGGCGAAGCCGCCCTGGGGGGTGCGCCAGACGCGGACGTTGAGGCCGGAGGTGGCGACCCCGCCGGCGGCGACGCGCACGGTGCGGATCGCCTCGCCGGTGAGGGGGTGCTCGATCTCGACCTCGTAGGGCTCAAGCTGGGCGCCGACCCCGCCGATCGTGAGGTCCCCGCCGCAGTCCACGACGAAGCGGGTGTACCCGGCGAGCCGGTGCGCGAGGGCGTCGGCGCAGAGCCCCTTGCCGGTGCCGCCCGTGTCGAG
>JBIOEY010000100.1:0-8697 GCA_044446505.1 Solirubrobacterales bacterium
CCTCCGAGTGAAGCGCCCTCGCCGCAGCCCACTGTGAGGAAAACCGGCGGCGCGGCGCCGAACTGATGTGCGCTCGCAGGCGAGCCGCACACCGACGTGGACGGCGCGCTGGTAGTTTGATTGCACAAGACCAAAGACAAGGAGCCGCACCCCGCCGGGGGACAGGTGGCCCAGATGGGATGACGCGTGGCAAAGGAGGACAAGGTCGAATTCGAGGGCGAGGTGATCGAGGCGCTGCCCAACGCGATGTTCCGCGTGAAGCTCGACAACGATCATGTCGTGCTCGGGCACGTCGCCGGCAAGATGCGCCGCTTCAGGATCCGCATCCTCCCCGGGGATCGCGTGCGCTGCGAGCTCTCCCCCTACGACCTGGACCGCGCGCGGATCGTCTACCGGCATCGCTAGAGCACCCGTGGCAAGTCGGGAGCTCTCCCTGATCGAAGCCATCGCGGCAGAGATCGGCCCGACGGGCGGGCGGGTGCTGCGGGGGATCGGCGACGACGCCGCCGTGGTGCGCGCCCGGGCGGTGTGCGTGACCTCGGTGGACGCGATGATCGAGGGGGTCCACTTTCGCCTGGGCCAAGAGGGTGGCGCAGGCGGCCGAAGGCCGCCGAGCCGGGCCCCTCTTCAGTCAGATGGATGGATGACGCCCGCGCAGGTCGGCTGGCGGGCTCTCGCCGCGGCGCTCTCCGATCTCGCCGCGATGGGAGCCGAGCCGGGCGAGGCGTACCTCGTGCTCGGCCTGCCCGCGGGATTCACCGAGCGGGAGGCGCTCGAGCTGGTGCGCGGCGCCCACGATCTGGCAGAAGCGAGCGGCACCGCGATCCTCGGCGGGGACGTCGTCGCGGCGCCGGTGCTCACCGTGTCGGTGACGGCCGTCGGCTGGGCCGACTCCGCGGACGAGCTCGTCGGCCGCGACGGGGCCCGGCCCGGAGATTTTGTGGGGGTGACGGGCCGCCTCGGCGGAGCCGGGGCGGAGCTGGCCGTGTTGGAAGGGCGAGCCGAGTCGGAGAAGGTATGGTCGGAGGAGCAAGTCGGGTTGGAGAGGGTCGGGTCGGAGGGGCGAGCCGGGCCGGCTGGGCAGGCCGCGCTCTCCCGGCTGCGCCACCCGGTTCCGCGTCTCGCCGAGGGCCGTGCGCTGGCAGCCGTCGGGGCACACGCGATGATCGACCTCTCCGACGGCCTCGCGACCGACGCCGGCCACCTCGGACGCGCGAGCGGAGCGCTCCTGGAGATCGACCTCGGGAGCCTCCCGCTGGAGGAGGGGCTCACCGAGATCGCCACGGAGCTAGGACTGCCACCGTGGCAGATGGCCGCGGAGGGCGGCGAAGATTACGAGCTCTGCTTCTGCGTGGCCCCCGAGGATCGCGAGCGGGCCGAGCGGGCAGTGGAGGAGAGGGGAGCCACAAGCGTCACGTGGATCGGCCGGGTGGTGCGCGCCGAGGCGCCCGAGACTCCGGGCGTGGCGCTGCTGGACGGAGAGGGCCGCGTTCAGCGTCTGGAGGGGTTCGAGCACCGCTGGTAGGTAGGACGCTCAGCCAAATCGGAGCACCGGCCCGGGATACATAGGACTACTCGAATATGCCAACGGTAAAGATATATTCTGGTTGTCCGATATCCGTGCCATGGGCACAACACTGCTGCCGCTCTCTTCGGGGCTGAAGTCATCCGAGCGTCGCATGTTGGCCGTTGCCACGGGCGTCCTGATCGCGATCGTCGGCGCCACCGGAGCGCACGCGATCTTCGGGATCGGCGGGGACTCCGTCGAACAGCCGATCCGCGACTGGCTCACCTCCGCGGTCTACATCCTCGTGGGGGTGATCGTGAGCTGGCGCGCCCTGCGCACGATGGAGGCGCGGAAATCGTGGATGATCTTCGCGTTCGGCATCTCGATCTACGGCCTCGGCAACGTGCTGTGGGCGGCGTGGATCGAACACCTCTCCAACCCCCCGATCCCGTCGATCTGCGACGGGCTGTGGCTGACCCTGTACCCCGCGTGCTACATCGGGATCGTGGGCCTCGCGCGGGTCCGGGAGCGGCGGGTGCCGGCGCGGATGTGGCTGGACGGGATCATCGCCGGGCTCGGGATTGCGGCGATCGGGGCAGCGATCGTGGTGCGCCCCGTCCTCGCGTCGGTGTCGGGGGACACGGCGGCCGTGATCACCGAGATGGCCTACCCGCTCTGCGACCTGCTGCTCGCCGCCCTGGTGGTGGGAGTGCTCGCGCTGCGCGGCTGGCGGCTGGACCGGATGTGGGCGATGCTGGGCATCGGCTTCATCGCGCTGGCCGCGGCGGACTGCCTGTACGCGCTGCAGGTGGCCGGGGGGGCGTCGGCTCCGAGCAGCCTGACGAACATGACCTACGACATCGGCGTGATGCTGCTGGCGCTCGCCGCATGGCAGCCGGGGGCGACGCTCGAGGCCGAAACCGTCCCCAGCGCCGGGGTGCTTGCGATCCCCGCCGCGTTCACCGTGAGCGCGCTCGGGCTGCTCGTCTACGACCACTTCAGCCGCCTGGACCCGCTCGCGCTGACCCTCGCGATGGGGACGATGGTGTTCGCGTTCGCGCGCATAACACTCACGTTCCGCGACGTGCGCGCGCTCGCTGAAACCCGGCGCCAGGCGATGACGGACGACCTCACCTCGATGCCCAACCGCCGCCACTTCCTGCGGCGGGTGCACGACGGGATCATCGCCAGCAGGGCGACCGGCGCCAGCGTGGCGCTCCTGCTCGTCGACCTCGACCACTTCAAGGAGCTCAACGACACGCTCGGCCACGACGCCGGGGACCAGCTGCTGTGCCAGGTGGGCGAACGGCTGCGCACGGTGCTGCGCGCCAGCGACACGGCCGCGCGCCTGGGCGGCGACGAGTTCGGGGTGCTGCTGTCCGATTCCAGCGACGGCGCGAGCGCGGAGATGGTCGCGGAGAAGATCCTGAAGGCGATCGCCCAGCCGTTCCCGATCAAGAGCGTGGGCCTGCGCGTGACGGCGAGCATCGGGATCGCGCTGTTCCCCGAGCACGCCGAGAACGACGAACAGCTGATGCAGCACGCCGACGTCGCGATGTACGAGGCCAAGGCCGCGCAATCGGGGTATGCCTGCTACGCGCGGGAGCGCGACAAACACTCGCTGGAGCGTCTGACACTCGCCGGCGAACTCTCGCACGCGCTGGAGGCGGGAGAGATCGAAGCCCACTTTCAGCCCAAGGCCGACGCCGGCACCCGCAGGATCGTCGGCGTCGAGGCGCTGGTGCGCTGGCGCCATCCGGTGCGGGGACTGATCTCACCGGTGGAGTTCGTGACCGTCGCCGAGCAGGCCGGTCTGGGGCGGGCGCTGACGCGCAGGATGCTCCACCTCGCGCTGAGCCAGATTCGGTTGTGGCGTGACGCCGGCTTCGACCTGCACGTCGCGGTGAACACGACGGTGGCCGATCTCCAGGACACGCAGTTCCCGGCAGAGGTCGCCCAGACGCTGGCCGACCACGGGCTGCCCCCGGAGGCGCTCGTGCTTGAGGTCACCGAGAACATGGTCCTCGCCGACCCCGTGCGCGTCGGCGACGTTCTCGCGCAGCTCGGCGAGCTCGGCCTCGGCCTCTCGCTCGATGACTTCGGCACGGGCTTCTCGTCGCTGACCCACCTCAAGTCGCTGCCCGTCGGGGAGGTCAAGATCGACCGCTCGTTCGTCGGACGGATGACCACCGATCCGGTCGACGCGGCGATCGTGCAGGCAACGATCCAGCTCGCGCACAGCATCGGCATCCGCGTCGTCGCCGAGGGGATCGAGGATCAGGTGACGTGGAGCTCGCTCGTGGCGAACAAGTGCGAGCTCGTGCAGGGCTACGCGCTCTCACGGCCGCTGCCGGCGATCGACCTCGAGACGCTCCTGCGCGCCCAGCCGAACGGCGGGCTCGAGCGGGACGAGACCGACGGCGCGGCCGAGCCGGACCAGATCGCGGGACTTGCTGCGGAGCGGGATGAGCGGGAGCCGATCGACAACGGAGACCCGATCGACGGCGCGGTCGGGCGAGCGCGGATCGGCGCGGCGCTGGGCGCGGAGCCCTCGTCGAACGGGCACGACGGGCACGACCAGAACGGCAACGGGCGGCGCGGACGGGCGCGGAGCGAGAGCCACTCCGAGGCGCTGCGCGACCTGACGGACCTGACGCGCGCGCACCCGATGATGGACGCGGTGATCGACGAGATCGACGGGCGCATGATCCGCGTCGGCTCGCAGTGGCTGGCGGACTTCGCCTCCTGCAACTACCTCGGGTTCGATCTCGACCGGGAGATCATCGAGGCGGTGCCGGCGTACCTGGACGCGTGGGGCACGCACCCGAGCTGGTCGCGGCTGCTGGGCAGCCCGGTGCTGTACGAGCAGATCGAGGAGCGCCTCACGGCGCTGCTGGGCAGCGCGGACTCGCTGGTGCTGCCGACGATCACCCACATCCACCTCTCGACGATCCCGGTGCTCGCGGAGTCCGGCACGATCTTCCTCGACTCGCGGGCGCACAAGACGATCTACGACGGTGCCCAGATGGCGCGCGCGCGGGGCGCCACCGTGCAGCGCTTCCGCTTCGAAGACCCCCAGCACCTCGAGCAGCTGCTGCGCGGGGCGCCGAGCGGCAGGCGGCTGGTGTGCATGGACGGGGTCAACAGCATGACCGGCAACCCGCCCGACATCCGCACCTTCGCGCGGGTCGCCCGCGAGCACGGCGCGCTGCTGTACGTGGACGACGCCCACGGCTTCGGGGTGATCGGCGAGCGCGGCCCGGGCGAGCGCTGCCCGTACGGGATGCGCGGCAACAGCATCGTCCGCTACTACGACGAGTGCTACGAGAACCTGATCCTGGTGGGGGGCTTCTCGAAGTCCTACTCCTCGCTGCTCGCGTTCATCGCGTGCCCAACCGAGATGAAGGAGCTGCTGAAGGTCGCGGCGCCGCCCTACCTGTACTCGGGGCCCTCCCCGGTCGCCTCGCTGGCGACGACGCTCGTGGGCTTCGACGTGAACGAGCGCCGCGGGGAGGAGCTGCGCGAGGTGATCTGGGGGCACACCCGGCGCGTGCTCGAGTGCCTGGCGCGACTCGGAGTCGCGACCCCCAATCACTCGGGCCTGCCGATCGTCGAGATCCCGCTGCGCGACCATCAGCGCATCGGGGAGGTGGGGCAGCTGCTGTTCGACCGCGGGGTGTACGTCACGCTCGCCGCGTACCCGCTGGTCCCCCGCGAGGAGGTCGGCTTCCGCGTGCAGATCACCGCGGCGAACACCGACGCCGAGATCGACACGCTGATCGCGGCGCTGGAGGAGCTCGCCGGGATGGGCGAGCTGCGGCCCGTGGAGCAGGCGAGCGCCCCCGAGGAGGCCGCGAGCGCCACGCCCGTGGAGCCCGCGGGCGCCGCGCAGCCCGAGTCGGTGGCATGAGACGCTTGGGCGATGGCCGTCGGCAGCATCCAGGCGTGCGAGCCTAGAGGGACCCGGCCCCAGCACGACGTGATCGCGAGCACGAGGTGACCGCCCGCTACCGCGCTCTGTTTGCCGTGCCGGGCGTCGGCCGGCTGCTGGTCAGCTCGGTGCTGGGGCGCCTGCCCACGGGCATGTTCTCGCTGGCGATCCTGCTGTTCGTCGACGCGAGGACGGGCTCCTTCCTCGTGGCGGGCCTCGCGGTGGGAGCGTTCACGATGACGGGCGCCCTCACGGGGCCGCTGCTGGGGGCGCTCGTCGATCGGCGCGGGCAGACGCCGGTGCTGCTGCCCGCCGCGGCCGGCCAGGCGCTGGCGCTGGTCGCACTCGTGATCTTCGCGCAGACCGGCACGGCGGCAGCGGTGATCGTCGCGCTGACGGCGCTCGCCGGCGCCCTGCTGCCGCCGATCGCGGGCTGCACACGCGCGCTGTGGGCCGACGTCGCCCACGGCGAGCAGCTCGAGACGGCCTACGGGTTCGACGCCACCACGCAGGAGACCATCTGGACGCTCGGCCCGCTGCTGGTGGGCTCGGTGGCGGGGTTCGCCTCGCCCGCCGCGGCCGTGCTGCTGTGCGCCGCGCTCACGATCTGCGGGACCGTGTACTTCGCCACCGCCACGCTCTCCCGCGGCTGGCAGGTGGACGGGGGGGAGCGTTCGCGAAGGAACGCGCTGAGCGCCAGTCCCAACCTGCGCGTGCTGCTCTACACGGTGGTGCTCGCGGGCGTGGTGATCGGGGCGGTCGAGGTTGGGCTGCCCGCGCTCGCGGCGCGGGAGGGCGCGCGCTGGTCCTCCGGGCCGCTGCTCGCCCTGTTCAGCCTCGGCAGCATGACCGGCGGCCTGATCTACTCCGCGCGGAGCTGGGGGCTGCCGATCGGCCGGCGCTACACCGCGGTGCTGATCGCGATGGCGCTCGCCGTCGCGCCGCTGATCGCCGCTCCCTCGCTCGCCGCAACGTTCGGGCTGAGCGTGCTCGCCGGGCTCTGCCTGGCGCCGATGATCTCCTGCCAATTCTCGCTCGTCGGGGCGCTCGCGCCGGCGGGGACCGTCACGGAGGCGTTCACGTGGCACCGCGCCGCGACCGTCGCCGGGATGGCGGGCGGGTCGGCGCTGGGGGGCTCGCTGATCGACGCCCGCGGCCCCGGCGCGGCGTTCGCGCTGGGCTGCGCGGGCGTGGCGCTGGCCGCGGTGCTCGCGGTGCTCGGACGCCGGCGCATCGAACCCGCGCGGGCGCTCTCCGCGACCACACAGGCCCCGGCTTCGCCGGTGTCGCCCCTCGAGCGGCCGGCGGCGCTCGCAGCGGCCGGCGAAAAGATCGCGCCGCTGCGGCCGGCGGGGGCGCAGGGGGCGCTCGCTCCCGCCTCGGAGGGCCCCGTGCCGTTCACGATCGCCGCCGAGGCAGTGGCGCTGGCAGCGGAAGCGGTGGCGCTCGCCGCGGATGAGCCGGCGCCGCTCGTCCCGGCCGCCGAGCAGCCGCGGCCGTTCACACTTGCGGCTGAGGCAGTGGCGCTGGCGGCGCGAGCGGTGGCGCAGACGGCCGCCGCGTAAATCGGAGCCCACCAATCCTCGCCGCGCCGACGGGCACGGTGCGGGTGAGGCGGGCGTACACGAGCAGGCGCTCGGCGGCGCTGAACAGTGGCGTACACGCGGAGAGCACGAGGCGGCTGTGGCCGGCGTTCCCGATCACGGCGGCGACGTCGGAGGGCGCGACGATCCGGTGTCCGGTGACGGTGTAGGTGAAGTGTGCGTAGGGCATGTCGAGCACGATCCGGTCGCCGCCGCGCAGCGCGTCGATGTGGCGGAAGGGCTCGAGGAACGTGGTGCGGTGCCCGGCGATCGCCGTGGTGGCCCCGAGGCCGGGGACACGACTCTGGGGATAGACGCTCTGCGTGTAGATCCCCGGCCCCTTCTCCAGTTCTTCGGCGCCCGTCCCGTACACCATCACGAAGCTCGCTCCGATCCGGGGAATGTGGATGCTGCCCACCGCGCTGCCGAGCGTGGCGTGGCGCGCGAGCTCGCCCGCAAGGTAGGAGACCCGCCGGCGCTCGCCGGCGAGCCGCGCGAGGCGCATGCGCTCGGGCGCCGTCGGCGGGGCGCGTTCGAGCTTGCGCAGCGCCCCCCGGAGGTGGTCCTGCTCCAGGCGCGCGTACAGCGCGGAGAGCGGCTCCTGCCACACGAGCGTGACCGCGGCGTCGAGCAAGGCCAGCGCCCCCACGAGGATCAGTGCCGTCGAGAGCGCCCGCAGCGCGCGGGGCCGGGGCGAGCGATCGTGCCTGCCGCGGCGGCCCTTGCGCGCGGGGGGCCTGGTGGTGTAGAGGATGCCGGACAAGGTCAGCGCCGCAGGGCGGACTCGGTGCCGCCGAGCGATCCCGGGCCAGCGTAGGACACCGGCCCCCTGACTGTGATCGCCTCGTACTCGCCGATCCCGTCGTGCGGCCCATCGAGTCTCGAATCGTCTACGGGCGGCGCGGCGAGCGCCACCAGCAGAAGGGCGGCGGGCACGCCGAGCGCGGCGCTCCACAGCACGGCCCCCGCGACCCCCACGCGCCCGCCCGCGAGCAGCAGCACCGCGGTATGCGCCACCACCCCGAGCCCCAATTCGAGCTGCGTGGCGTAGAAGGCCGCGAGCAGCGCCAGGGGGGCCAGGCCGAGCGCCAGCAGGCCGAGCGGCCAAATCAGGACCCGCCCGCCAGCGCGGGAGGAGCTCGATCCCCCGGGGGGCCACAGCGGGGAGGCGAACAGGAGCCACAGGTGCAGGGCGGGCGTGAGCAGCAGCGCGGTGAGCGGATCGAACACCCACACCACCGCGGCGAGGGCGCCCAGCACGAGCAGCGGGGCGAGCACGGCGGCGTCGGTGCGCGGGCGGATCGCGAGGCCGAGCCTGCGCATCAGCGCGGGCCATCCGAGCCACGCGAGCACCAGCACGAGCGCCACCGCGAGCACGGCCTTCAGGGCGGTGCCGTCGAACGGGAGCGCCGCGGGGGAGACCGGCGGCCGGGGCGCGGGGATCGCGTCGAGCCGCCCGAGCAGGATCGCGAACAGGGCGCCCAGGAGGAACGGGAGCCCGCACGCGAGCGCCCACAGGAGCGAGCGCCCCACGGGCTCCCCGCGCCGGCGCAGGCGGGCGAGGCCGTCGCCGAGCGCCGCCAGCGCGGGCAGCAGCAGCGCCCCGACCAGCAGGCGCAGCGCCCACCCGGGGATCGCCTTGTGCTGGATGGGGAGGCCCGATTCGAAGCCGCCCG
>JBIOEY010000101.1:0-8695 GCA_044446505.1 Solirubrobacterales bacterium
GCCGCCGCCGGATCTCGGCGTCGATCTCAAACGGCACCGTCACCAGCTCACCGTCGGACCCTGGGTAGCGCACCTCCTGGGCCTGCAGATCGACCTGGCCCTCCCCCGCCTCCGCCAGCGCGCGGCAGTGCTCCTCGCTCAGAACCACCGGCAGCAGCCCGATCTTCGTGCAGTTCGAGTAGAAGATGTCCGCGAACGACGGCGCCACGATCGCCCTGAAGCCGTAGTCCTCAAGGCCCCACGGGGCGTGCTCGCGCGAGGAGCCGCAGCCAAAGTTCTCCCCCGCCACGAGAATCGGATTGGCCGGCAGCTCCCAGCCCGGCTCCTTCGCCCAGTCGTAGAAGAGGAACTCCCCGAAGCCCGAGCGCTCCACCCGCTTGAGGAACTGCTTCGGCATGATCTGGTCGGTGTCCACGTTGGAGCGATCGAGGTGACTGACCGCGCCGGAGATTGTCTCTATCGGCTCCATCTCGTCCTCTCAGTGCCAGTCACGGATATCGGTGAAGTGCCCCTCGATCGCGGCCGCGGCAGCCATCTGTGGTGAAACGAGGTGCGTGCGCCCGCCACGGCCCTGGCGGCCCTCGAAGTTGCGGTTCGACGTCGACGCGCACCGCTCCCCCGGGGCGAGCGTGTCCGGGTTCATCCCCAGGCACATCGAGCAGCCCGCCACCCGCCAGTCGAAGCCCGCGTCGCGGAAGATCCGGTCGAGGCCCTCCGCCTCGGCCTGCGCCTTCACCTGCTGGGAGCCCGGCACCACCATCGCGTTCACACTGGAGGCCACCCGGCGCCCCGCGACCACCTCCGCAGCGGCGCGCAGGTCGCCGATCCGCGAGTTCGTGCACGAGCCGATGAACACCCTGTCGATCGCGATCTCCTCGATCGGCGTGCCCGGCTCAAGCGCCATGTAGTGAAGCGCCCGCTCCGCCGCCTCGCGCTCGGACTGGCTCGAGAACTGCTCCGGCGCCGGCACCCGTCCGGTCACGTCCGTGACCATCGCCGGCGTCGTGCCCCACGTCACCTGCGGGGAGAGCGCCGCGGCGTCCACCACGAGCTCCCTGTCGAAGCTCGCGCCCTGCTCGCTTGCCAGCTCGCTCCAGCGCACGAACGCCGCTTCGAGCTCCGCGCCCTTCGGGGCGCCCGGGCGCTCGCGATCGACGAACCACGCGAACGTCGTCTCGTCCGGCGCGATCATCCCCGCGCGCCCGCCGCCCTCGATCGTCATGTTGCAGACCGTCATCCGCCCCTCCATCGAGAGACCCTCGATCACCGAGCCCGCATACTCGACCACGTGGCCCGTGGCCCCGCCAACGCCCATCTGCCCGATCGTGGCGAGGATCAGGTCCTTCGCCGTCACTCCGAAGCCCAGCTCCCCCTCGTAGCTGATCCGCATCGAGTGCGGGCGCCGCTGCACCATGCACTGCGTCGCCAGCACGTGCTCCACCTCGCTCGTGCCGATCCCGAACGCCAGCGCCCCGAACGCGCCATGTGACGCGGTGTGCGAGTCCCCGCACACGATCGTCATGCCCGGCTGCGTCACCCCCAGCTCCGGGCCGATCACGTGCACGATCCCCTGCCGGTCGGAGCCCAGCGAATAGACCGGCACCCCGAACTCCGCGCAGTTGCGCTCCAGCGTCTGCACCTGCACCCGCGAGAGCTCTTCCCTGATCGCCGCCGCGTTCGGCGTGCCGTCCGTCGGCGTGTTGTGGTCCGCCGTCGCCAGCGTGCGGTCAGGGCGGCGCACCCCGCGGCCGGCCAGGCGCAGCCCGTCGAACGCCTGCGGGCTCGTCACCTCATGCACTAGGTGCAGGTCGATGTACAGGAGGCCAGGCGCCACCTCGTGCGCCTCCCAGATCTTCTCGAACATGCTCTTCGGCATCGTCATGGCGCCGTCGCGGGCAGTCCGAGCGCGTCCTTCGGTTCCAACGCCCTGGCTCGGGCAACCGACAGCGCGCGCACGTATGCGTGCGCCGCGGCCTCGATCACGTCCGTCGAGAGCGCCTGCCCCGAGCCCGACTGCCCGTCGATCTCGACCACCACCGAGACCTCCCCCAGCGCGTCCTGGCCCTCCGTGACCGCGCCGATCTTGAAGTCCCGCAGCTTCGCCCGCGTGCCCGCCGCCGCGTTGATCGCCGCGAGCACCGCGTCGATCGGGCCGTCGCCCGTGAACGAGCCCTCCGCCAGCTCGCCCTCCGGCAGCCGCACCGCCACGCGCGCGTGCGGGGGACGCCGCGAGGATGCCTCCACCTCGAACCACTCGAGCGTGTAGCCCGGTATCTCACCCCGCAGCTCGTCCGTCACCAGCGCCTCCAGGTCCATCGCCGTGACGCTCTTCTTCTTGTCCGCGATCTCCTTGAAGCGCTTGAACGCCGTGTTCAAAGCCTGGCCGCCGACCTCGAAGCCCATCTCCGCGAGCGCATCGCGCAGGGCGTGGCGCCCGGAGTGCTTGCCCAGCACGATCGAGTTGGAGTCGAGGCCCACCGACCTCGCGTCCATGATCTCGTACGTCGTGCGCTCCTTCAGCACCCCATCCTGGTGGATGCCCGACTCGTGCGCGAACGCGTTGCGGCCCACGATTGCCTTGTTCGGCTGCACCGCATAACCGGTCAAACGCGAGACCAGCCGGCTCGTGCGCGCCAGCTCGCGAGTGTTCACCGTTGTGTCCAGACCCACGTCCGCCCGGCGCGTGCGCAGCAGCATCACGATCTCCTCCAGCGACGCATTGCCGGCACGCTCTCCGATGCCGTTGACGGCACACTCCACCTGGCGGGCGCCCGCCAGCACGCCCGCGAACGAGTTAGCCACCGCCAGGCCCAGGTCGTCGTGGCAGTGCACCGACAGCACCACCCCGTGCAGCTCCGGCACCAGCTCGTACAGCCTCGCCAGGAACGCCTGGAACTCGTGGGGCATCGCGTAGCCCACCGTGTCCGGGATGTTGATCGTCGTGGCGCCCTCCTCGATCGCGATCGACACCACCTCCGCGGTGAACTCCACCTCCGAGCGAGTCGCGTCCATCGGCGAGAACTCCACGTCCTCCAGGTATTCCTTCGCGTGCGCCACCGCCGCCCGCGCCTGGCCCTTCACGTCCTCGCGCGTGGTTTGCAGCTGGTGCACGATGTGGATGTCCGAGGTCGAGATGAACGTGTGAATCCGCGGGCGCTCCGCGTCGCGCACCGCCTCCCACGCCGCGTCGATGTCCGCCACGTGGGTGCGCGCCAGGCCCGCAATGACCGGCGGCACCGGATCGACCACCTCCCGGGCGATCGCCTGCACCGCCTCGAAATCCCCCGGGGAGGTGATCGGGAAGCCCGCCTCGATCACGTCCACCCCCAGGCGCGCCAGCTGGTGGGCGATCTCCAGCTTCTCCGCCGTGTTCAGCGCAATCCCCGGCGACTGCTCCCCGTCGCGCAGGGTCGTGTCGAAGATCAGGACGCGGCGGTCCTCGTCCTCTACCCCGTTCGCTTCCTCCGGTGTACCCATCATGTCGCTCACGCTCCTTTACTCGGTCTCTTTCGTACTTCCTCCAGCTGGGTATGCGGCTACGCGGCCGCCACGCGCTATTCCCCCCGCGGGGGGAGCAGAAGAAGTCGAATTGCAAGAGACGCAGGGAACGACATGCTCGCCTCAGGGTATCACTTCAGGGAGTCAGCACGACCTTGCCGATGTTGCGCCGCTCGGTGATCATCCGCTGCGCCTCGCCCGCTTCCTCGAAGCTGAACGCGCCCGCGACCACCGGCTCGATCGTGCCGTCCGCCATCAGCTCGCGCAGCGGCTCGATCCACGGCGAGAGCGTCTGACGGTCCTTCCACAGGCTCAGCATGTTCAGGCCGATCACGGCCTTCGATTCGGACATCTGCTTGATCATGTTGAAGCGCGGCATCCGCAGCACCGTGCGCAGCGCGGAGACCGGGTTGCGCTTCTCTCCCGCCACCACCGCGGAGGCGCCGAACGCCACCAAGCGCCCGCCGGGGCGCAGCAGGTTGTAGCTGCGGCGGAAGCTCTTCCCCGCGATCGCGTCCATGATGATGTCGAACTTCGGCAGGCCCTGCTCCCAGCCGCTCTTGGTGTAGTCGAGCGGGTAGTCGACGCCGACCTCGGCGATGCGCGCGTGCTTGGACGGGGAGGCCGTGCCATAGACCTCGGCGCCGTAGCGCTTGGCGATCTGCGTCGCCGCGATTCCCACGCCGCCTCCGGCCGAGTGGATCAGCACACGCTCGCCCGGCTGCAGGTTGCCATAACCGATCAGTCCCGCCCACGCGGTCGCGTAGTTGACGGGGATCGCCGCGCCCTGCTCGAAGGTCAGCCCGTCGGGGAGCGCCACGACGTCGCTCTCCGGGACCACCACCTGCGAGGCGTAGCCGCCGAATTTCGTGCCCGCGAATACGCGCTGGCCGTGGTTGAGATGCTCCACGCCCTCGCCCAGCTCGAGGATCGTGCCCCCCACCTCGTAGCCGACCACGCACGGGGGCTTCGGCGCGTCCGGGTATACCCCCATGCGCGCCATCACGTCCGCGAAGTTGATGCCGGCCGCTGCGACCTCGATCCGCACCTCGCCCTTTCCGAGCGGTGGGTCCGGGCGCTCGCGCACCTTCAACACATCCGGCCCGCCGTGCTTCGATATCTCAACGACCCGCATCCGACGCCAGAGTATCCGAATAACGCGTCTGAGGGGGTCGAGGGCCAAGCGGGTCAAGGACGCAGTGAGCGAAGTGTGCTCTGCACACGAGCGATCGAGGACGCCGAGCCCGCGCCGGCCCTCGACCCCCTCAGGAGAGTACGACCGCCCAGCCTCCGTAGAACCCCTCGGAGGCCACGATCTCCCGGACGACCTCGGCCGGGACCGCCGCGTCGGTCGTGACCACCATCGCCGCGAGGCGCTGGTCCTCGCCATCGGCGTGCTGGCCGATCTTCGATCGGTCGCCGTCGGGGGTGTGTCCGACCGCCGCCGAGGAGATGTTGATGCCGTGGCTGCCGAAGATCGTCCCGACGCGGCCGATCATGCCCGGCAGGTCCGCGTAGCGGAAGACCGTCACGAACGGCTCGAGCTCGACGGTCAGGCGCCGGCCCTGGACCTCGACGAGGTGCGGTACGCGGTTCGGCCCGATCCCCGTGCCGGCGACCGCCACCTTCCGCTCGCCCGCGATCACCGTGACGCGGATCAGCTCGTTGAAGTCCTGCGCCTCGGAGACCGTCTTCTCCTCGACCACGATCCCGCGCTGCTGCGCCATCGAGGGCGCGTTGACGAGGTTCACCTGCTCCTCGGTGCGGCCCTGCAGCGCGCCCTGGATCACCGCGAGCGTCAACAGGCGCGTGTCGAAGTCGGCGATGCGCCCCATGAAGGCCGCCTCGATGCGCTCCACCGAGCTGCCCTCGGCGAGCTCCATCGCGAGGCGCCCCAGATGTCTCGCCAGCGGCAGGAACGGCCCCAGGACCTCCATGTCCTCCGCCCCGATCGAGGGGATGTTGACGGCCGTGGAGACCACCCCGCCCGTCAGCGCCGCCACCACCTGCTCGGCGCTCTGGTAGCCCGCCCGGTCCGTGGCCTCCGCCGTCGAGGCCCCCAGGTGCGGGGTCACGATCACGTTCGGGTAGCCGAACAGCGGGTGCTCGGTCGTCGGCTCCGAGGGAAACACGTCGAGCGCCGCCCCGCCCACCTTGCCGGAGTCGAGCGCCTCCTGCAGCGCCGCTTCGTCGATCAGCCCGCCGCGCGCGACGTTGAGGATCCGCACCCCGTCGCGCATCTGCGCAAATGCCTGCGCTCCCAGCCAGTTCTTCGTCTCATCCGTCTTCGGGAGATGGATCGTGATGAAGTCCGCCTGCGCGTAGATCTCCTCGCTGTTCTGCGCCTTCTCGACCCCCAGCTCGCGGTAGCGCTCAGCGCTGACGAACGGGTCGAACGCGACCACGTGCATCTGAAAGGCCCGCGCGCGCGCCGCGACGAGCTGCCCGATCCGCCCGAAACCGATGATCCCGAGCGTCTTCTCGTACAGCTCCACGCCGGAGAACTTCGAGCGCTCCCACTTCCCCGAGGTCAGCGACACGTACGCCTGCGGGATGTTGCGCGCCAGCGCCAGCAGCAGCGCCATCGTGTGCTCCGCCGCCGTCACCACGTTCGACTGCGGTGCGTTCGCGACGATGATCCCCCGCTTCGTCGCCGCCTCCACGTCGACGTTGTCCACCCCCACCCCCGCGCGCCCGATTGCGCGCAGGTTGGTCGCCCGCCCAATCAACTCCGCGGTCAGCTTCGTCGCCGAGCGGATCAGGATGCCGTGGTACTCGCCGATCCGCTCCGCCAGCTGCTCGTCGCTCCAATCGACGCCCAGGTCAACGTCGAAGTGCTCGCGCAGCAGCTCCACGCCCGAGTCGCCGATCTTCTCCTTCACCAGGACCTTCAGACGCTCGCTCATGCTCCGATCCTCTCGACGACCCACTCGATGCAGGCCGTCAACGCCTGCACGTCCGCCGGCTCGACCGCGGGGAACATCCCGATCCGCAGCTGGTTGCGCCCCAGCTTGCGATACGGCTCGGTGTCCACGATCCCGTTCGCCCGCAGCGTCGCCGCCACCGCCGCCGCGTCCACCTCCTCGGCGAAGTCGATCGTCCCCACCACCAGCGAGCGCTTCGCCGGGTCGGCCACGAACGGCGTCGTGTAGGGAGTGCGTTCCGCCCACTCATACAGGTGAGTAGAGGAGGCGGTCGTACGCCCAACGCACCAGTCGAGGCCCCCGCCGTCGAGCATCCAGCGGATCTGATCGGCGAGCAGGAAGAGAGTGGCCACCGCCGGGGTGTTGTAGGTCTGGTCTTTTAGCGAGTTTTCCAGCGCCGTCGCCAGCGAGAGCGACTGCGGTATCCAGCGTCCGTTCGATCCGTTGGCGTCTCCGAGCTTCGCGATCCGCTCCTGCGCTGCCGGGCTCAGCAGCGCCACCCACAAGCCGCCGTCGGCCGCGAAGCTCTTCTGCGGCGCGAAGTAGTAGGCATCGGCCTGCGCGACGTCCACCGGCAGCCCCCCCGCGCCCGATGTCGCATCGATCAGCACCAGCGCCTCGCCTGCGGCAGGTGAAACCCCGTCCTGAGGGGACGGGGTACTGGGAGAAGTTGAGGGGCGCGTCACCGGGACCATCACGCCCGTGGAGGTCTCGTTGTGCGCCCACCCGATCGCATCCGCCCCGGCCTCGGCGGCGGCGGGGCCGGCCCGCGCCGGGTCGGGGGCGTCGCCCGGCTCGGCCTGGAGCGCCGCGGGCTCCTCCAGGAATGGCGCCTCCCGCGACACCTGCGCGAACTTCGCTGAGAACTCGCCGTAGGTCAAGTGCAACGAGCGGCGCTCGATCAGCCCGCAAGCCGCGGCGTCCCAGAACGCAGTCGCCCCGCCGTTACCGAGCGCGACCTCGTACCCATCAGGCAGGGAGAACAGATCGCGCAGGCCGGAGCGGATCTCCCCGACGAGCGCCTTCACCGGCTTCTGCCGGTGCGAGGTCCCCATCAGCGCCGCCCCCTCCGACGCCAGCCGCGCCAGCGCCTCCGGGCGGACCTTCGAAGGGCCGCAGCCGAAGCGCCCGTCCGCGGGCTTCAGCTCGGCGGGGATGACCAGTTGCGCCGCCGTCATCTAGAACGAAGTCTGGATCCAGTCCATGTGGGAGCGCAGCTCCTTGCCCACGGCTTCGATCTGCGTGTCGGCCTGCTCGGCGCGCATCCGCTTGAAGTTCTCCTGGCCGGCGCGGTTCTCGGCGATCCACTCGCGCGCGAAGTCCCCGGACTGGATCTCGGCGAGGATCTTGCGCATCGAGGCGCGGGTCTCCTCGGTGATCACGCGCTTGCCGCGCGTGTAGTCGCCGTACTCCGCGGTGTTCGAGATCGAGTAGCGCATCCCCGCGAGGCCCTTCTCGTACATCAGATCGACGATCAGCTTCACCTCGTGCAGGCACTCGAAGTAGGCCATCTCGGGGTCGTAGCCGGCGCCGACGAGCGTCTCGAAGCCGGCCTGCACGAGCTCGGAGACGCCGCCGCAGAGGACCGCCTGCTCGCCGAACAGGTCCGTCTCCGTCTCGTCCTTGAAGGTCGTCTCGATCACACCCCCGCGCGTGCAGCCGATCCCCTTGGCGTACGCGAGCGCGAGCTCCCGCGCCCTGCCGGTGGCGTCCTGCGCGACCGCGATCAGCCCGGGCACCCCGCTGCCTTCCACGAACTGGCGGCGCACGAGGTGGCCGGGGCCCTTGGGCGCGACCATCGCCACGTCCACCCCCGGGGGCGGGGCCACCTCGCCGTAGTGGATCGAGAAGCCGTGGCCGAACAGCAGCATGTCCCCGGCGGCGATCCCGTCGCGCACCTCCGCCTCCCACACCTCGCGGTGCAGCTCGTCGGGAACCAGCATCATCACGAGGTTGCCGCGGCTCGCCGCCTCGACCACGCTCAGCACCTCCAGGCCCTGCTCGCGCGCCTGCGCGGCGGAGGCGGAGCCCTCGCGCAGGCCCACCACGACCCGCACGCCGGAGTCCTTGAGGTTCAGCGCGTGGGCGTGGCCCTGGGAGCCGTAGCCGATGATCGCGACGGTCTTGTCATCGAGCAGTGCGAGGTCCGCGTCGTCGTCGTAGAGCATGGAGCGCAGGCTATACGAACGGCCGGGCAGGGGCCCGAGGGGCCCCCGGCCGGGACATGTGCCGGCCCGGGGGAGGGCCCAGGGGGCCCGGCCACCACGCCCCCA
>JBIOEY010000102.1:0-8629 GCA_044446505.1 Solirubrobacterales bacterium
CGTCGGAGAACCGCTCCAGCACCAGCACGCCGACGCCTTCGGAAAAACCGGTGCCGTCGGCGGCACCCGCGTAGGCCTTGCACCGCCCGTCGGGGGCCAGCGCGCGCTGGCGGCTGAACTCGACGAACATCGCCGGGGTCGCCATCAGCGTCGCGCCGCCGGCCAGCGCCAGCGCGCACTCCCCGTCGCGCAGCGCCCGGCACGCCAGGTGCAGCGCCACCAGCGAGGAGGAGCACGCCGTGTCGACCGACACCGCCGGGCCCTCGAGCCCGAACGTGTACGACACGCGACCCGACGCCACACTCAGCGAGCTGCCCGTCAGCTGCAGGCCCTCGAGCTGCTCGGGAACCCTGAGCGCATAGTACGAGGAGGTGACGCCGGCGAACACCCCGGTCTGGCTGCCGCGCAGCGAGGTGGGATCGATCCCCGCATCCTCGAACGCCTCCCACGCCGTTTCCAGCAGCAGCCGCTGGTTCGGATCCATCGTCAACGCCTCGCGCGGCCTGATGCCGAAGAAGTCCGCGTCGAAGTCGCCAACGTCGTGGATGAAGCCGCCTTCGCGCACGTAACTGGTGCGCGGATGATCCGGATCGGGGTCGTAGAGGCCCGCCAGGTCCCAGCCGCGGTCGCGGGGGAACCCCGACGCCGCGTCGCGGCCCTCGGCAAGCAGCTCCCACAGCTCGCGCGGGCTGCTCACGCCGCCCGGATAGCGGCAGGCCATCCCCACGAGCGCGATCGGCTCGTCGCTGCCCGCACGCTGCGCGAGGGCCCTGCGGCTCGCCGCCTGCGCGCCGCCTCGCACCTCCACGCGGGAGCGCATGAGCTTTGCGACCGCCCTGCAGTTGGGGTGGTCGAACACGAGCGTCGCGGGCAGCCGCAACCCGGTGGCCTGCACCAGCCGGTTGCGCAGCTCCAAGGCGCCCAGCGAATCGAACCCGAGGTCTTTGAAGGCGAGCTCGGGATCCACCTCGGCGGCGGAGCCGCGGCCGAGGACCGCCGCCGCTTCGCTGCGCACGAGCTCCAGCACGACCGCGTCCCACTCGCTCTCCGGAACCCCCGCGAGGCGCCGCGCGAGCGATCCCCCGTCGCCGCGTGACCGCCGCGCAGGCATCCGCACGAGCCCGCTCAGCAGCGCCGGCAGGACGCCCACCCGCGCCTGCTTGCGCAGGGCGCCCAGATCGAAGCGGATCGCGACCAGCAGCGCCTGCTCGGCGCCACGGCCCGCGTCCAGCAGCTCCAGCCCGCTCTGGGAGGGCAGGGCGCTAACCCCCAGGCGCGCCATCCGTGCCCTGTCGAGCTCGCCGAGATCGGCGGTCATGCCGCTCGCCTGCTCCCACAGGCCCCAGGCGAGCGATTTTCCGGGGAGCCCGTGCGCGCGACGGTGCTGCGCCAGCGCATCCATGAAGGCGTTCGCGGCCGCGTAGTTGGCCTGGCCGGCGCCACCGAACAGGGCCGCGGCGGAGGAGAACAGCACGAGCTCGGAGAGCTCGAGCTCGCGCGTGAGCTCGTGCAGGTGCAGCGCCGCGTCGACCTTGGGGAGCATCACGCGCTCCAACTGCTCGGCGGTGAGCGACTGGACCAGCCCGTCCTCCAACACACCGGCTGTGTGAACCACCACCCGCAGCGGATGCTCGGCGGGAATCGAGTCGATCAGCGCCTCCAGCTCGCGGCGATCGGTCACGTCGCACGCCGCCACGCGCGCCTTGCAGCCAAGCTCTCGAAGCTCGGCGAGGAGCTCCTGCGCCCCCGCGGCCTGCGGGCCGCTGCGACTCGCCAACAGCAGGTGCCGTGCGCCGCGCTCGCCGGCGAGGTGCCGCGCCACGAGCGCCCCCAGGCCACCGGTACCGCCGGTGACGAGCACCGTGCCGGCGGGGTCGAGCGCGGGCGCCGCGTCCGGCGTCGCGGGTATCGACTCCAGTCGCGGCACATACGCCTTCCCGCCCCGCAGCGCCAGCTGCGGCTCTTCGGCCGCGAGCAGCGCGGGCCACGCGATCCGGGGCTCTTGCACCGCGTCGGCCTCCCCGGAGGCGTCGAGGTCGACGAGCGCCACGCGCCCGGGGTTCTCGGACTGGGCGCTGCGCGCCAGGCCCCAGATCGGCGCGGCGGCGAGATCGGGAGCCTCCCCGTCCATGAGCGCCACCGCGCCCCGGGTCAGGAGCACGAGCTGCGATTCCGCGAGCCCCGGCTGTGCCAGCCACGCCTGCAGCAGCTCGAGCGTCTGCCGCGCACCAGCGCGTGCCATCCGCGCCAGCCCGCCGTCTGCATCGTCCGGCGGGGCGACAGGAGCGGACACGAACACGTAGTCGGGCGCCGGCTCGCCCTCCTCGATCGCCTGCGCAAGCGCGGCCAGGTCCTCGTATCGATCGCCCTCAATGTCCGGCGGCGCCGTTTCGCCGAGGGTGACGATACGTGGCTGCTCGCCGGCGCCGGCGGCGGGCAGCGCCTCAACCCACACATTGCGGAACAGCGAGCCCCGATCCTCGCGCTGCGCGCCCGCCAACTGGCTGGCCTGCACCGGGCGGTGCGCCAGCGTGCTGATCGCCAGCACCGGCTCGCCGGTCTCGTCCCATACGGCCACGCTCGTCGTGCCCTCCTCGGTGCGCGTCAGTCGCACCCGCAGCGACGCGGCGCCCCGGCGCGCGACGCTCACGCCGCCCAGCGAGAACGGGAGAGGCAGCAAGCCCGACTCGGACTCGTCCTCCGTGGCGAGGAAGTACAGGCCGTGCAGCGCCGCGTCCAGGAGCGCGGGGTGGACGCCGAACCTCGCAGCGTCCATCGCCGCGTCCCCTTCGAGCGTCACCTCGGTATAGATCTCTCCATCTTTACGCCACGCCGCCCTGACGCCCTGGAACAGCGGGCCATAGCCGAACCCAGTTTCGATCAGGCGGTCATAAAGGAGCCCGGCGTCGAGCTCCCGGGCACCTGCCGGCGGCCACTGCGGCCCGAGCCCTCGTACACCGAGACCGGCCGCCCCCGCAGCGTCAGCGACCGCGGAGACCGCCGTCTCCGGGGCGTCGGCGGCGCCCGTCAGCAGCGCCCCGTTGGCGTGCCGCGTCCAGCCGCCATCCGCGCCATCCCAGTCCTCGGCCTGCGCCTGCGGCCGGGAGTGGACGCTCACCTCTCGGCGGCCGTCCCCGTCGGGCTCGCCGAGGAGCACCTGCAGCTGCGCCGCGCCGTCCGGGGTGAGCACCAGCGGCGCTTCGAAGGTCAGCTCCTCCACGGTCTCGCAGCCCGCCATGCGACCTGCCGCCAGCACGAGCTCGAGCAGCGCCGTGCCGGGTACCACGACGGTCTCGAACACGACGTGATCGGCGAGCCACGCGTGGGTGTCGAGCGAGAGCCGGCTCGTGAACAACCACCCCTCGCCACCCGCGACCTGCACCGCCGCGCCCAGCAGCGGATGATCGGCCACGCCCAGCCCCGCGCCGCTCACATCACCCACACCAGCCCCCGGGCTCAGCCAGTAGCGCTCCCGCTGAAACGCGTATTTCGGCAGATCCACCCGCCGCGCGCCGCTGCCGGCGAAGAACCCACCCCAGTCGACCGCGGCACCCGCCACCCACGCCTCCGCGAGCGAGTGCACGAACCGCTCCAGGCCACCCTCGCCGCGCCGCAGCGAGCCCAACACGCCGACACGCCCGTCAACGCCCATATCTTCGAGCGTCTCTTCCACCGCGATACCCAACACCGGATGCGGACTCACCTCAATGAACGCACTTGCGTCACCCGCCAGCGCTCGCACCGCCTCCTCGAACCGCACCCGCTCACGCAAACTCCGATACCAGTACTCCCCATCGAGCTCCGCCGTATCCAAGAGCGCTCCCGTCGCAGTCGAAAAGAACGGCACACCACACGACACCGGCTCGATCCCACTGAGAGCCTCGACCAGGCGCTCCTGCAACTCCTCAACCGCCACCGAATGCGACGCGTAATCGACCGCCACCCGCCGCGCCCACACACCATCGCCCTCACAGGCCTCCAGCAGCTCATCCAGCGCCTGTGTCTCACCCGACACCACCACCGCCGACGGACCATTCACAGCCGCAACCGACAGCCGCCCACCCCAACTCAAAAGTCGCTCCTGCACCCGCTCGACACCGAGCGCCACACTCACCATCCCACCCCGACCCGCCAGCACCTCACCCAACAACCGGCTGCGCAAAACCACCACCCTCGCCGCATCCTCCAAAGACAAGCCACCGGCCACGCACGCAGCCGCGATCTCCCCCTGCGAGTGCCCCACCACCGCCACGGGCTGCACACCGAAGGAGCGCCACAGCTCCGCCAACGCCACCATCACCGCAAAGGACACCGGCTGCACCACATCCACCCGCTCAAGACCGGGCGCTCCCTCAACGCCGCACAACACATCCTCCACCCGCCAATCCACCAGCTCCTCGAGCGCCCGCCCACACGCCCTCAGCGCTTCCCTGAACACCGCCGAGGAATCCAGCAGCTCAACCGCCATCCCCTCCCACTGCGCACCCTGCCCCGGAAACACGAACACCGGCCTGCCACCACCAGCCACACCCCGAACGACGTCATCGCCGACACCCCCACCGGCCAACACACCCAGGCCCTCAACTAAACCCCCACGATCCCCACCCAACACCACACCACGATCCTCCAACACCGCACGGCCCGCCAACGAAAACGCCACATCCAACAAGCCCGCACCCTCACCCGCAGAGCCCGACTCCGAGCGCTCCAGCAGGAGCTCACCCAGCCGCTCCGCCTGACCACGCAACGCCCCCCCACCACGACCCGACACCACCAACGGCACCACACCACAGATCCACGCACCGTCGGCGGCGACCGTCTCGCCGGACCGCGCCACCTCCGCCGCGCCGTTGTCAGCCCCGGCGTCGGTCGCAGGCGAACGTCCCCCGGCTCCGGTCGGACGGCGGGCGGAGGACGATCCCACCTCCTCGCGCGGCGGCTCTTCGATCACCACGTGCGCGTTGGTGCCGCTCGCGCCGAACGAGGAAATCCCCGCACGCCGTGGACGCTCACTGGCAGGCCACGGCTCGGGCTCCACGAGCAGCCTCACGTCGCCCGCCGACCAATCGACGTGGGGCGAGGGCTCGTCGACGTGCAGGGTCGGCGGCAGCAGCTCGTGCTCGAGCGCCTTCACCATCTTGATCACGCCCGCCACTCCCGCGGCCGCCGAGGAGTGGCCGATGTTCGACTTGATCGAGCCCAGCCACAGGGGCCCGTCGGTGCGCCCCTGGCCGTAGGTGGCGAGCAGCGCCTGCGCCTCGATCGGGTCGCCGAGCGGCGTTCCGGTGCCGTGGGCCTCGACCGCATCGACCTCGACCGGAGCGAGCCCCGCGTCGGCCAGCGCCTCGCGGATCACCCTTTCCTGTGAGGGCCCGTTGGGGGCCGACATGCCGTTGCTCGCGCCATCCTGGTTTACGGCGGTGCCCCGCACCACCGCAAGCACGCGGTGCCCGAGGCGGCGCGCGTCGGAAAGGCGCTCGATCACGAGCTGGCCGGCTCCGTCGGAGAAGCCCGTCCCGTCGGCGCTCGCCGCGAAGGACCGGCACCGCCCGTCGGGGGAGAGCACGCGCGCGCGGCCGAACCCCACCAGCATCATGGGGTGGGACATCACCGTCAGCCCACCCACCAGCGCCAGCGAGCACTCGCCCCGACGCAGTGACTGACACGCCAGATGCAGCGCCACCAGCGAGGAGGAGCAGGCCGTGTCGATCGTCATCGTCGGGCCCTGCAGCCCGAACAGGTACGCCACCCGCCCGCACAGGAAGCTCGTGGAGCTGACCGGCCGTGGATCGCCGTCCTGGCCGGAGGTTGTCCCCGCGAGTTCCAAGCTCGGCCCGTACTCCTGGTGAAAGGCCCCCGTGAACACGCCAGTCGCGGTGCCCGCCAGCGAGGTGGGATCGATCCCCGCGTCTTCCAGCGCCTCCCAGGTGAGTTCCAGGATCAGCCGCTGCTGCGGGTCGATCTCCAGCGCTTCGCGTGGGCCGATCCCGAAGAAGCCGGCGTCGAACCCGGCGATGTCCTCCAGGAAGCCCCCGCCGCTGCAGTAGGTGGTGCCGGGACGTTCGGAGTCGGGGTCGTACAGCCGCTCCACGTCCCAACCGCGGTTGGTGGGCAGTTCGGAGATCGCGTCTGTCGCGGAGCTGACGAGCTGCCACAGCTCCTCGGGCAGGCTCACGGTCGCGGGGTAGCGGCAGCTCATCCCCACGATCGCGATCGGCTCCCGCCTGCGCTGCTCGAGCTCGCGCACCCGGAGATGCGCCTTGCGCAGGTCGCCCGTCACCCTGCGCAGGTACTCCCGGAGCTTCTGCTCGTCACTCACCGCGCCCCTCCCGCCTCGCGCCCACACCTGCGTGCGGTTGTCGCGGCGCCCGCCGGCGCAGCTGTGCTTGCCCTCTGGCTCATATCGAGTCGAACCCCCGATCGATCAACTCGAACATCTCCTCGTCCGAGACATCGGCCATACCGCCGTCCTCACGGTCCTCCTCGGGACTGGCATCCCAGCTCTCGCCACCCGCCAGGAACGAGTCCAGGCGCGCGTTGAAGGCTCGCAGCCGGGTCTGCGCGCGAGCTCTGGCACCCTCATCCTCGGCGAGCACGGCGAGCATCGCCTCGAGCTTGTCGAGCTCCTCCTCGATGGGTGCTCGCGCAACCCCCTTCTCGGTCATCCGTGAGCGCACGTATTCGGCCACCGCGGCCGGGCTGGGGTGGTCGAAGGTGAGGGTCGCGGGCAGCTGCAGCCCCGTGGTCGTGGTGAGGCGGTTGCGCAACTCGATCGCGTCGAGCGAGCTGAAGCCGAGCTCCTGGAAGGCCCGCCGCGGCTGCACCATGCTGCGCGACGCAAACCCCAACACGACGCTCACCTCGTCGCGCACGAAGTCGAGCACCGCGTCGTCCCACCCCGATTCGGGCATCTGCGCCAGGCGCCGGGCCAGCGAACCGACCGCGTCCCGAGAGCCGTGAGCGTGCATCCGCACGAGGCCGGCGAGCACCGCGGGGATCGCCCCGTCGCGGGCGCGGGCGCGCAGCGTCGCGGTGTCGATCCGCATCGGGATCAGCAGCGGCTCGTCCAGGCCGCCGGCGAGGTCGAACAGCTCGAGGCCCTCGGCGGGCGCGAGCGGCGCCACCCCCGAACGGCGCAGGCGGGCGCGGTCGGCGTCGCTGAGCTCGTGCGTCATCCCTCCCTCCGGCGTCCACGGGCCCCACGCCAGCGCCATCGCGGGGAGGCTCTGCGCCCGGCGCCACTGGACGAGCGCGTCCATGAACGCATTCGCAGCCGCGTAGTTGCCCTGGCCGGGCGCGCCCAGGATCCCGGCCGCCGAGGAGAAGAGGACGAACGCGGCCAGGTCGAGGCGCTGGGTGAGCTCGTGCAGATGCAGCGCCGCGTCGACCTTCGGGCGCATCACGCGCTCGAGCTGCTCGGCGCCCAGCGACTCGATCAGCCCGTCCTCGAGCACGCCGGCGGCGTGCACCACCGCCGTCAGGGGACGATCGGCGGGAATCGCCGCCACCAGCCTCGACAGCTCATCCCTGTCGGCCACGTCGCAGGCCGCCACCCGCACCTCGCAGCCGTGCGCGGTCAGCTCCGCCTCCAGGTCCTCCCAACCCTCGGACTGCGCCCCCCGGCGGCTGGCGAGCAGCAGGTGGCGGGCACCGCGCTCGGTGACCAGGTGGCGCGCGAGCTGGGTGCCCAGCCCGCCGGTGCCTCCGGTGATCAGCACCGTGCCGTCGGGGTCGAGGGTGAGCGCGGTGGACTCCTCCTGTGCGGGCAACCGCGAGAGCCGGGGCGCGCGGGCCGTGCGCTCGCGCAGCGCCAGCTGGGGCTCACCCGTGGCGAGCAGCGCCGGCAGCGCGCTCCAGGCGGCGTCGCTGCCGTCGATGTCGACGAGCACGAACCGATCGGGGTGCTCGGCCTGCGCGCTGCGCACCAGCCCCCAAACGGGCGCGCTCGCGGGATCGGGCTGCTCCTCCCGCGTCGCTGCCACCGCGCCCCGGGTCACCAGCGCGAGGCGCGTGGCGATCAGGCGCTCGTCAGAGAGCCAGCCTTGGAGCAGCTCGAGCACCTGCTGGGCCCGTGCGTGAGCGACACTCGCGAGCCCGTTCGGATCGCCCTGCGCGGCCGGCTGCTCGTCTTGATCGGCCTTCCCGGTCGGCCGCTCGTTGGGATCGGCTTCCTCGGCCGGCTCGTGGCCGCTGGCCCTCCCGGCCGGCTCGCCCTCGCCGGCGTCGATCGGCGGCTCGCTCCGCTCGACGTTCCCCACAACCGCCACCACCACCTCGGGCGCGACTCCCTGCGCGTCGATCGCCTCGCCGAGCGCGGCCAGATCGGCGCAGCGTTGCCCGCCGATGTCGGCGGAGACGTCGCCGAGCAGCGCGATCCGGGGGGGCACCTGCTCGACGGTGGGAGCGGGCAGCTCCACCCACTCCAGGCTGAACAGGCTGTCGTGCGCTCGCCGGCCCGCGCCGGCAAGCTGCCGCGCCTCCACCGGCCGGACGGCCAGCGAATCCACCGACACGACTGGAGCGCCACTCTCGTCGAGCGCCGCCACGCTCAACGCCGACCCTCCGGCAGAGGCCACCCACACCCGCAGCGCAGACGAGCCACTCGCATAAAGGCGCACACCGCTCAAGC
>JBIOEY010000103.1:0-8476 GCA_044446505.1 Solirubrobacterales bacterium
CCCTCGCGCAGCGGGAACGCCACGCTGCGCCCATCCGGCTCCACCGCCTCCATCACGATCGCCGCCGACTGCAGCTCCAGCGCCTGCGCCATCCGCGCCGCCGCCGTCGGCAGCACCTCCGCGAGACTCCCCCCCCGCAGCAGCACGCGCGCCATCTCCGTCACCAGGCTCGCCTCCCGGCGGCGCTCCAGCGCCTCCCGGCGCGCGCGCGAGGTCGGGACCGGAATGATGCCCAGCAGGCGTGACATACGCGCCTCAGCGTAGATCAACGGCCGCGGGCGGGCCTCGTACCGTGCGTTCGTCCGGGCCCGCCAAGACCCCTCATACCTGTCGGCGCTACCGTCGATATGAACGTTGGTGAACCCGATCGCAGGGCACAACCCCGAATGAGGCGCACACAGCACGCCACGACGATGCGCCCAGCGCTTCTGGCGGCGAGCGCGCTCGCCCTGTGGGTCGCAAGCCCCCTCGCGCTCTGCTCGCCCGCCGCCGCCGAGGTCCTCGCGCCGCTGCCCGCCGCCGACTACGCCGTGCGCTCGGTGTGCGCCGCGCCCACCCCCGGGCACGCCGGCTGCCTGGCGCTGCGGCTGGTGCCCCAGACGGCGGCCGCGCGCGCCCGCACCCACCCCCTGGGGATGACCCGAAGCCGGCCGATCGCGTCCGCCAGCGCCGCGGAAGGCGTCGACGGCCTGCGGCCCCAAGATCTGCGTAGCGCCTACTTCCCCGGCGAACAGCCCGACGCGCCCGCCTCCGAACCGCAGACGATCGCGCTCGTGGACGCCTACGACGATCCCAACGCCACGACCGATCTGAATGCCTACTCCAAAGAATTCGGTTTACCAGAACTACCCAAATGCACCGCCGGGGCCGTGAGCGACTGCTTCGAGAAGGTCAACCAGCTTGGCGAAACCACGAGCCTGCCCTCCGCCGAAGGCGGCTGGGCGCTCGAGACCTCCACCGACATCGAGGTCGCCCGCGCGATCTGCCAGAACTGCCGGATCCTGCTCGTGGAGGCCAACTCATCCAGCTACGAAGACCTCGAACGGGCCGAGGACACGGCCGTCGAACTCGGCGCCACCGAGATATCCAACTCCTGGGGTGGCGAAGAGCCCTTGGCCGACCGCCCCGCCTTCGAACATCCGAAAACCGTTATCACCGCTTCGGCCGGCGACGCCGGCTATCTCAACTGGACCGAAAAAGGCGGGCCCGGCTACTTCGCCGGCGCCGACTACCCCGCCTCCTCACCCCACGTGGTCGCGGTCGGAGGCACCAGGCTGACCCTCAGCGGCGGCGCCCGGCAGAGCGAGACCGTGTGGAACGACGGCGAAGCCAACGGGGCCGCCGGCGGCGGCTGCAGCGAACAGTTCACCGCCCCGCCCTGGCAGCAGGGAGCCGCCGGCTGGACCGCCGTGGGCTGCGGCTCCAAGCGCGCCGTCGCCGACGTGTCCGCCGACGCCGACCCCTACACCGGGGTGGCCGTCTACGACTCCTTCCCCTACCCCTACGAAGAAGCAGGCCAGAAAGGCACGATCGTGCTCGGCTGGGTGCCGATCGGCGGCACCAGCGTCGCCTCCCCGATCGTCGCCTCCGTGTTCGCGCTCGCCGGCGGCGCGCACGGGGTCGCCTACCCCGCCCAAACGCTCTACTCCCATCTCGGCTCCCCCGCTCTGTACGACGTCGCCGAAGGGGGCAACGGCAAGTGCGACAACCTCTATACCGGTAGCTGCAGCGGCTCCATGCTCTCCTCGCTCGACTGCGGCCAGGGATTGCTGATCTGCAACGCCGGCCCCGGCTACGACGGCCCCACCGGGGTCGGCGTCCCCAACGGGATCGCCGCCTTCGAGCTCGAAAGCGAAGCGGAACACGCGAAGAAACTCGAAGAAGAACAGCACGCCGCCGAAGAAAAACAGAAAGCCGAAGAAGCGAAACTCGCGCTGGAAGAAGCGAAGTCCGCCGAAGCGAGGAAGGCCGAAGAAGAACGGCTGGCCGCCGAAAGGATCAGGAAAGAAGAAGAAGCACGCGGAAGCCCCGGCGGAAAATCCGGCGGCGAAGGGGGCGGCCAGGGAGCCGGAGCGGGCAGCGGCGCCGGGGCGGGCACGCCGATCGCGGGCGTCAGCGGCACCTCCCCGAGCGGCTCGGGCGGCGGCGCCGGTGGCAGATCCAGCGGTCTCTCCTCACATACGAGCGCCGGCATCGGCGGTCGGGCCGCGAGCGCCGTCCGGCTCTACCACCTCGCCCTCACCGCCCGCGCGAGCGCCGTGATCGCGCGCCGCCTGCCCACCCTCTCCCAGGTGGCCTTCGCCTTCACCCTCACCGCCCGCGCGCACGTGCGGGCAACGCTCTTCCGGCGGACCCTCCTCCGCGGCCGCACGCACTGGGCGTCCGCCGCGGGGACGCTCACGCTTTCCGCCGCCGGCGGCCGCAACCGCGCCCATCTGCGCGGCTCCCACCCGCTCGCCCCGGGGCGCTACCGCCTCACGCTCGCGCCCGCGCATGGCGCCCGGCGCTCGATCGTGTTCGTCGTGCGGTAGGCCGCCCCTACCGCGGCGGCAGCTGCTCGGACTCCTCGGCGGCGCCCCGCACGACCCGCTCCACCTGCTCGCCGCGGGGGGTCAGCTCCCACGCGTTCGGCGCGCCACGCCGGTCGCCCACGCCGATGTTGACGATCAGGCCCTGCGACTCCAGGCGGCCCAGCAGCTTTGAGATCTGACCCTGATCGACGATCTCCGCGTGGTTGGCGACTTCGCGGTTGCTCGACCCGGGGCGCTCGGCGATCGCGCCCAGCACGCGGGCGGTGCGGTATGTGAGCCGCATGCCCACCCCCTCCACCGCGGTGCGCCCACCGTGCCGCTGCTGCGAGAGCCGTCGCAGGGGTCGCACGAGCTCGCGCCTCGCGGCCCCGCGGCCGAGGTAGGGGAGCACGATCAGGCTCATCAGCTCTCCCAGCAGCTCGCTCGGCGGCGCCGGGTCGGGCGCGAGCAGGCGCGCTTGGAGGATCGCGAGCACCGCTCCGAGCACCCCTTCGGCGGTGATCGCGGGAGGCTCCGCGCGCACCGCCGCTTCGAGGCGCCCCCGGTCGAGGTACTCGCACAGCGCCGCGAGCGCCTCGGCGCGCCGGCGCAGCACGGGCGGACCGGCGCCGAGAGCGTAGACGATCCACAGACGCGCGAGCTCGGGCTCCCACTCGATCAGCTCGAGCAGCGCCGCGAGCGCGGCTCTGACCCCTTCCACCCACCTCCGCTCCCCGGCGTACCCCTCAGCCATCGCGGCGCCCGCGCGCCGCGAGCACCATTCGAACGTCGCCAGAAAACATTCCTCTACATCGGCGAACTGCTCGCCCAGCCTCTCTGGAGCGACCCCCGCGCGCGCGGCCACGTCCACGAGCGTGAGTGAGCGCAGGCCGCGCTCGGAGATGGCGGCGGCCATTGCCCTGTAGATGCGCGCACGCGGATCGCTCTCCGCGGGACCCCATCGACCCTTCACCCGACCCCCTGATTCCCGTCGTACCCGCCGCGCCCTACGCGGCGTACTTGATCTTTGCCATCGGCATTATCTTCTCATTGTCCAGCCTCGGGCGGCACCTCTGTACGAAGACGTTCCCGGGGCGGCCCGCCGGGCCGCGGTCGGCGGGAGCCGCACGCGGAGCCCCGCCCTCCGCGCTGTGGGAAACGCTGGTTCCCAACTATGCGGGCTCCACGCGGTCCTTTTGGTGCCGATTTTTTCGCCTGGACACAGGGGAAACGCAGGTCTGAGAGCACATCGCTCGCACCCCGGTCGGGCCTCGGCTCGATTTCAATTGCGCGACCCAGCGATCGGACCTACCCTCGGGAACTGGTGATTCAAGACCCGAATATTTGCCCCAGGCCTTTCCCTGCGCCCGTAGCTCAACTGGCTAACGGCCATGCCGGCGGTGGCGCCCGGTCCTCAGGTGTAGTCACTCAACCGGCCACGAGCCCCGGGCCACGCGCCCAGGAACTTTGCAAGCCGGCGGCTATCTGCCGCGTAGCGGTCGCCTCGCGGGATCGGGCCCATACGAGTCGACTGTGGTCTAAGAGCAGCGGCCTTCTAAGCCGCCGATGTGGGTTCGAGCCCCGCCGGGCGTACCTTATGACCGAAAAACGAGGGGCCCGGCTCGCCGGCCTCCGGCCGACTGCGCCACCCTCTCAGTGGCGCCCGTGACGTGCTCGACGAGCTCACACGGGCGCTGAGCGCGCTTGCGCCGCAGGGCGAGTTCTCGGTCATCCCCCTGCACAACCCCCGCCGCGGGGTCGACGCCCGGATCTTTCGCCGCGGGGGAGCGGGGTGGCAGTCCACGGGGGCCGCGCAGCTCACCGCGGCGCGCGCGGCGCTCGCGGAGCTGCCCGAGGTGGCCGCGGTGGATACCCGCGGCGATTCGCTGACGGTCCGCTTCGCCGACGCTCGCATCGCGCGCCTCGGGGAGCTCCTCGAGGCGGGCCGGGCGGACGCGCTGGACGCGCGCGAGCTCCTCGCGGACACGGCGGTGGTGGTCAACTTCTGCGACGCCAACCCCACGAAGGCGCTGCACATCGGCCACCTGCGCAACATCGCACTCGGCCAGGCGCTCGCCGGCGCGCTCGCGGCGGCGGGGGCGCGGGTGACGCGCCAGAGCCAGGTCAGCGACTACTGCCGCAGCATGGGCGAAGCCCTCGCGGGCTACCTGGAGCTGCCGGAATACATCACCCCGCGCACGCTCGGGGTCAAGAGCGACCACTTCGTGGGCGAATGCTTCGCGCGCTACGCGGCGAAGCTCGCCGAGCGCCCAGACGTCGGGGGCACCGAGGAGCCCGCGCTGAGCGCCGAGGCCGCCGGGGAGCCAGCACTGGGGGCGGTGGAGCGGGCGCCGAGCGTCGAGGCAGCCGAGGGGTCCGCACGGAACGTCGAGGCCGCGGTGGAGCCCGCGCTGAGCGCGGAGGCCGCCGTCCGGGACGACCTCGCCGAGGAGCTGCTGGCGGGCTGGAGCGTCGGCGATCCGGAGATCGTGGAGCGCTGGGGCAGGCTGCGCGGCTGGGCGCTCGAGGGTCAGGACGCCACGCTCGCCGCGCTCGGGGTGAAGCTCGACCGCCTCGTCAACGAGTCGGACTCGCGCCCGCTCACGAGCGTGGTGCTCGACACGGGCCTCGCTCGCGGCGTCTTCACGAGGCTCGAGAGCGGAGCCGTGGTGTACGAGACGGGGGATCCGGAGTATCCGCGGCTGCTGCTCGCACGCCCCGACGGCTTCCCCACCCAGCACCTGCGCACGATCGCGCTGTGGCACTCCCTGCGCGAGTCGCTTGGCGAGACGCGCACGGTCGAGCTGGTGGGGGAGGAGTGGCACGCGTACGTGCGCTATCACGAGCGCCTCGTGCGAGAACTGGAGCTCCCGCCCGCCTCGACGCCGGACGGGGAGTCCGCGCAGCGAGATCGACCGACTCCGGCGCCCCCACGGTGGCACCCCACGAGCAACGTGCTCTATGGGATGGTCACCGTGGAGGGAGGAGCGGTGAAGTCGAGCAACGGCAGGCCGCCGCTGGTGGACGGGGTGCTCGAACGGCTGTGCGCTTCGCGCGAGCTCGCGCAGCTGGCGGCGCAGAGCGAGGGGCGCCTGCAGCCGCGGACCCTCGCGGCGCTGATCGCGCTCGGGTTCTACCTCGGCCGCCCCACCCGCAAGCCCGTGGACCTCACGCTCTCCGAGATGCTCGACCTGCGCGGCGGCATCGGGTGGGAGCTCGCGCGGGCGGCGGTCCACGCGTGGAGCCCCCGCCACGACGGCCCGCCGGACCCGGCGCCGGAGGATGGGCGCTACCGGCTGACGGTGCTGCAGTCCCAGGTCCACCGCCAGCTGCTTGCGCGAGCGGTGGAGCGGCTCGACGTGTACGAGCTCGCCCGCTTCTACGGGCACCTCAGCCGCCGCTACCTGGCGGTGGACGCGGACGCGCGCGTGGCGCGCGCGATGCGCACCCTGCTCGCCGCCGGCCTCGGCGCGCTGGGCCTGCCGGGGGGAGCGCCGGAGGGCGGTGCGCCGCGATGACGCCCGCCGCGACCATGTCCTGCACCGGGAGCCCATGCGTGGAGAGCCCGGGCAAGGGCCGTCCGAGCGTGGAGAACCGGAGCGCGAGCAAGGCGAGCCTGAGCGGGGACAGCCAGGTTGCCGCGAGCCAGGTGGCACAGCTGGACCGCAACGAGGCGCTGCGCGGCCCCCCGCCGGGCGCGGTCGAGCGGGTGCACGCGGCGATCGCCCGGGGGCACATCTACCCACACGACGCGCTGGCGCGCGCAACGGACGCCGCGGCCTCCCACCTGGGGGTCGATCCGGGGCAGCTGATCCTCACGACCGGGGTGGACGAGGCGGCGGACCTGTGCATCCTGGAGCTCGGCGACCCCTACACGGTCACGCCGGGCTTCGACGGGTACCGCGACCGCGCGGCGGCGCTCAACCACCGCTGCCGGACGTTCCGGCTGACGGCGGAGCACGGGCTCCCCGAGCAGCTGGTCGAGGCGACGGCCCCGGGGCGGCTGGTGATGCTCTCGAGCCCGAACAACCCGACGGCGAACACCTTCGCGCGGGAGTCGCTGCGGGCGCTGCTGGAACGCTCGGCGTATCTGCTGCTGGACCAGACCTACGCGGACTTCTGCGTGGGGGCGCCCGGCCTGGAGTGGCTCGCTGAGTACCCCAATCTGCTCGTGTTCCGCTCGTTCTCCAAGGCGTATGGGTTGGCGGGCCTGCGCATCGGCTGCCTTGTTGGGGAGGAGCGCCTGATCGGGCGCCTGCGCGCACGACAGGCGTATTTGACGACGAGCGGCCTCGCCGCGGAAGCGCTGATCGGGGCGCTGGAGAGCGACCCCGACTTTCCCAGCCGCCACGCCCGCGAGGTGGGGGAGCTGCGCGAAGAGCTGATCGCACAGCTGCGGGCGCTCGCGCTGTTCGAGCGGGTGTACGAGAGCGAGACGAACTTCGTCTTCGTGAGGTGCTCCTCGGCTGAGGAGGCCACGCGGATACGCGCGACGCTCGCGGCGCAGATGAACGTGATCGTGGCCTCAACGACCCCGCTCGGAGAGCCGGCGGGGCTGCGGATCGGCGTGGGGCTGCAAGGGGATGCCGACCGGCTGATCGCGGGATTGGCCGCGATCAGGGACCTGCGCGAGGACGCCGGTCCAATCGAGGGCCCGCGGGAGGACGCCGGCCGCAACGAGCGCCCGCGCGAGACGGGCCCGAAGGAGGAGATGCCAGCATGAACGGCAGCACACAGACGATCTCGGCGATCACGCCGGAGGCGATCCACCGCAGGGCGTTCCGGCCGACGCTGCTGAGAGCGCTCGACTACCTCGCGGGGTGGGCGACGGCGGAGCTGCTGATGGCGATCCTCGAAGACGAGCCGCTGCTGGCGGCGCTCGAGCAGGGCGTCTCCGCGGAGGAGCTGGCCGAGCGGCTGGGATCGCCCGGCAGTGAGCTCACGGGCGCTGGCCGATCTTCGATCGGTGGGAGCGAACTCACGGGGGCGCTGCTGCAGGCGCTGCACTCCGAGGGGGCGCTGGTGCACGAGGGGGGCGTCTACCGCTTCGCCGAAGACCTCTCGGAGCTGCGCGCGGTGCACGGGTGGCTGGAGCTCCTGATGGAGGGCTACCGCGACCTCTTCCAGGGCGTGGGGCGGCTGATGCGCGAGGGGGATGGGAGCATCGAGCGCAACCACCTGCGCGTCGCGCTGGGGAGCGCGCGAATCGCGATCTACGACGCGGTGCCGCTCACACTGCGCCTGATCGAGCGGCTGGGGGCCTCGGAGGGGGTGGTGCTCGACTACGGCTGCGGCAACGCGCTGTACCTGATCGCGCTCTGCGCCCAGCACCCGGGGCTGCGCGCGGTCGGGGTGGAGCTCGCGCAGGAGACGGTGGAGGCGGCGCGGGCGCACGTGCGCGAAGCGGGCCTGGAGGATCGCATCACGATCGAGCACGCCTCCGCCCCCGACTACGTGCCCTCCGAGGAGATCGACTTCGTGGTCTCGGCGTTCGTGCTGCACGAGATCGTCGGCCAGCGCGGCGTGGAGGGGACGGTCGAGTTCCTGCGCTCCTTCGGCCGCCGTTTCCCGAGCGCGCGGCTACTCATCATCGAGGTCTCGAACCCCTACGAGGAAGGCCGGGGCGAGCTCGTCGGCTCCGACCGCCAGGGGCGGGGCTACTACAACTACTACATCTGGCTGCACTCCGTGACCACCCAGCGGCTGCTGCCTCACGCCGAGTGGCTGCAGCTGTTCGAGCGCGCCGGCTACCGCGTGGCCCACGAAGAGCGCGTCGATGGCATCGTCGACTCCACGGGCCTCGAGATCGGGTACGCGTTGGAGCGGATTTAATGTGAGGCGGGCAACTCGGAGGGCGCACCAAAGGGCCCAAGGCACCCGGGCAGCGCGACGGAGCCGTCCTCGCGCTGGCCGTTCTCGAGCAGCGCGATGATCGTGCGCCCGACGGCGACGGCGGTGCCGTTGAG
>JBIOEY010000104.1:0-8367 GCA_044446505.1 Solirubrobacterales bacterium
CCCCTCGGACCCTCGGGGGCGGCGGTCGCTGCCAGCCCCCCCTCCCGACCACCCCCCGGGGCGGGCAGCTACTTCAGTACCCCCCCGCACTCGTGCGGGAGGGGGGCAGCCCCCCCCCCCCCACGAGTGCGAGGGGTTCCTGAAGTAGCTCCCCTCCCGGGGTGGAGGTCGGGAGGGGGGCCTGCCAGCTCCCGCCGACCCCGAGGGTCCGAGGAGTCCGAATTGGGCGTGAGCGGATAGGCTGCGGGTGACGTGTCCGAGCTGAACCTGATCCTCCTCGGTCCGCCGGGCGCGGGCAAGGGCACCCAGGCGGAGCGCCTGCAGGCGGACTTCGCCCTGGCGCACATCTCCACGGGGGACATGCTGCGCGCGCAGGTGGCGGAGGAGACCAAGCTGGGCGTGGAGGCGCAGCGGTACATGCAGGCGGGGGATCTGGTCCCGGACGAGGTGATCGTGGGGATGATCGTCGAGCGGATCGGCGTGGACGATGCCCGCGACGGGTTCCTGCTCGACGGCTTTCCCCGCAACGAGGTCCAGGCGCGCGCGCTGGAGGAGGCGCTCGAGGGCCTCGAGCGGCGGCTCACGGCGACGCTGCTGATCGAGGTGCCCGACACCGAGGTCGTGCGCCGGCTCGCGGGGCGCAGGGTGTGCGTGAAGAACCCCGGCCACATCTACCACCTGGAGTTCGACCCCCCCAAGCACGAGGGCATCTGCGACCAGGACGGCTCGCGGCTGATGCAGCGCGAGGACGATCGCGAGGAGACGATCCGCCGCCGCCTGGAGGTCTACCACGCGCAGACGGCGCCCCTGATCGGCCACTACGACGGCGCGGGCCTCTTGCGCCGCTTCGACGGCAGCCGCTCCGCCAACGAGGTCCACAACCACATCCGCGCGACCCTCGCGACGCTGCGTCTCGAGGACGAGCTGTGAGCTGGTCTCGCCCTCCCAGGTGGTCCTGACCTGCGCTGGGTAGTCCGTTCCAGGTGTGCGTCCGAGGCGGTCGGTTCGGCCCCGACTTGGCATCGCCCAACCGCGGATCCCCTGCCTTAGGCTCGCTCGGCCTCCAGCTAAGCTCAGTTCGATGATCATCAAGAAGACCCCCGCGGAGATCGAGAAGATGGCGACGGCGGGCACGATCCTCGTGCAGACCCTGCAGCTGCTGGAGAGCAGGATTCGTCCCGGCGTGAGCACCGAGGAACTGGACGCGGCGGCCGAGCGCTTCATCCGCTCGCACGGGGCGACCCCGACATTCAAGGGCTTCCGGGGCTTCCCCGGCTCGATCTGCGCCTCCCCGAACGCGATGGTGGTGCATGGCATCCCCGGGCGCTACCGCCTGGAGGAAGGCGACATCATCTCGATCGATGTGGGCGTCACGCTCGACGGCTGGGTGGCCGACGCGGCGCGCACGTTCGCGGTGGGGAAGATCGGCGCGGTGGAGGAGAACCTCCTGCGCGCGACCCGCGAGTCGCTCTTCGCGGGCGTGGAGCAATGCCGCGCGGGCAACCGCATGGGCGACCTCTCGCACGCGATCGAGCGGGTGATCGAGGGCGCCGGACTGTCGGTGGTGCGCTCGCTGGTCGGCCACGGGGTGGGGCGCAGCATGCACGAGGACCCCCAGGTCCCCAACTACGGGCGGCCCGGCAAGGGCCCGCTGCTGGAGGAGGGGATGGTGCTCGCGATCGAGCCGATGACCACCGCGGGGCGCCCCGCGGTGCGGGTGGGGGGCGATGGCTGGGCGATCTTCTCCCAAGACGAGTCCCCCGCGGCGCACTTCGAGTTCACGGTCGCGGTCACCGCCGACGGGCCGCGGGTGCTCACGCCGTGGCACCTCCACGAGGACGCGGACGGTGGGCGGACCAACGGCGCTGCGCCCACCGCGGTCGAGTCGGCCGCCGAAGGGGTCGCGGGCGCGAGCTGAACCAGGGCGGGACGGTCCGTTACGGAGCAATTCAGTTTTGCCCGTGCTACTATCGACCGTCCGCCCGCAGGCGAAGGCGATTCGTGCTGCGAGCGTATCCTCGACCAGGTAGCGGCGGCCGTCCCGGCAGCCAGAGCCCGGTCGCCGGAATCTAGAGGGTGGCGCAGTCGGCCGGAGGCCGGCGAGCCGAGCCCCTCTTCTTCAGTCAAAGAAAGGGACCATGAAGGTACGACCGTCGGTCAAGCCGATGTGCGAAAAATGCAAGGTCATCCGCCGCCACGGGGCGGTGCTGGTGATCTGCCAGAACAAGCGCCACAAGCAGCGCCAGGGCTGACCGACCGATGGCACGCATCGCGGGGGTCAACCTGCCGCTCAACAAGCGCTCGGAGATCGGCCTGACCTACATCTTCGGCATCGGGCGCTCCACCGCCAACAAGCTGCTCGTCGAGGTGAGGGTGAGCCCGGACACCTACGTGCGCGACCTCACCGAGGACGAGGTCTCCCGCCTACGCGACGCGATCGACGCTGGCCTCACCGTCGAGGGCGATCTGCGCCGGGAGCGCTCCCAGGACATCAAACGCCTCCAGGAGATCGCCTGCTACCGCGGCCTGCGCCACCGCCGTGGCCTGCCGGTGCGGGGACAGAAGACGAAGACCAACGCGCGCACGCGCAAGGGCCCCAAGCGCATGCAGGTCGCCGGCAAGAAGAAGGCGGGTAAGAAGTGAGCGCGGATCACTGATGGCTGCTCCGAAGCGCGCACGGGGCAAACGCAAGCCCAAGAAGAACATCCCCGTGGGGCAGGCGCACATCAAGACATCGTTCAACAACACGATCGTCTCGCTCACGGACGTGCAGGGCAACGTGATCGCGTGGGAGTCCGCGGGCGGTGCGGGCTTCAAGGGCTCGCGCAAGTCCACCCCCTTCGCTGCGCAGGTCACCGCGGATGCGGCGGCGCGCAAGGGCCTCGAGCAGGGGCTGCAGAAGGTGGAGGTCTACGTGAAGGGTCCGGGCTCCGGCCGCGAGACCGCGATCCGCTCGCTCTCCGCGGCGGGCCTCGAAGTGACCGGCGTGAAGGACGTGACCCCCCAGGCGCACAACGGTTGTCGCCCCCGCAAGCGACGGCGCGTCTAATGGCACGCGATACGAGCCCACAGTGCAAGCAGTGCCGTCGCGAGGGGCAGAAGCTGTTCCTCAAGGGCGAGCGCTGCCTGACGGACAAATGCGGCGTGGAGCGCCGCTCCTACCCGCCGGGCGAGCACGGCCGCGGACGCCAGAAGCAGAGCGAGTACCGCCTGCAGCTGCGCGAGAAGCAGAAGGCGCGCCGCTACTACGGGGTGCTGGAGAAGCAGTTCCACGGCTACTACGAGAAGGCCTCGCGCCAGCCGGGGATCACCGGCGAGAACCTGCTGGCGCTGCTGGAGTGCCGCCTGGACAACGTGCTCGTGCGCCTCGGCTTCGCCGCCTCCCGCCGGCAGGCCCGTCAGCTGATCCGCCACGGCCACTGGACGGTGAACGGGCGGCGCGTGAACATCCCCAGCTACCAGGTGCGCCCGGGCGAGGTGATCGCGATCAAGGTCGGCACCCCCGCCACCCAGGTCATCCGGGATGCGACCGAGCTCACCGGCCAGATCCCGGCGTGGCTGCAGGCCGATCACGAGTCGTTGACCGCCAAGGTGCTGCGCCGCCCGGAGCGGCGCGAGGTGGCGGCGCCGGTGCAGGAGCAGCTCATCGTCGAGCTGTACTCGAAGTAAGGGCCCGTGCCGCGGGCCTGGAGAGCTTTGCCGGCATCGTCCCCGCTTGCGGGCGCGGTGCCTTGGAACCGGTGTCCGAAGGATGCCGGCCCAAGAGGGTGGCGCAGCCAGCCGCAGGCTGGCGAGCCGTGCCCCTCTTCAATCAGCCATAACACTCGACGTTAGGACCCTGATGCTCGACTTCCAAATCCCCCGGATCACAAGCGAGTCCGTGGAGCAGAACCGCGGCACCTTCACAATCGAGCCGCTCGACCGCGGATTCGGCTACACCTTCGGGAACTCGCTGCGCCGCGTGCTGCTCTCATCCCTGGCGGGCGCCGCCGTCACGAGCGTGCGCATCGAGGGGGTGGCCCACGAGTTCTCGACCATCCCCGGCGTCAAGGAGGACGTGACGGACATCGTGCTCAACCTCAAGGGCATCGTCTGCCGGATGCACTCCGACGCCACCGAGGTGGAGGCGCCGCTCGTGGTGAGCGGCCCCGGCGAGATCACCGCGAAGGACATCGACCTGCCGGCGGGCGTGGAGATCCTCAACCCCGACGTGCACATCGCGACGCTCGAGAAAAAGACGAAGCTCGAGCTCTACATGACGATCGGCCGCGGCCGCGGCTACCGTCCGGCGGAGGAGAACAAGTCCCCGGACCAGCCGATCGGAGTGATCCCGATCGACTCGATCTTCTCCCCGGTGCGGCGCGTGGCGTACGCGGTGGAGCAGGCGCGCGTGGGCCAGAAGACGGACTTCGACAAGCTCACGCTGGACATCGAGACCGACGGCTCGATCGAGCCGCAGGCGGCGCTGCGGGAGGCCGCGGAGCTGTTGATCTCGCAGCTGGCGATCTTCACCGACGCCGACCGGATCCAGGAGCTGCGCGCCTCCCCGGGCGGTCAGCTCGACGGCCACGGCCTCGCCGTCGGCGCGGGCGGGGGTGGCCAGGCGGCGCTGCAGGGCGAGGAGTGGAGCATCCTGATCGAGGAGCTCGAGCTGGGGGTGCGCTCCTACAACTGCCTCAAGCGCGCTGGCATCCAGACCGTGGGGGACCTGATCTCGAAGTCCGAGGCGGAGCTCAACGCGATCCCCAACTTCGGCAAGAAGTCGATCGACGAGGTGATCGAAACTCTCGAAGGGAGAGGCCTCCACCTCCGCCAGGACTAGCCAGGACGACGCTGGGCGGCGCGATGCGGCGTCCTCACCGATCGGGGATCGACGGGATCCCCGATCGGCCAGCACGCGTGCTGAAGCACGCCACGTTCCTTGCGTCCTTGCCTCGCTTGCCCAGCGACGCCCTGGAGGGCTAGACTCCCGAAACCAAGACCATGAGACACCAGAAGACCCGCAACAAGTTGAGCCGCGACTCGGCGCACCGCAAGGCGCTGTTGATGAACCTCTGCAAGGAGGTGCTCGAGCACGAGCGGATCAAGACGACCGAAGCGAAGGCGAAGGCGGTGAAGCCGGAGATCGAGAAATTGATCACGCTCGCCAAGCGCGACGACCTGCACAACCGCCGCCAGGCCCTCTCGGCGCTCGCGCAGGACAAGTTCGCGGTGCACCGCCTGTTCGTGGACGTGGCCCCCCGCTACGTCGATCGGCCGGGGGGCTACACCCGCATCCTCAAGCTCGGCCCGCGCCGCTCGGACGCGACCGAGATGGTCTTCCTAGAGTTGGTCTGAGCGGAGAACCCGCCCGGCTCCCACGTGGAGGTTGGGGGGTTTTGGGATCGTCCGCGTGAGTGGTCTGTTCCGCCACGCGTGCGCGCGCGGGGCCTCCGTGCCCCGCGTTCGGGGGGTGCATAGCATTGTCCGGCGATGATCACCAAGCTCACCCTTGAGTACGACGGGAGCGAGTTCGCTGGCTGGGCGCGCCAGCCGGGGCTACGCACCGTGCAGGAGGAGCTCGAGCGCGCGCTGCGCACCGTCCTCGGCGAGCGCGGTCTCGACGGCGAGCCGCTTGGGCTCACGGTTGCGGGGCGCACCGACCGGGGGGTGCACGCGTGGGAACAGGTCGCGAGCTACGCGCACGAGGCGGTGGACCCGGTGCGTCTCAACACGCTGCTCCCTCCCGACATCGCGGTGCTCGCCTCCGAGCCCGCCTCCGCGAGCTTCGACGCGCGCCGCGACGCGCGCAGCCGCACCTACTGCTACCGCGTGCTCGCCCGCCGCGTGCGCGGGGTGTTCACGCGGGGCAACGCCCTCTGGTGGCCCCACCCGCTCGACCGCGAGGCGCTCGCGGAGTGCGCGGGGGCGCTCCCCGGATGCCACGACTTCACCGCGTTCACGCCCACCGAGACCGAGCACACCCACTTCGAGCGCGAGGTCCTGCGCGCCGAGTGGCGCACCACCACCACGGCGGTTCCTGCCCGCCCCGGCGGGCCTGCGAGCTCGCCTACCGGGAGCCCTCCTGCTCGCGCGGGAGGGCTGGAGGAGGCCGAGCTCCTGGAGTTCTGGATCGAGGCGGATACGTTCATGCGCCACATGAACCGCGTGCTCGTCGGCACGATGCTCGAGGTCGCCGGCGGGCGGCGCCCGCTCGATGAGTTCATGCGCCTGCTCGAGGGTCGGCCCAGGTTCGAGGCGGGCCCCACCGCTCCCGCGCACGGCCTGGCGCTTGCCTCGGTCGCCTACGGATAGTCCACACGGGGGCCACATGGCCGTCGAACCGGCCCCCTATGCTGGGGGACCTGATGTTGAACGTGCTGCTCACCAACGATGACGGGATCGAGGCGGAGGGGCTGCGCGCGATGCGTGCCGCGCTCGCCGAGCTCCCGGACGTGCGCCTCGCGGTGATCGCCCCCGATGGCAACCGCTCTGCGATGGCCCGCTCGATCACCACCCGGCGGCCCCTCTGGGTCGAAGAGGTTCCCTTCCCCGATGGCACCGTGGGGTACGCCACCGACGGCACCCCCGTGGACTGCGTGCGCCTCGCGAGCCTCGGCGTCGTGGAGGGCTTCGAGGCCGACGTCGTTGTCTCCGGCATCAACCACGGCGCCAACCTCGGCGATGACATCACCTACTCCGGGACCGTCGCCGCGGCGCTCGAGGGGGTGGTGCTGGGGCTGCCCAGCATCGCCGTCTCCCAGCAGTCGGGCGCGCGCGCGCTCGACTACCGCTTCCACGGGGGCTTCCAGTTCGGGATCGCCGCCCACTTCGTCGCGCGCCTCGTGGAACGCCTCGAGGTGCTCCCGCTGCCCGCGAGCACCCTGCTCAACGTGAACGTCCCCGCTGGCCACCCCACCGGCGTGGAGGTCGCGCGGCTAGGCAAGCGCATCTACCGCGACGAGCTCAAGCTCGAGCGCGAGGAGGCCGGCCCCCCCGCGCGGCGGCGCTATTGGATCTACGGCGATGACCCCGGCTTCCACGACGAGCCCGGCAGCGACCTCGCCGCGGTGGCCGCCGGAAGGATCGCCGTGACCCCGATTCACTTCGACCTCACCGACCGACCCGGGATGGAGGCGCTCGCGAGCTTCGACCTGCACGGCCTCCTCGCCTCCGCCGAGGTGGAGGCCAGCTGAGGTGAGCGATCCCGCTGAGCGCATCGTCGCTCTTCGTGGCGAGATCGAGTACCACTCTCATCGCTACTACGCGCTCGACGATCCCGTCATCGGGGACGATCGCTACGACGCGCTGTTCGATGAGCTCCGCGTGCTCGAGGCCGCGCATCCCGAGCTGCTCAGCCCCGACTCCCCCACCCAGCGCGTCGGCGCCGAGCCGGTGTCGCGCCTGGAGAAGGTCGCGCACCTCGAGCCGATGCTCTCGCTCGGCAACGCCCGCTCGGAGGAGGAGCTGCGCGCGTGGGTCGAGCGGATGGGCAACCACCTCGCCCGCGAGGGGATCGCCGAGCCGCGCTTCCAGTACGTCGTCGAGCCGAAGGTCGACGGGCTCGCCGTCAGCCTGATCTACCGCGACGGCGTGTTCGAGCGCGGCGCCACCCGCGGGGACGGGGAGATCGGCGAGGACATCACCCACAACCTGCGCACGATCCCCGCGATCCCCCTGCACGTCTCCGACGCGCCCCCTCTGCTGGAGGTTCGGGGTGAGCTCTACATGTCGCTGAAGGACTTCACCGCGCTCAACGAGCGCCGCGCCGAGCAGGGGCTCTCGACGTTCATGAACCCCCGCAACTCCGCCGCCGGCACCGTCCGCCAGCTCGACCCCGCGCTCGCCGCCGAACGGCCCCTCTCGATCTGGTGCTACCAGGTGGGGGTCACCGAGGGGCTCTCGTTCTCCAACCACTGGGAGGCCCTGGAGTGGCTGCGCGAGCACCGCTTCCGCGTCAACCGCGACGTCCGCCTGCTCGACTCCGAGGACAAGGTGGTCGCTCAGTGCCTGGAGTGGCAGCGCCGCCGCGGGGAGCTCGACTTCGAGATCGACGGCGTCGTCGTGAAGGTCTCCGACCTCGCCCTCCAGCGCCGCCTCGGTGCCGTCGGGCGCGAGCCCCGCTGGGCGATCGCGTGGAAGTTCCCCCCCACCACCGCCCTCACGCGCCTGCAACGGATCGGCTGGAACGTCGGCAAGTTCGGCGATCTCCGTCCCTACGCGATGCTCGAGCCCGTCTCCGTGGGCGGTGTCACGATCAAGCTCGCCACCCTCCACAACGAGGAGGACCTCGCCCGCAAGGACATCCGCGCCGGCGAGGACGTGATCGTGCTCCGCGCCGGGGACGTGATCCCCCAGGTGATCTCCCCCGCCCCCCACGTTGTCGAG
>JBIOEY010000105.1:0-8344 GCA_044446505.1 Solirubrobacterales bacterium
ATCGGGGGGAGGCGGAGAGCCGCTGCACCCCTCGGAGCGGGTCTTGATCAAGCGGCTGCTGGCGTTCCCGGGGGAGGTGCACGAAGCGGTGCAACGCCGGGCGCCCCACCGAATCGCGGCGTACGCGCTCCAGGTGGCGCAGGACTTCACGGCGTTCTACCGCGACTGCCGTGTGGTGGGAGTGGAGTCCGACGCGGTGGAATCGCAGCGGATCGCGCTGTGCGTGGCGGCGCGGGGCACGATCGCGCGCTGTCTGGAGGACCTGCTGGGGATGAGCGCGCCGTTGGAGATGTAAGTGCCTGTCGCGATCCCGAGGCGCGCCCGATCCCGCGAGTACCCGGGAGCGAGCGTGGCTTTCAGTCGAAGCGGGCCATGTCGGCGTCGAGGCGCGCGACGTCGGCGGGGGTGAGCGTGGGGGAGGGGTCCCCCGCGGTGGCTGTGGCGGCGCGGGCGCGGCGGCGCCAGCGGGGCAGCAGCAGCGTGAGGAGCCCGAGCAGCGCGAGCACGACAATCGGGGGCACGAGGTAGGCGGCGAGGCCGAACCCGTGGCTGCTGGGGAGGGCGAGCACGGAGGGGCCGTATTCGCGAACAAGCGCGCGCTTGATCTGGGCCTCGGTGAGGCCCTGGTCGATGAGGCCTTGGATGAAGACGCGCTCGCGGGTGGCCTCGGGGGACTGGGCGACGGCGAGCGGGATTTTGCAGGTGACGCACATCACCTGGCTTTCGACGGCGGGCAGAGACGTGCGAACTCCCCCCGCCGCTGTGGCGGGCGCGGGGGAGGCGCTGAAGGCGAGGAGCGCCCCGACGAGCAGGGCGGGCACGCGCGGGCTCATGCGCGCGCCGCCAGCTGGAGGGCGCGTTCGAGGAACGGCTTGGTGACCCCTTCGCGGGAGATGGCGGCGACACGCCCAGAGGGGCCGATGAGGAAGCTCTCGGGCAGTTGGTTGGTGCCATATGAGCGCCCGAAGTCGCCGCTGCCGTCGACGAGGTTGGGGAAGGTGAGGCGGTACTGGCGCAGGAAGGCGAGCGAGTCGGAGGCGATGTCCTCATAAGTGACCCCGAGCACGGTGGCGCGGTGGCGCTGGAGCTCGTGCTGGAGGCGCTCCAGCGCGGGCGCCTCGACCTGGCATCCCGTGCACCACGAGGCCCAGAAGTTGAGGACGACCACGTGGCCGCGGTAGGCCGCGAGCGAGCTCGCGCCCCTGCTGCTGAGCTCGGGCAGAGCCCGGGTGGCCTGCGGCGCGAGCGGCTGCTGCCCGTCGGCGAGGGCCTGGTCGAGCGTGCGGCTCGCGGCCTGGTGGGTGACGCCGTAGACGAGCAGCCCCAGCAGGGCGCCGCCCAGGAGGATCGCGATGACGGGTGCCAGCAGGCGTCTCACTGGCATCGAAGGGTAGAGGGCCCGAGCGCCCCGGGGCGCTCGGGCGCAGCCCCGGCGGGAGCGCGTAATATCAGGGGGCAGTGCGGCGGTAGCTCAGTTGGTAGAGCACGAGCTTCCCAAGCTCGGGGTCGCGAGTTCGAATCTCGTCCGCCGCTTTCCGCGTCTCGCCGTTGCTCGCCTGATTTCGGCGGAGATTGCGGCAAGGAGGCTATGCCTCGGGGGGTTGAGGCTATGTCTCAGGGGGGCTGCCTCTCCGTTCCTCGCCGTGTCTTGCCGTAGGTCTCCGGGGGATCGTGGTCGCATATTGGTCGCAAGGGGGTACGGTGATCGATGCTCCAGTCGCGATTCCGGCTGGCTGCGGGGCGCGCCTCCTTTCCGCGCTTTGGAGGGCGGCAGTCGGGTGTGTTTGGATGCGCGGGCCACGGCGGAAGCAGGTCTCCCCGGGCACTGATCAAACGGCGCCTTTACTGCTAGAGTAAAGCGATGGCGCGAATCTCGACCAAGAACCAGATCACGATCCCCGTCGCGGCGCTCGACGAGGTCGGGCTGCACGCCGGCGAGCGAGTCACGGTCGAGCCGGCCGGCGACGGGGAGCTGCGGATCCGCCGCACGACCACGACCTTCGAGGATGCGTTCGGGACGCTGACGGGCGCCTACCCTGCCGGCTATCTCGAGCAGCTCGACGCCGAAGATGAACTGCGGTGAAGCTGCTCCTCGACGCGGACGTCCTGATCGGAGCGCTTGACGGCAGCGACCCGCATCATCATCGCGCTCGCGCGCTGTTCACCAAGTGGCGCAACGACCAAGACGCTTGCGCTGTCAGCGTCGTGAACCTGACCGAGGTGCTGATCGCTCCCTCGGCAGACGTGTCGAAGCTCGCCGCCGCCCGGGAGGCGATCGCCGCCCTCGGCGTCACCGTGCACCAGCCGAACGAGGCGATCGGGGTCGAGGCGGCGCGCCTGCGAGGACGGCACCCGATCAGCCTCCCCGACGCCTACTGCCTCGCGACCGCGAAGCACACGAGTTCGGCGGTCTCGTCATTCGATCAGAAGATCCTGAAGGCCGCCACGCGCGAGGGCATCAAGGCCGCCTAACGCCAGCAGGCGCGAACGAGACAGCCCTGCGAGCCGGCCGTCCGCGCTTTCCGGGTTCCGGGCGGATGCGGCACGAATACCCTCGCGGGGCGAAAGCAGGGGGTTCGCCCCGTGCCCACGTGGACGGCCTTGCAGCACCGGGGGAGCGGCGACGGCGTTGACCCGGACACGCTCGCATCAGGGACGAAGCAGCAGCCAGCAGAGTGCGGCCGGGCGCGGCTGCAGCTCGTCCGCAGCAGGAGCGTGAATGACATCCTCCGACGCGCTCGCACCCACGTGAGAGCGGCAGCTATGAACCCTTGCGCAGACCACATTGACGGCACGCTCGACCGCGGATACGATAGTTGCTCGATGCTCAGCGATCGTGTGCTAGCGCGCCTGACGATCCTCACGCCAGACGCGGGCGTTAGGCTCTCGGGAAGATCCCAGTCCGCTGTCTACAAGTTGACCGGTGGCCGGCTCGGCGGTCGGTTCGGACGGGGACACCTCCTGGTGCTTACCACCATGGGGCGAAGGTCGAAGGAGCCGCGTTCCACCGTCGTGCTCTATGGCCGCGACGAGGATCGGCTCGTGGTCGTCGGGTCCAACACCGGAAGCGAGAGGCCTCCCGCTTGGGCACTGAACCTGCTCGCCAACCCTGAAGCCGAGGTCCAGATCGGCCGCACTCGGATGGGTGTTCGCGCCAGAGAGGCCGATGCCAGCGAGCAGCCACGGCTGTGGGGACTCATGAGCGGGCAGTACCACGGCTTCGACATCTACCGCACGCGGACCGCCCGCAACCTCAAGGTCTTCATCCTCGACCCGATGTGACAAATCGTCAACCGTTCCGCTCCAGCGCCGCAGCTCTTCTTGCGTTCCTGCGGACGTCACCACGAACGGCGTTGTCAGCACACGCTTGTGCCCCCTTCTGCATTGCGACGACCAGCCGCCAGCCGCGCCGACGGCCGCGCTTCCGCAATCGCCTACGGGAGCGAGCGTGTCGTGGCCCCTCAGCGCGTGCGCCTCCTCGTCGTCCAACGCGATAGCAGCGGGCCCGGCCCGCCAAACGCTCGCCTAGGTCCGGAAGCAGCGGTCCGGGATACTCACCGGAGGATGCCCGACGAGTCCACGACCCCCGATCTAGTGGAGTTGCAGAGGCGGCTCACCGCAGCTACCAATCGAGGCGACGCCGATGCGGTCGTGGCCTTCTACGCGTCGGATGCCGTGTATGACATGTCGCCGGTGGGTATGGGCGTCTTTGAGGGGCAGGCGGCGGCGCGTGGCTTCATTGCGGACTGGTGGACCTCCTACGAGGAGAGCGAGTTCGAGGCCGAGGAGACTCTCGATCTTGGCAACGGAGTTGGTTTTCGCGTGCTCGTTCAGAAGGGTCGTCCAGTCGGCAGCAGCGGTGAGGTTCAGCTGCGCTACGGAACCGTCAGCGTGTGGGAGGACGGCAAGATTGCGCGAATCACGAACTACACCGACATCGACGAGGCCCGTGCTGCCGCCGAACGCCTCGCGCAGGAGCGGGGGTAGGCGATGTCGGCGGAGAACGTGGAGATCGCCAAGCGAGTCACGGACGCTTACAACCGGCGCGACGTCGATACCGTGTTCGCCGAGCTCGCGACCCCTGACTTCGAGTGGTGGCCAGCCCTGACGAAGGCCTACGAAGGCGGCTGCTACCGAGGACGCGAGGGCGCCGAAAGGTTCGCCGCGGATACCCGCGAGAACTGGGAGGAGCTCCAAAGCGTTGCTGAGGAATATCGTGATCTCGGCGATCGGGTGCTTTTGCTGGGTAGGCTCAAGGGACGCGGCAAGGGCAGCGGCGCTCCGGTGGATCAGCCGTACGCGGCCATCTTCGACTTTCGCGGCGACAGGACCTGGCGTTTCCGGGCGTACTTTGATCGCGCCGAAGCCCTCAAAGCCGTGGGGCTGGAGCAGTAGCGGTCACCTGCCTGTGTTCGGTGTGAGGCCGAGGTCGGAGAACACACGACACGAGTGCTTCGTCATGGATGCGAGCGTGTCGTTGAAGATCGCCGAGACTGCTGAGATGGACGATAAGCAAGTTCGCGCCCACCAAACGCTCAGACGCCGGCATGCGGGGGATCGGTGATACTCGCAGCGATGTCCATGACTCTTGCGATCTTGAGCTGAGCCCTATGGGTCGCTGTTCGGCGTGTTCTGCTGAGAGTCCCGCCGAGGCGCGGTTCTGTATGGCGTGTGGAGCACCACTTGAGCGGCGCTGCGAGTCGTGCGGTGAGCCGGTGCCCGAGGGGGCACGCTTCTGTATGACTTGCGGCGCTCCGCTGAATGCGGCGAGCGCCGCAAGCGAGCCAGCCGCGAAGCAGAGCACTGCTGTTGACGCGGATGCGCCACGTGTCGCTCTTGCACCACCGACGTTTGATGAGCGCCGCATGGTAACGGTCCTCTTCGCGGACCTGTCCGGCTACACGGCCGTCGCGGCGAGGCTGGACCCCGAGGCCGTGAAGCGTCAGCTTGAGCGGATTCTCGGGCGTCTCGGTGAGGAGGTCCTTGCCTACGGTGGGTATGTCGACAAGTTCATCGGCGACAACGTGATGGCGATCTTCGGCGCTCCGGTCGCGCACGGCGATGACCCCGAGCGCGCGGTGCGCGCCGGCCTGGGTATGCAGGCCGCGATGGGCGAGGTCAATGAGCCGTTGGCGGCCCAGCACGGGGTCACGTTCGAGCTGTGTGTGGGTATCAACACGGGCGAGGTGCTCGCGGGTCACGTCGGGGACAGCTACACGGTGATCGGCGACACCGTGAACGTGGCAGCGAGGCTTCAGGCGGCTGCGCATCCTGGGAGCGTGACCGTCGGTGAGGCGACCTACCAGGCAACCCGCGAGACGATCAACTACAGCGCTCTGGCGGAGCCGCTGGTGCTCAAGGGTAAGACCGAGCCGGTCCCTGCTTGGGAGGCGATTGGCGGCGACGGGCAGCCGGCGGGCGCCACCTCGGCGGGCCCCGTGCGAGCTCCACTCGTGGGCCGCGCCGCCGAGCTCGCTCAGCTCCACGATCTGCTCGCGCGGGTGCAGCGCAAGCGCGGACCGCATCTGGCGACGGTCATCGGCGATCCGGGCGTCGGGAAGTCGCGGCTTGTGCGCCAGTTCGAGCAGGAGCTGCACAGTGGGGAGGCCCGGCCGCTGGTGCGCCACGGGCGTTGCCTGCCGTATGGGTCGAGCATCGTCTACTGGCCACTCGGCGAGGTCATTCGCACCGAGTGCGCGATCGTCGACGGCGATCCTCCTGCAGCTGCGTGGCAGAAGCTGTCCACCCGCATCGGTGAGCTGCTCGATGGCTCGGGGTCAGACAGCCGGTCCGCAGCGTCAAAGGCGGCCGTGGTCGGTCGCCTGCTCGGGATCGAGAGACCGGATGAACCCGTGGCCGCCGAGCGGGAGGATGCCCAGCAGGCGCGCGAAGTTTTCTTCGCGGCCGTGCGCTCGTGTGTGGAGGGCCTCGCGCGTGATGGGCCGCTTGTGCTTGTGTGGGAGGACATCCATTGGGCGGATGAGGGGATGCTCGATCTGATCGAGCATCTGGTGCAATGGGTGCGGGCACCGGTGCTTCAGATCTGTCTGGCCAGGGAAGAGCTACTGGAGCGCCGTGTCGGGTGGGGGGGCGTGCGGCGCGATTCCACGACCATCTTCCTGGAGCCGCTCGGCGAGAGCGAGACGCGTGAGCTGATCTCCTCGCTGATGCGTGGCGCCGGCCCCAGCGACGGCGTGGTCGCTGCGGTGGCTGCCCGTGCGGAGGGAAACCCTTTGTTCGCTGAGGAGATGGTGCGCCGCCTTTCCGAGGAGGAGGGTGCGAGCGCCGCCGAGCTTCCAGCCACGGTGCAGGCTCTGCTCGCGGCCCGCCTGGACTCGCTGGAGCCCTTTCAGCGGCGCCTGCTCGCGCACGCGGCGGTGATCGGGCGGACATTCTGGGAGGGCGGTCTGACCTCTGTCGCGGAAGCTGAGGGGGGCGATCTGGCGGAGGCTCTTAGGGCACTGCGAGACAAGGACATCATCGTCGCCGGCGAGGGCACAGCGCTTGCCGGCGAGCCCGAGCTCGCGTTCAAGCACGCGCTGATCCGCGATGCGGCGTACGAGATGCTCCCGAAGGCCGTGCGAGCGCAGAAGCATTTCGAGGTGGCCTGTTTTATCGAGGACGGCGCCGGGGAGCGTGTCGAGGAGGTCGTTGCGCTGCTCGCCGAGCATTACGGCAAAGCGGCGGAGCTCGGGGGTGAGCTCGGCCTGGCAGCCGCCGAGATGGCGCCCTACCGCGCAAAGGCGCTCTCCTACCTGGAGGCCGCTGGCGACGCGGCAACCGCCTTCTACTCCAACGCGGACGCCTTCTCCAACTACGAGGCTGCGCTCGAGCAGGCCGGCGAGGATGCCGACGCGGTCGCCCGCCTCCTGGAGAAGCAGGGCGATGTCGCCCTGCGGCTCGGTCGGGTGGATGCTGCGATCGAGGTCTGGGGACGGGCGCTCGACCACCACGGCGCGCGAGAGGATCCCGAGCACGTCGCCGAGCTACACCGAAAGATCGGCGCTGGGCTGGCCCACAAGGGAGAGCGTAAGAGGGCGATCGAGCACCACCAGCGAGGCATCAATCTGATCAAGGACGGCGAGCCGTCGCTCGCGCTCGTGCGCCTGTATGAGGAGGCCGCGTGGCTGTATATGCAGACGGGCGACAACATGCTGGCGATCTACGCTTCAGAGAAGGCGCTGCGGCTCGCCGAGCGCCTCGGCGAGGTTCGCGCCGCGAGCCGCGCACATGGCATCTTCGGTCGCGTCTTCGGGCGCATCGGAGACACTGCCAAGGCGCGTGAGAACCTGGAGCGCGCAGTCGAGCTTGCGCGCGGGTCCGACGCGCATGAGACGGTCCTAGCGCTGATGGCACTCGGCCATCACCTCGAGACCTCCGACGGCGACTACCCGGCCGCGGGCGACTACTACCGCGAGGCGCTCGCACTCGCGCGGCAGGTCGGAGACGTGCCTGCCGAGATCGAGCTGCACGCCGCCGTCGCGCAGTTGGCGCTCTATGCGGCCGACTGGGAGACGGTGGTGCGCTCGAGTGACGCCAGCGCGGAACTGTCCGAGCGTGAGGGCCTGATCGGCAAGCTCTGCCTGCCCTACGCTCTCCGCGGGCGACTGCAGTGGCGCAGCGGAGAGTGGCAGGCGTCCGAGAGCTCGTACAGACGCGCCCACGAGCTAGCGGAGCAGATCGGCTGGTCGGAGGTCTGCTTCGACGCGCTGTACGGGCTCTCGAACACACTCCGCGACCAGGGCGAGCTCGTGGGCGCGGAGACCGCGCTCACGCAGGCGCTTGACGTCTGCGAGCGCGCCGGGCTGATCGCGCAATCGATCCAGGCCAACTCCGCACAGGCCCTCCTACACACGCTCGCCGGTCGGCACGAGAAGGCGAGCGAGGCCGCACAGAAGGCGATTGCGCTCTCCGACCGCGTCCGCTACCCCGCTGGCGAGGCGGCCGCGATCGAAGCCGCGGGCATCGTCGGGCCCCTGCCGGGTGCACTGACCGAACTCGAGCGCGCCCACGAAGGCTGGCAGAACCTCGGCCGCCCACTGGAGGCCGCCCGCTGCGACCTGCTGCTCGGCCAGCGACTACTCGAGGATGACCGCGAAGCAGCCCTTGTGTCACTCGAGCAGGCCGCGAACGAGTACGACGAGCTGGGAGTCATCCACCTGGCAGCACGCGCCCGCGAGTTGGCGGGCTCAGACGCTGCCCGACGCTAAGAGGTCACGACTTTATTATCGCTCTGGTTGATGGGTGGGCGGTGTAATTCCAGTCGCCGTGGAAGGTGTGACGCTCGAGGTTGACTGCGGCGAGTTCGGTGTCGGTGACTTTGATTTTGGTGGGGTACGCGTTC
>JBIOEY010000106.1:0-8289 GCA_044446505.1 Solirubrobacterales bacterium
GGCATGGACCTCGAGTTCACCGAGGGCATGCAGTTCGACAAGGGCTACATCTCGCCCTACATGGTCACCGACCAGGACCGCATGGAGGCGGTGCTGGAGGACCCCTACATCCTCATCGCCAACCAGAAGATCGGCTCCGTGCGCGACGTGCTGCCGGTGCTCGAGGCCGTGATCCAGAGCGGCAAGCCGCTGTTGATCATTTCCGAGGACGTCGAGGGTGAGTCGCTGGCGACGCTTGTGGTCAACAAGCTGCGCGGCACCTTCACCGGCGTGGCCGTCAAGGCCCCCGGCTTCGGCGACCGCCGCAAGCGGATGCTCGAGGACATCGCGATCCTCACCGGCGCCGAGGTGATCACCGAGGAGATGGGGCTGAAGCTGGAGAACACCCAGATCTCCCAGCTCGGCAGGGCGCGTCGCGTGGTCGTGGCGAAGGACACCACCACGATCGTCGACGGCTCGGGCGACGCGGCGGCGATCAAGGGGCGCATCAACCAGATCAAAAACGAGATCGAGAACACCGACTCGGACTTCGATCGGGAGAAGCTCCAGGAGCGCCTCGCGAAGCTCTCCGGCGGGGTGGCCGTCGTGAAGGTCGGCGCCGCCACGGAGACGGAGATGAAGGAGAAGAAGCACCGCGTCGAGGACGCCCTGCAGGCCACGCGGGCAGCGCTGGAGGAGGGCATCGTGCCCGGCGGCGGCGTCGCGCTGCTGCAGTCCTCCGCGGCGGTCAGCGTGGACGGCGAGCTCGACGACGACGAGAAGACCGGCGCGCGGATCGTGTTGCGCGCACTGGAGGAGCCGCTGCGCCAGCTCGCCGAGAACGCGGGCTTGGAGGGCTCCGTGGTGGTCAACGACGTGCGCAAGGCCAAGAAAGGTCAGGGCCTCAACGCGGCCACCAACGAGATCGTCGATCTCGTGGCGGCGGGGATCATCGATCCCGCGATGGTCACCCGCTCGGCGCTGCAGAACGCCGCGTCGATCGCCAAGAACATCCTCACCACCGAGGCGATCGTCGCCGAGGTGCCCGAGAAGGAAGGCGGCGGCGGTGGCGGCGGTATGCCGGACATGAGCGGGATGATGTAACCAGCTGGAGGAAGACAAGGGCCCGGCGTCGTGCCGGGCCCTTGTCGCGGTACTAGCCCTGGGGGGCGGGTCCGCCGCCCTCGACGCAGGTGAACCCGGGGGGGAGGGCCCGTCATCCCCTGGTCCACCGCCTCAAGGAGGCGCCGGGACGGCGCCTTGCGGACAGAATCCTGCCACAGTCGATAATGCGCCGGTTGCGTTGTTTCTGACTCGTGGAAGGGTTATTCCACCGCGTTCACGGGCCGCGAGGGCTCCCCCACGTACTTCGCGGTGGGCCGGATCAGCTTCGCTTCGCGCTTCTGCTCGAGGATGTGCGCCGACCACCCCGCCACGCGCGCGCAGGTGAACATCGGGGTGAATAGCTCCGCGGGCACTTCCGCGAGATCGAGCACCACCGCGGACCAGAACTCCACGTTGGTGGCGAGCACGCGGTCGGGCTTGCGCGCTTGCAACTCCGCGAGCGCGGCCTGCTCGAGCGCCTCGGCGGCCTCGAATCGCGGCGAGCCCAGTTCCCGGCAGGTGCGGCGCAGCACGCGCGCGCGTGGATCCTCGGCGCGGTAGATGCGGTGGCCGAAGCCCATCAGCCGATCACCCCGGTCCAGCGCCCCCTTCACCCAACGCTCGGCGTCGCCTGTGCGTTCCACTTCCTCGAGCATCTTCAGCACACGCGAAGGCGCCCCGCCGTGCAGCGGCCCCGAGAGCGCCCCCACCGCGGCGGACAGCGCGGCGGCGACGTCCGCGCCGGTGGAGGCGGCGATGCGGGCGACGAAGGTCGACGCGTTGACCCCGTGCTCGGCCGCGGATACCCAGTAGGCATCGATCGCCTTCACGTGGTCCGGGTTCGCCTCCCCGCGCCAGCGGACGAGGAAGCGCTCGGGGATCGAGCCGGCGCGGTCGATCTCCTCCTGGGGGACGGGGGGCTGCCCGACGCCGCGCGCGGACTGGGCCACGAACGAGAGCGCCATCACCGAGGCGCGCGCGAGGTTCTCGCGGGCCTGCTCGTCGGAGATGTCGATCAGCTGGTTGAAGCCCCACTCCGGTGCGAGCATCGCCAATCCCGCCTGCACATCCACGCGGGGGTCGCCGGAGCGCACCGTCAGCGGGTGCGGTTCCGCCGGTGGCAGCCCCGGTTTGAAGCGGCCGTCCACGAGCAGGCCCCACACCTGCTCGTAGGGAACATTGCCCACCAGATCCTCGATGTCCACCCCGCGGTAGCGCAGCGCGCCCCCCGCTTTGTCGGGCTCCGCGATCTCGGTGGCGAAGGCGACCACGCCTTCCAGGCCCGACTGGACCTCCGGTGCTGTCTGAACCACGCTCATGGCACTCGCTTTCTGACTGGAATGTAACCGGTCCCGCCCACCCCGGCCCGCCGACCTGTGGCTGGCTGCGCCACTCCTCAACGGGCTGCCTGATGGGATGAGGCCGGCCGCTACGGGTTTCGCCGCGGCCAACCGGTTTGCCTTCTGGGCAGCGCATATGGTCGCAGGAATGGTCCGCCCGCCAACCCATGCCTGCCACCGGGCCCACCCGACAACCCGTGCGGCGTTAGGGTTCTGCGACGGGTGCACCCCTGCGCCCTCGACAATGAGGAGGAGCCGGTGTCCGACGATGATCTGATGTTCCGCCCCGCGAGCGAGCTCGCGGGCATGGTGCGCGACGGGGAGCTCACCGCGCGCGAGCTGGTGCAGGTCTCGCTCGATCGCATCGAGGAGCTCAACCCGCGGCTCAACGCCTTCGTGCAGATCGACGGCGAGCGCGCGCTTGCGGCTGCCGACGAGGTGGCGCCCGGCGACGAGCGCCCCTTCGCGGGGGTCCCGATTGCGATCAAGAACAACCGGCCCGTCAGCGGCCTGCGGCTGACCTTCGGGTGTTCGCTGATGAAGGACTTCACCGCCGACTACGACCACAACGTGACCCGGCGCCTCAAGCGCGCCGGCTTCATCGTGGTGGGCAGCACCACGCTGCCCGAGTACGGCATCCTCCCCACCAGCGAGGCGCGCCTGTTCGGGCCCACCCGCAACCCCTGGGACCTCGAGCGCACACCCGGGGGCTCCTCCGGCGGGTCGGCCGCCGCGGTCGCCGCGGGGATGGTGCCGGTGGCGCACGGCAACGACGGCGGCGGCTCGATCCGCATCCCCGCTGCCTGCTGTGGCCTCGTCGGGCTCAAGCCCCAGCGCGGGCGCATCTCCGCGGCCCCCGAACTGGGCGAGTCCCTGCTGGGGATCGATGGTGTCCTGACCCGCACCGTGGCGGACACCGCCGCGATCCTCGACGTGCTCGCCGGCTACGAGGTCGGGGACGCCACCTGGGCTCCGCCGCCCGCGCAGCCCTTCGCCGACGCCGCCGCGCGGGAGCCCGCGAAGCTGCGGGTCGCCGCCACCACGCTGCCGCCAATCGCCGACGCCACCATCGACCCGCTCGCCGCCCGCGCCGTGGAGGAGGCCGCGGAGCTCCTGCGCGAGCTCGGGCACGAGGTGGAGGAGGTCGATCCCCCGTGGCAGATCGAGGGCGTGCAGGAGCTCTTCGGGGCGGTCTTCTGCACCCACGTCGGCCTCTCCATCGCCTTCTCCGGGATCGTCGCCGGACGCGAGCCCACCGCCGAGGACATGGAGCCGATGAGCTGGGCGGTCTTCTGCCTGGCGCGCAAGCTCAACGCCGTCGAGGGCTTCGGCGCGACCGTCCGGCTGCAGGCGTTCACCCGCACGCTCGTCGAGTTCCTCGCCCCCTACGACGCGCTGCTCACCCCCGCCCTCGCCGAGCGCCCCCTGGCGCTCGGAACGCTCGACACCGCTGTCCCCGAGCCGATGTCCACGTTCATCCGCTCCGGCCTCTTCACGCCCTTCACCCCCGTCTTCAACGCCAGCGGCCAGCCCGGCATCTCGGTGCCGCTGTTCCACGGCGAGGACGGCCTGCCGCTGGGGGTGCAGCTGGTGGGCCGCCCCGCGGAGGAGGGGGCACTGCTGGCGCTCGCCACCCAGCTCGAAGCCGCCCGCCCCTGGGCCGAGCGCCGGCCGGAGCTGGCCGTGTCCTAGCGGTCCGCGGGGCTCAGCACCGCCCCCATTGGCTGGGGCTTCACCCCCAGGCGTTCCGCATCGGTCGCGCCGCGCGCGGAGATCATCGGAACCTCCAGCAGCTCCGCCTCGTCCCACGTCGCGAACGCGCGCCCGCCCGCCGCCGCCTCCACCAGGCGCAGCGCGTGGGAGACGATTGGGCTCGGCACGTGCACCAGCGGCCGGCGGCGGTTCAGCGATCGCAGCACCAGGCGCACGATCTGATCGTGGCTGAGCGTCTGCGGGCCCGCGAGGTCGTAGCGATCGTGGACCCCGGCGTGGCGGTCTCCGGCTCCGGCGTGGCGGTCCCCGGCTCCGGCGTGGCGGTCCCCGGCTCCGGCGTGGCGGTCCCCGGCTCCGGCTCGGGTGTCGGCCCCACCCTGGGAGGCGCGCAACGCGCCCATCACGCAGTCCGCGGCGTCCTCCGCCCAGATCGGCTGATACACCGCCCGCCCCCGGCCCGGGAGGGGCATCGCGGGCAGCAGCGCGAGGCGCTCCAGCAGCGTCAGCCAGCGGTCGCCCGGGGCGTACACGATCGAGGGTGAGAACACGATCGAGCGCAGCTGCGCCTCGTGCACCGCCCGCTCGGCGAGTGCCTTCGCGCGCAGGAAGCGCGCCCGGCTGTGGGTGCTCGCGCCGAGGGCCGAGAAGAACAGGAAGCGCTCCACCCCCGCCCGCTCCGCGGCCTGCACCATGCGCCATGTCGCGATCCCCCCCAGCTCCTCGATCGACCCCCGCGGCTGGTCGCGGATCGCCGCCGCCAGGTGCACCACGGTGTCCACTCCCCGCATCGCGTTGCGAAACGACCGCGGGTCCGCGAGGTCGCCGAGCGCGATCTGCACCCGCACCCGCCGCGCCCCCAGCCGGCGCGGGTCGCGCACGAGGCAGCGCACCGCGGTGCCCTCCGCGAGCAGGCGGCCCAGGAGCGCGGAGCCCACCTGGCCGGTGGCGCCTGTCAGCAGCAGCATTGCGCCTCCCAACCTAGTACAGGCGGGGCGGGAAACGTGGGTCGGGCGCCATTCAGCAGGGGTTGGAAACGCGGCCAGGGCGGTGCCCGCAGCAAAAGAAACAAAACGATCCAAACTGTTGCGATCCACTGCTCGGGGGGCTACGTTGGCGCTGTGGCAACCGAAGTGCAGCCCCGCAACAGGTACCCCGCGTTCGCCCCCGCGATCGCGCGCATCGCCAGGCCCAGCTGGCCGGCGCCCGCATGGGGCGCGATCGGGGTCACCGCGCTGTTCATCGGCATCACCTGCTGGTGGCTCTCGCAGGATCACCACATCCCGATCTGGGACGCCGGACTCCACCTGGCATTCGCGTTCAACGTCCACCAGGCCCTCGGCGAAGGAGACCTGAACGGTGCGTTTACCAGTACGGCACCCTACCCCCCGTTCGCCTACCTCGTCGGCTCAGTGGGAGTCATGCTGGGCGGCGTCGCGGTTGCGCCCCCGATCATCGCCGAGAACGTCTTCTTCGTCTCGCTGCTCGCGCTCGGCTGCTACCAGGTGGGGCGCCTCGCGTTCAGCCCGCTCGTCGGCCTGCTCGCCGTCGTGTTCGCGCTCGGCTCGCCGCTGATCATCGGGCAGTTCCACATCTTCCTCACCGACGCCCCCGAGACCGCGATGGTCGCTGTCTCCGTCTGGCTGGTGATCGCCACCGAGCGCTTCTCGCGCCCCGGGGTCTCAGCGATCGCGGGCGTCGCCTTCGGTCTCGGCATGCTCACCAAGGAGCCGTTTGCGGTCTTCGTCATCGGCGTGGCGGCGGTCACCGCCATCCGTGGCGGTCTGCCGGCCTGGCGCGGTCTCGCGATCTTCACCGTGATCGCGCTCGTGATCGCGCTCCCCTGGTACCTCCACGAGCGCGCCCAGCTCGAAGCGATCAAAACCGAGGCCACCGCTCCTTCCGGCAAGATCCCCGTCCCAGGTCCCGAGTCCCCCAAAGGCATCGCGCCTCCCCGCCTGTCGCAGGAGAACCTCCAGTGGTACCTCTGGAACTTCGTCAACTGGCAGCTCTGGTTGCCGCTGTTCCTGTTCGCCGCCGTCGGCTGGTGGTGGACGATCGTCGGCTTCGTGCGCCGGCGCCCCGTCAGCCGCCTCGCGGTCGAGCTCACCGTTGGCGCGTTCGTCGGCTGGCTGATCGTCACCGAGACCTACGCCCACGACGTTCGCTACAGCATGCCGCTGCTCGTCTACCTCGCGGTGTTCGGGTCCGGCTGGATCGTGGCGCTCAAACCGCGCTGGCGCGCGCTCGCCGCGAGCGCGCTCGTGCTCGTGGCAGTGGCCAACACCCTCGGGGTCAGCTTCGGCTACGGGAGGCCGGTCTCGTTCACGCTGCCGGGGTGGCAGCCGAAAGATCTGGAGGTTCCCGGCGGCGTCACGATCTACAACAACGGAGGATTCGCCATCGGCCCTCCGAATCGCGAGGGTGATCTGCTCGCGATGCTGCAGGCGCTGCGACGCTACGGCATCCATACCATCACCTGGCCTCCGCGGGATGCGCTCGAACCGGACTTCACGAACATCGGGGTCACCGACCTCGCGCGGATCGCCGGGATCGGCACGCTGGAAAACGATTCGGCGATCACCAGCCTCACGCGGCAGGACGCCATCCTCGTCCACGGAAAGATCCTTCCCCACGAAGCACCCCCCTGCGTCGATCTCGAAAACGGCAACGGTGTGTGGTTGCGGATCGGGAACCCCGTCGCCCATGGCGCCCAGGACTTTTGTCCCCTCCCCAAGCCCCACTTCTACGGGCCCAAGGAACCCTGACGGCCGATCTCGTAGACCCGTCGAGCTTGGGGCGGTGGGGGGGGCGCGGGGAGGGGCGCTCGCTAGTATTCGCTCCACTCCCTGCAAGCAGCCCAAACGACTCGAGAAGGAAGCGAATGGCCTACGTGATCGCAGAGCCGTGCATCGGCACCAAGGACAACTCCTGCGTCGAGGTGTGCCCCGTGGATTGCATCCACCCCACGCCCGACGAGCCCGGGTACGACGCCGCCGAGATGCTCTACATCGACCCCGACGAGTGCATCGACTGCGACGCCTGCGTCGAGGCCTGCCCCGTGGACGCCTGCTTCGCCGAGGACCAGCTGCCCGAGGAGTGGCAGAAGTACACCCAGATTAACGCGGAGTATTTCGCGAACAGCAGGTAGGCGCGAGCACTCGCGCGGGCGGCGGGCCTTTTGTAGGGGTTTGGGATCATCCGCGCGAGTCGCAGCGGGCGCCGAGGTGGTGCGCGCGGGGCCTCCGTGCCCCGCGATGGCGGCCCGGGTGGCCGAACCACGCCTCAGGCCATCGGTAGCGACATGCCCGCCGGCTTCGGGCCGGTTGGCGGCGTTGGGGCGGGCGAGGACGCTCCGTTGCCCGCTCCATTGCCAGTCCCCGGCGCGGCCGGCGCGAGGGGCGCTTCGAGCACCGGCAGCTTCACCGGGGCCATCGCGATCAGGCCCCGCGCCGCCTGGCGGATCGCCTGCGCAGCCGGGTCGTCCGGGTCCTCGAGCACCAGCGGCACCCCGCTGTCGGCGTGTTCGCGCAGCGGCATCGTCAGGGGGACCTTCCCCAGCAGCGGCACATCCAGTTCGTCCGCCAGCTCCTGGCCGCCCCCCTCGCCGAAGATCGCGTAGCGCTCCCCCGCGGGGGTCGTGAAGCCCGACATGTTCTCGATCACCCCCGCCACCTCCAGGGAGACCTTGTGCGCCATCTCCGCCGCCCGCCGCGCCACCCGCTGGGCGGTCGGCTGGGGGGTCGTGACGATCACGAAGCGCGCCTGCGGCAGCAGCTGCGCGAGCGTCATCGACACGTCCCCCGTGCCCGGGGGCAGATCGATCAGCAGGTGGTCCAGCTCCCCCCACTCCACGTCCTGCAGGAACTGCGTGAGCGCCTTGTGCAGCATCGGCCCCCGCCACACCACCGCCGCGTCCTCCTCCACGAAGAACCCGATCGACATCACCCTCACCCCGTGCGCCTCCAGCGGGACGATCTTGCGCTGCGCCGAGACCGGCGGACGCGTGGCGCCGAGCCCAAACATCCTCGGGATCGAGTACCCCCAGACGTCGGCGTCCAGCACCCCCGCGCGCCTGCCCTCCGCGCTCAGCGCCGCCGCGAGGTTCGCCGTCAGCGTCGACTTCCCCACGCCCCCCTTCCCCGAGCCCACGCAC
>JBIOEY010000107.1:0-8235 GCA_044446505.1 Solirubrobacterales bacterium
ATGTCCGGGATCAGGCGATCCGCGCCCCAGTCGCCCCCGCCGATCACGTTGCCCGCGCGCGCGCTCGCCACGCGCGGGCCGTCCTCGCGCGCGAAGAACGAGCTGCGATACGCCGCGGTCACGAGCTCCGCGCAGGCCTTCGAGCTGGAGTAGGGATCCTCGCCCCCGAGGGGGTCGCCCTCCACGAACCGCCGCGTCACGCCGGGGGGGTTCTCGTAGCACTTGTCGGAGGTCACCACCACCACCGCGCGCACCTCCGCGCCGGCGTGACGCACCGCCTCGAGCACGTTCACGGTGCCCATCACGTTCACCTCGTAGGTGTGCGCCGGCTCGCGGTAGCCGCGGCGCACGAGCGGCTGCGCGGCGAGATGCAGCACGACCTCGGGGCGCTCCTCTGCGACGGCCTCTCGCAGCGCGCCCGCGTCGCGCACGTCCGCGATGCGCTCGCGCATCCCCTCGCCGACCCGCGCGAGCTCGTACAGCGACGGCCGCGTGGGGGGGCCGTTGGGCGCTACACCGGTCACGCGCGCGCCGAGCTCCTGCAGCCATAGCGCGAGCCACGCCCCCTTGAAGCCGGTGTGGCCGGTGAGCAGCACCCGCCGCCCCGCCCAGAAGTCTCGATCGATCGTTGCCACGAGGCGGGTATCTTCACCGAATCGCCTCTCCTCCGGCATCCCCCACCCCGGCATCCCCCACACCGACGTCCACGGTCCCGCGGCTCCCGCACCGCGCGGAGGTGCTCGGCATCCCGCTCGCGGTCTCCGACTACGGGGAGGTGCTCGACTGGATGGAGGCAACGATCGCCGCGGGGGAGCGCGGCTACCTCACCGCGGTCGCCGTGAACCTCGTGATGAGCGCCCGCGAGGAGCCCGCCACGCTCGCCGCCACGCTGGACGCCACGCTCGCGGTGCCGGACGGGATGCCGCTCGTGTGGGCGCTGCGGCTGCTCGGCCACCCCCGCGCCACGCGCGTGTACGGGCCGGACCTGATGGCGGGCTTCTGCGCGCGCGCCGCGCGCAGCGGGACCCCGGTCTACCTCTACGGGGGCCGCACCCCCGAGGCGCTGGAGCTGCTCGAGCGCCGCCTGCGCGAGCGCTTTCCGGGCCTCGCGATCGCGGGCGGACACTCGCCCCCGTTCCGCGAGCCCACCCCGGAGGAGGAGCGGCGCACGATCGCCGAGATCGACGGCTCCGGCGCGCTGGTGGTGTGGGTCGGCACCGGGCAGCCCAAGCAGGAGCGCTGGATGCAGCGGATGCGCCCCCACCTGCGCGCCCCGCTGCTCGTGGGGGTGGGCGCCGCGTTCGACTTCCACGCCGGCCTCGTCCCCCAGGCCCCGCCGTGGATGCAGCGCAGCGGCCTGGAGTGGAGCTACCGGCTCGCGCGCGAGCCGCGGAGGCTGTGGCGCCGCTACGCCCGCCACAACCCCCGCTTCGTGGCCGGGTTCATGCGTCAGTACCTGCGCGAGCGTCGCTAACCTGAGCGCCGATGACCCCGCCGCAGCACACCGCCGACGTCTCCGTGATCGGCCTCGGCCGCATCGGGCTGCCGCTCGCGCTCTCGTTCGCCGACCGCGGCCTGCGGGTGGTGGGGATCGACAATGACCCCGCCCGCCTCGACGCGGTGCGCGAGGGCGCGATGCCCTTCCAGGAGACCGGCGCGCAGGAGCTGCTGGAGCGGGTTCGCCGCAGGGACTCGACGGGGCCGGGCGGCGAGGGCGAGCCAGGGCGCGCCGCTGGCGAGGACACTGGGCCGGGCGGCGGCGGATGGCTGACGCTCTCCGAGCGGGTCGCCGACGCAGCGCGGGCGCGGCAGATCGTGATCACGCTCGGCACCCCCTCCTTCTCGCACATCGAGATCGACATGCGCGACATCCGCTCCGCGCTTGACGACCTCCTGGGGGTGCTCGCCCCGGGGCACTCGCTCGTGCTGCGCTCCACGGTGGCTCCCGGCACGACGGAGTTCGTCGCGGGCTACCTGGAGAAGCACCGCGGCTTCCATATTGGGGAGGAGGTGTTCGTGGCGCACGCCCCCGAGCGGATCGCGGCGGGGCGCTTCCTGGAGGAGATCGACACGCTGCCGTGCATCATCGGCGGCGTGGGCGCCCGCTCGGGGGAGGTGGCGGCGGAGCTGTTCGGGGTGTTCGAGGCTCCGATCGTGCAGACCACCCCCGTGCAGGCGGAGCTCGCGAAGATCTGGGCGAACATCCTGCGCTACGCCAACTTCGCGCTGCCGAACCTGCTGATGATGGACTGCGAGCGCCACGGCGCGAACGTGTTCGAGGTGATCGAGCTCGTCAACCGCGACTACCCCCGCGGCGGGATCGCCCAGCCGGGGCTCACCGCCGGGACGTGCCTGCGCAAGGACTTCGCGTTCTCCGAAGAGCGCTCGGGCGCGCCCGGGATGCTGCTCGCGGTCTCGCGCGTGAACGAGTCGGTGCCGCTGTTCCTCGTCGAAGGGATGCGCCGGCGGCTGGGCTCGCTGGCGAACCGCAAGATCGCGGTGCTGGGCCTCGCGTTCAAGGCGGACACCGACGACGAGCGCGACTCGCTCGCGCACAAGCTCGTGCGCCTGCTCGAACGCGAGCTTGCGGACGTCGCGATCCACGACCCCCACGTCGCCACCCCCACCGCGCCGCTGGAGGAGACGCTGGAGGGCGCCGCCGCGGTCGTAGTGGCCGCCAACCATTCGGTCTTCCGCGAGCCCGCGACGCTCGCGGCGATCGCCGCGCTCGCCGCCGAGGAGTGCCTCGTGGTGGACCCCTGGAACTGCTGGGGCGCCGGGCAGGTGTTCGCGTATGTTGCGGAGCTTGCACCACTCACCTCGATGGCGGGTCAGGATGTCCCGCCCCCACACGCCCCGTGCCGAAAAACTACGTCGCGCGGACGATCCCCAAATAACACCCCCCGGCACGCATGAGCCGGGTACTTGTCACGGGCGGAGCCGGGACGATCGGCTCCGCGGTGGTGCGCCGCCTGCTGGCGGACCCCGCCTACGAGGTGCGGGTCTCCGACCAGCGGCCCGCGCCGCAGTGGATGCGCGAGGGCTGCGAGGTCCACACCGGCGACCTGCGCCTGCTCGCGGAGGCGCAGCGCGCGAGCGAGGGCTGCTCGCACGTGATCCACCTCGCGGCGATCGTGGGGGGCATCGCGAACTTCCACCGCCTCCCGCACACGCTCACGGAGGTCAACAACGCCCTCTACAACGCCGTCGTGCGCGCGGCGCTCGACGTGGAGGTGGAGCGCTTCACGTACGTCTCCTCCTCGATGGTGTTCGAGCGCGCCACCGAGTTCCCCACCACCGAGGCGCACCTCCCCGACTGCCCCGTCCCCCTGTCGGCGTACGGCTTCTCGAAGCTCACCGGCGAGGTGTACTGCCACGCCGCCCACGAGGAGCACGGCCTGCCGTACACGATCTGCCGCCCCTTCAACGCCTACGGCCCGGGGGAGGTGCCCGACGCCGAACCGGGGATCGCGCATGCCGTCCCGGACCTGATCCGCAAGGTGCTCTCCGGCCAGCGCCCCCTGCAGATCTTCGGCTCCGGCGAGCAGACGCGCACGCTCACCCACGTGGACGACATCGCCGACGGGATCGTCACCGCGATGGGCTCCCCGGCGGGCCTGAACGAGGACTTCAACATCTCCGCCGCCCGCGAGCTCACCGTCGCGGAGATCGCGCGGATCGTGTGGGAGACATGCGGCGAGGACCCCGCGGCGTTCGCGCTCGAGCACCTCCCGAGCTTCACCGTGGACGTGCAGCGCCGCTGGCCGTCGGTCGAGAAGGCCCGCACGCTGCTCGGCTGGGAGGCGCGGATCGACGTGGAGGAGGGGATCGCCGCGACCGTGCGCTGGCTGCGCAAGCGGGAGGAGCCCGTCGGCGCGCCGGCCGGGTCGGGTGCGGGTTGAGCTGCCCTCATTGCGATCTACGCCGGTGGGCCTTGAAGCTCGAGCGCCATCCCGGGATTGCGCGCCGGTAGGGTCCCATCGATGGCGGTCCCCCTGTTCGACACCTCCACCCCCCTGGCCCCGCTGCGGGAGGAGGTGCGCGCGGCGATCGAGCGGGTGCTGGCCTCCGAGCGATACATCCTCGGCCCCGAGGTCGCGTCGTTCGAGCGGGAGTTCGCCGCATACTGCGGCGCCGCGCACGCGGTGGGCGTGGCCAACGGCACCGACGCGATCACGATCGCGTTACGCGCGATGGGGGTGGGCCCGAGCGACGAGGTGGTGGTGCCCTCCTTCAGCTTCTACGCCTCCGCCGAGGCGATCCCCCCGACGGGCGCCACGCCGGTCTTCTGCGACATCGACCCCCATACCTACTGCGTGACCGCGGACACCGTGCGCGCCGCGCTGACCCCGCGCACGAAGGCGGTGATCGCGGTGCATCTCTTCGGCAACCTCGCCCCCGTCGCGGAGATCGAGGCGCTTGGCGTGCCCGTGCTCGAGGACGCCGCGCAGGCCGCGGGCTCGCGGATCAGCGCCGGTACCGGCCTCGGCGCGGGAAGGGCCGGCAACGCAGCCAGTGGCGAGGGCGCGACCACCAAGGCGACCCACGCCGCCGACAAGCGCCCCGGCGCGCTGGGGACCGCGGCGACGTTCTCCTTCTTCCCCTCCAAGAACCTCGGGTGCTTTGGCGACGGCGGCGCAATCACGACCTCCGACGCCGAGATCGCCGAGCGCGCGCGGATCCTGCGCTTCCACGGCTCCCGCGACAAGGTGAGCTACGAGCAGATCGGCTGCAACTCCCGCCTCGACGAGCTCCAGGCCGCGATCCTGCGCGTGCAGCTGCCCCACCTCGACGCCTGGTCCGACGGCCGCCGCGAAGCGGGCGCCCACTACGAGCAGGCCGGCCTCGGCGAGCTCGTGGCGCTGCCCAAGCCCACCGCGGGCACCGAGCCCGCGTGGCATCTATACGTGATCGGGCACCCCGATCCCCCCGCCCTGGAAGCCACCCTCGCCGCCGCGGGCATCGGCCGCAAGGCCTACTACCGCACCCCCATCCATCGCCAGGCCGCGATGCGCGCCTGGGGCGCCGGCATCGAGCTACCCACCACCGACCACGCCGCCCGCACCCACCTCGCGATCCCGCTGAGCCCCGTGCTCACCCGCGCGCAGGTCGATGAGGTCGTCGGGGTCGTGCGGGGCCTCTCGTCCTGATTTGGATATGGACCCTCCGGGTCCGGGATGGGTCGGTTGGGTTAGGGTCCTTCGGTCCTGCCCACGGACCAAAGGCCACCGATGCCACGAATCAGCTACTTCTACGGGATTACGATCAACATGTATTGGCGCGAGGATCATCATTCGACTCCGCACTTTCATGCCTATTACGGCGAGCACGAAGCCTCGCTCAACTTGACCGGAGAAATCATCGCGGGCTTCCTCCCGAAGCGGGCGCTCCGCCTCGTGCAGGACTGGGCTGGGCTCCGCGCCGGCGAGTTGAACGCTGATTGGGAACGTGTCGTCAACAAAGAACTTCCGAAGCCGATCGCGCCACTGCTCTAGGATGACGTGATGGACAAGCTCGTTCCAATCACCAAGGCCGAGGTCATCGGTGACCATGAGCTGCGCCTGACCTTCGCGGACGGCACCGTCGGCGACATCGCATTCGATGACAGCGAGTGGCAAGGCGTGTTCGAGCCGCTGCGCGACCCGCAGCGTTTTGCGCAGGTCAACGTTGAGTACGGCACAATCGTCTGGCCCAACGATAGCCTCGACATGGCGCCCGAGCCACTCTACGCGCAGGCCTGCGAGCACCAGGTTCGCGGCCCGGCTCAGATGCCGGCCTAACGCCAGCGCTCCAGCAGATCCTCCGCCGGGACCTCGCGCACCACGCGGGCCGGGACACCGATCGCGACCGCGCGCGGGGGGACGTCGCGGGTGACCACAGCGCCTGCCGCGACGAACGCCTCCTCGCCGATCTCGACGCCCGGAGTCAGGACCGTGCCGCCGCCCACGCGGCAGGCGCGGCGTAGGGTGGCGCCGCGGAGGGGGGTCGCGGAGTCGTGGCGAGCCATCGTGTCGTCGTTCGTCGTGGTGGCGCCCGGACCGACGAACACGTCGTCCTCGATCACCGTAAAGGCCGTGAGGTAGACGCCCGTCTGCACTTTTACCCGAGCGCCCACCTTCACGTCGTTGTCCACCACGCTGCCCCGGCCGATCACCGAGCCCGGGCCGACTTGGGAGCGCTCGCGCACGAAGGACTGGTCGCCGAGGATCGCCTCGTCGCCGATCGTGGCGCCCGCGAAGACGATCGCGCCAGCGCACACCGTCACCCGCTCGCCCAGATCCAGGCGGCCCACCTCGCCCTTCGCGGAGGAGCTCCGCGCGAGACGTGGGCGCTTGCCGAGCACCGCGTGGTCCTCGATCACGCAGCCCGCGCCGATCGCCGTGCCCGCGTGCACCACCACGTACGCGCCGAAGGAGACGCCCTCGCCGATCTCCACACCCTCGCCCAGCAGCAGGCCCGGCGCACGTGGGTCGGGGGTGAGCCGGTTCAGCTCGCCGGTCGCGCTCATTGGGCATCCTTTGGTTGCCTCGGCCACCGCCGGGGGAGAGCCGATTGCGCTTGCTCCGAGCCGGTGACGCTGGCGCTCACAACCGCACCGTGTTCGCCACCGGCGCGCCGCGCGTGACTCCGCGCAGGTCCACCACCACGCGCGCGCGCTCTGCGGCGAGCGCGTGGTCGACCGTGGGGTGCGCCGTCACGATCAGCGCGAGGTCCGCGTCCTGCAGGGCCTCCTCCAGCGGGAGGCTGCTGAGGCTGAGCTCCGCCAGCTCGGGAACGTGGGGGTCGTGGTAGACGAGCTCCGCCCCCAGCCCGCTCAGCAATGCCATGATCTTCAGGGCCGGCGACTCCCGCACGTCGCCCACGCCCGGCTTGTAGCTGACGCCCAGCACCGCGATCCGCGCGCCCCGCGCCGGCAGGCCCGCGTCGTTCAGCGCGCGCTCCACCTTCATCACGCAGTGGTAGGGCATCTGCTGGTTGACCTTGCCCGCGAGCTCGATGAACTCCGTCGTCATGTCGAACTCCCGCGCGCGCCAGCTCAGGTAGAAGGGATCCACCGGCAGGCAGTGCCCGCCCATGCCCGGTCCCGGCTCGAAGCGCATGAACCCGTAGGGCTTCGTCGCCGCGGCGTCCACGACCTCCCAGATGTCGATCCCCATGCGGTCCGTCAGCATCGCCAGTTCGTTCACCAGCGCGATGTTCACCGAGCGGAAGATGTTCTCCAGCAGCTTGCACAGCTCCGCCGCCTCCGGGCTCGAGACCCGCACGATCCGTTCGCACACCCGCCCGTAGAGCTCCTCCGCGCGCTCCGCGCACGCGTCCGTCAGGCCGCCCAACACCTTCGGGGTGTTGCGCAGCGTGAAATCCGTCCGTCCCGGGTCCACCCGCTCGGGCGAGAACGCCAGGTTGAAGTCGCGGCCCGCCGCGAGGCCCGACTCCTCCAGGATCGGCAGCATCCGCTCGCGCGTCGTGCCCGGGTATGTGGTCGACTCCAAAACCACCAGCTGGCCCGCCTGCAGCACCTCCGCGAGGCCGCGCGAGGCATCCAGGAGCGGGCCGAGGTCCGGCTCCCGGTTGCGCGTCAGCGGCGTCGGCACGCACACCAGCACCGCGTCCGCACGCTCCAGGCGGGCGTAGCGCGTGGTCGCGTGGATTCGCTCGCGCGCCTCCTCCAACTGGGCCGAGGGGACGTCCTCGATGTAGGACTCCCCCGCCTCGATCGCCTGCACCTTGCGCGCATCGAGGTCGACCGCGACCACTTCGCAGCCCTCCTGCGCAAACGCCACCGCCAGCGGCAGCCCCACATAGCCCAGTCCGACAATGCCCACGGTCGTCATGACCCGGCGAAGTGTAGGGGCGAGGACTCGTACACCTCCGCCAGCTTGCCCGCGACCACCTCCGGGGCACATAGCGTGCGGACCCGCTCAAACGCTCGCTCGCCCGCCCGCGGGTCCGCACGCAAGCGTTCGATCGCCGCCGCCAGTGCCCCCGCGTCGCCCGGCCTCGCCAACCCCTCCTCGCCGACCAGCTCCGGAAGCGCCCCCACGCGGCTCGCCGCCACCGGCAGGCCCGCCGCCATCGCCTCCGCCGCCGCCAGGCCGAACGTCTCCGCCGAGCGTGAGGGCACCAGCGCCAGCGATGCCCCCGCCCGCAGCTCCGCGAGGCGCGCGTCGTCGACATGCCCCACGAAGCGCACCCCCTCCTCCTCGCCGGCCGTGCCACCGTTTCCAACTACCG
>JBIOEY010000108.1:0-8195 GCA_044446505.1 Solirubrobacterales bacterium
CGGGACGGGCGGCGAGAGCGGCGCGAGCAAGGAGGACGCCGTGGAGGTCGCGCAGCGCTCGATCAACGCGGCGTTCAACTTCGCGTTCACAGGCACCCTCGCGGTGGTGCCGGCGATCGCGGGCGTGGTAGTGGCGCTCGCGGGCACGCCCACGGCGCTGCTGATCGACGCGGCGACCTTCGTGATGTGCGCGGCGCTCCTCGGCGCGCTGCGCCCCCATGCGGAGGACGCGGACGGCAGGTCGGTGCGCGAGCGGCTGCTCGCCGCGTGGCGGTATCTGAACGAGATGCCGCAGTTGCGCAGCCTGCTGCTCACGGAGGCGCTGGCGGTCGTCTTCTTCGCCTCGGTGGAGCCGGTGGAGGTGCTCTACGCCAAGCAGACGCTCGCGGTGGGCGACCGCGGCTTCGGCGTCCTGGTGGACGTGTGGGGCGTCGGGATGGTGCTCGGCAGCGTCGTGTTCGCGCGCGCGGTGCGCCGGCCGCTGGGGCCGATGCTCGTGGTGGGCACCCTCCTGGTCGGCCTCTCCTACCTCGGCTTCGCGGTGGCCCCCACGCTGCCGATCGCCTGCGCGGCTGCGCTCGTGGGCGGCGCCGGCAACGGCGCGCAGTGGCCGTCGCTGATCAGCGCGGTGCAGCAGCTCACCCCGAAAGCGCTGCACGGTCGCCTGATGAGCGCGGTGGAATCGATCGGCTCCCTCTGTCCCGCGCTCGGCTTCATGCTCGGGGGCGCGATCACGACACTCAGCTCGCCCCGCGTCGCGATGCTCGTGGCGGGCGTCGCGGCGACCGCGATCACCGGCCTGTTCGTGCGGCTTGCGCGCTCGAGCTTCAGGCTGGAGCGCCGGGGCGAGATGACGGTGCCCGCGCAGGCCAACAGCACGGCGTTTGCGGGGCAGAGCGGCACGGCGTTGGCCCAGGAGAGCACCACGACGTTGGCGGAGGCGGCCGAGGGGTGATACGCCCCCGGACATCTCGTCTCCACACGAGCAGGGTCCTCAAGTACGACCGGGCGTGGGTCGTTAAGAACGACATAGATTCTCGCTGACAGCACACGGTCTCCCCCTGGCACCCATGATCGAGTTTCGTCGCACACACCTGTACACCGCGTTCGAGTGCACGCTGCTCGCGGGCGCGCTCGCCGTGGGTGTGGCGCTCTCGCGGCCCGAGGAATGGCACCCGGTCGAACTCTTTGTGCTGCTGCTGGTGCTGAGCGTGATCGGCGACCGGCTCGCGGTGACGGTGCGCAACCAGAACCTCTCGGCGGCGTTCGTGGCGCTCGTGCTGGCGATGACCCTGCTCGGGCCGCTGCCGGCGACCGCGATCGGGCTCGTGGTGGTGGTGGTCGACGCGCGCGTGCGCCGGCTCTCCGGCGCACGCTGGATCAACAACCTGGCGACCTACGCCGTCTTCCCGGTCGCGGGGGGCCTGCTGGCGCGCTCGCTGCTCGACGTGCACGACCCCGCCAACGCCCAGCGGAGCCACAGCGTGGTGTTCGCGCTGATCGTGTTCGGGGTGTTCATCGGCACGAACCTGCTCAACTTCGCGATGATCGCCGCCCACCAGCGGGTCTTCAGCGGCCGCGGCCTGGTGGACCAGACGCGCTACCTGCTGATGCCGATGCTGCCCGGCCAGGTCGCGGTGGGAGCGCTCGCGGCGCTCGTGGCGGTGGCGTACACGAACCTCGGCTACCCCGTGCTGATCGGGCTGGTGCTGGTGATCCTGATCTTCCAGTACCTCGCGGTCGCGCTGCTGCGCTCGGAGGACCGCGCGGATCAGCTGGAGGCGCGCTCGATGCACCTCGCATCGCTGCAGCTGGGGGTGCTGGTGACGCTCGTGGAGACGCTCGCGCTGCGCGACCGCATGACCGCCCGCCACGCCGCGGCGGTGGCGCGCTTCGCGCGGGCGCTCGCGCGCGAAGCGGGCTGCGACGAGGCCGAACAGGACATCGCGCACACCGCGGGCCTGCTGCACGACATCGGCAAGTTCGCGCTGCCCGATCGGATCCTGAAGGCGGACGTGCTCTCCGACGAGGATTGGGCGCAGATCCGCCGCCACCCCCAGGACGGGGCGACGCTGGTGGGACGCCTGGACGGCTACGGCCCGATCGCCGACGCGATCCTCTACCACCACGAGCACGTCGACGGCAGCGGCTACCCGGCGGGCCTGATCGGCAACGAGATCCCGCTGCTCTCGCGCATCCTCGCGATCTGCAGCGCCTACGACACGATGACCTCGCGCGACTCCTACCGCTCGCCGATGACCGCGCAGGACGCGCTCGCGGAGCTGCGCCGGATGGCGGGGCGCCAGTTCGACGCGGAGCTCGTGAGCAAGTTCGCCGCGATGCTCGAGCGCGAGGGGCCCGCGATCTTCGCCCAGGGGGACGAGGTGGACTTCGAGGAGGAGCTCGCGTTCGAGCGCCGCGCGCGCGCGATCGCCCAGCCGGTCTCCCAGTAGGCCCCGAGAACGGCCCCGAGAACGCCGATAGGCGCCGTGTGCGCGGCGCCTATCGGACCGAGGCCAATCGGATCGGCCTCTCAACAGAGTGGTTCTCTGGTAGCAGCCGGCTTATTTCCAACCCATCGTCTGCTCCTTCGGCTCGGGCTCGGGGCCTTGGCGTGACAAAGCGGCCCCCTGCACCTACCTCTCCAGGACAACCGCATCTACTCATATGAGTAGGTTTGACGAGAATAGTATCAGGATAGGACGAATTGTCCAGGTTGGGCAAGCTATACGGTCCTTTTTGCATGATTTCTTGCATTTGCAGGACTCCTCGGCCCGCGGCGATGGCCATCGCGGCGCGTGACCCAAGGGCACGCAAACCGGTGCCCATCCGAGCCCGGCGTCCATCCGAGCCCGGCGTGCGGCTTTGTGCGGGAACGGTCGATCAAACGTCCACAAAGGTGCGCCGCGCTCGACTTCCGGGGCCATGCGGCCGAAACTCGACGCATCCAGGCGCGTCCGGGCGATCCGGGCGGCCCACGGCCCGCGCGGGCCGTCTCCCCCACATTCTGATCGAGAGGACGCCCCCCGATGCCCTTCGCACCCAATCCGCCCCACAACGACCGCCAGCTGGTCTTCACGAGCTCCCAGGCGGCGCGCTACCTGGGGGTCTCCCTGGCTACGATCCGCCGCTGGGCAGACGCGGGCCACCTGAGCTGCTACCGCACCCCCGGCGGCCAGCGGCGCTTCTCGCGCGAGCAGCTCGACGGCTTCGTGGACTCGCTGCAGCGCACGAGCGACCTCGGCGTGCACCACACCGAGCGGGCCGCCTGAAAGCCTGCGGCTGCGGCTCTGCGCCGCGGGAGGCAAAGCCGAGCCCGATGGTGCCCTCCCGCCTGCGTGCTATTTGCCCCGGCTCCGGCGACGCAGTGGGGCGCGCTCAGCGCGCGAGCCGCCCGAACTTCTCGCGCAGCCGGCGGTAGAAGGAGGAGCCGGGGAGCTGCGCGATCGTGCCGACCTCGTCCACGAAATGCGCGCGGATGCGCCCGTCCGGGGGCAGATCGCAGACGGGGCGCCCGTCGACGGAGACGTCGAGGGCCTCGCGGGAGCGGTTGTGGATCGTGATCGGATCCCCCGGGGCGGCGACGAGCGCGCGCGCGGTGAGCGAGTGGGGGGCGATGAAGGAGACCACGAACCCCTCCACCCCCCACGCCATCACGGGGCCGCCGTTGGCGAGGTTGTAGCCGGTGGAGCCCGCGGGGGTGGCGAGCACGAGCCCGTCGCAGCGCACGCTCCCGACCTCCTCGCCGTCGAGCGTGTAGGCGAGCTCGGCGACGCGCTCCCCCACGCGGCGGTGGATCGCGATGTCGTTGATCGCCGTCTCCACCGCCCCCGCGGGGGTGTGGAGCGCGATCCCCGGCAGGCGCAGCAGCTCGTAGCGGCCGCTCAGCGCGCGGGCGATCCCGTCGCGAATCTCCTCCGGCTCGACCGTGGCGAGGAACCCGATCTCGCCGAAGTTGATCGCGAACACGGGCACCCCCGCGCCGGCGTAGAGCCGCAGCGCGTAGAGGATGCTCCCGTCGCCGCCGAGCACCACACAGAGATCCTCGGCGCCCGCGCCGATCGTCGCGTCCACCTCCACCCCGGGCCCGGCGCTCAGGCGGTGCTTGCGGGTCTCGTTCGCGTCGAAGCGCAGCGTCACGCCCGCCGCGTGCGCCATCTCGATCAGCGTCTGCAAAGCCTCCCGGGTTTCCTCGGTGCGCCTGTGCGTGAGCACGGCGATGCTCTGTGCGGCTTGCGCACCCACCGCGTCCTCTTTTTTTGGATGAGTGCCCTCCGGGCACCGGTTGGTCGGTTTGCGGCCCTCCACGGTCAGCGCTCGTGCCGGAGTGGACGGTGGGCTGGAGGTGCTGCCATCACGGCTCCTCCCGCAGCGCCATGCGCTCGATCTCCGCGGCGCTCCGCGCGGCGCCGGCGCGCCCGGGCTCGGCGAGCCAGATGAAGGTCTCGCGGTTGCCCTTCGGCCCGGGGAGGCCGGAGGAATAGAAGCCGAGTACCGCGGGCGGATGCGTCGATCCCCCGCTCGCCCCCTCCATGCTCAGGGCCGCGAGCCCGACCGCCACCAGCGCGGCGCGGCGGACGGCGGGGTCGCGTACGACGCCCCCTTTGCCGATCTGCGCGCGGGGGGCCTCGAACTGGGGCTTGACGAGCGCGAGCACGTCGTAGGGCTCGGCAAGACACGCGAGCACCGCGGGGAGGACCTTGGCGAGCGAGATGAACGAGACGTCCACCACCGCGAGGTCGGGAAGGCCCTCGGTCCCGTCGCGCCCCGCCGGGAGACCCCCGTCCCTTGCACCAACGACTATTTCGGGCGTGAGCGAGCGCGCGTTGGTGCGCTCGAGCACCCACACGCGGGGGTCGGTGCGCAGGCGGTGGTGGAGCTCTCCATAACCCACGTCCACCGCCACCACGTCCGCCGCGCCGTGCTGGAGCAGGCAGTCGGTGAACCCCCCCGTGGAGGCCCCCACGTCGAGCGCCCCGCGCCCCGCAACCGCGAGGCCGGTGCGGCGCAGGGCGTTCTCCAGCTTGACCCCCCCGCGCGAGACGTACCGCGGGCGCTCGTCCACGCTGAGCAGCGCATCCGCCGCCACCATCTCCCCCGGCTTCTGCGCACGCCGCCGCCCCGAGCCGACGTGCACCTCCCCCGCCATCACCGACGCGGCGGCGCGGCTGCGCGAGTCGAACAGGCCCCGCTCCGCCAGAAGTGTGTCGAGACGCTGTATGGCCATCGGCCCTGAACGGTACCCGCTCAGTCCCGCGAGGCTGTGTCATCCACGAGGCGCCGGACGCCAATCCGACCCGGAGGCCCACGTTTAAATGAAACGGCCCACCTGGGGAAGGCGGGCCGTTTCGAGGGAGGAGGGATGCTGCTGTACTTCGGGTCTGAACACATAATGCCCACTTCACCCGCCTTTGTGTGTGAGAGTGCTCACACATGTTCGACCTTTGCGCAAGCGACAAAATGCACGTATCTTCGCGGAGATTGCCCGGGCGCCCAGGCGCGCTGCTACGGACAACTCGCGGACGGCTTGACCGGATGATGCAGGCGCACCGTAAAGCCATCAGGCGGTGAGATGTCGTAGCCGTCCCCGCGCTCGTCAATGACGAGGCTCGGCCTGGTTTTGGCACGCCACCGCAACACCGGCCACCACAACCGCCGGCGAACCCGCGCGAGGAGATCCATTCGTGGCGAGCACGCAACCTCAGTCCGGTCGGGAAGGACGATCACGAACGCTCGCTCTTCCCTAACCGCATCGAGTATCGACGAAAGGGAAGAGATGTCGGCATCCATGAACACGGTGCCGTTTGGGTAGCGCGGGTTCTCCGAGAGCACCTCGGCCACCAAAGCGTCTGTCGTACTGGCCAAGCTCATGACCTGCTTCGTCGGTGCCATCCGTCAAAGATCGCGCTGTGATGCTCGATCATGTGCTGAACGGCGTTTGCCAGTTGTTCGTTCGTCGCCAGGCCGACCCCCGCTAGAAAAGGCTCGGGATCCAGCTTGGTCTCCCCATCGTATCGATGCAAATGGCAGGTGCCCATGTGATTGTCGATCATGCAGATCGCCCGCCAACGCGGGCGCAGACCCGACACGCGGCGCTCCAAGATAACCGTGTAGTGCCGTATCGGCCTCCCGCCAGTCCTGACCAAGACTCGCAGGTCGGCAACCGGCAGTGCCTGGATCCAGTGCCGATCAAGATTCACGATAGCTCCGGCATTGGTCCCTCCGGTGGGAGTCGTATTGTCTCAGACAAATGTCTGAGCTTGAAGGAAGCCTATCAGGCCAAAGCGCTCCCGACCAGAGCGGCGCCGGCCATCGACGAGCCAGTGACTATCTCGATGGAGACCCGGACGCCGCGCGGATCGCGTTTGGCCTGCGTCTACGCCAGGTGCGCACAGAGCGCGGCCTGTCTCAGGACGAGTTGGCCCATAGAACCAACCTGCATCCGACGGCGATCGGCCGTTTCGAGCGTGGCGCCCGCGAGCCCCGGCTGACGACGATCCTGCGCCTCGCCCGTGGCTTGAAGGTGCCGTGCGGCGTGCTGATGGATGAGCTGCGTTGGCCGGAGAACGCGGGGTAGCTTGGAGGCCCGCGAACCTCCCGGCCTACGCCTCCACCGGCGCGGAGTCGCGGTCGAGGATCGATGCCGCCACGCGCTCGGCGATCTTGGCGCCGGTGAAGCCCACCTCCTCGTGCAGGAGCGCGGGCTTGCCGTGCGTTACGTAGCGGTCGGGCAGGCCCACGCGGAGAATCCTCGGCGTGGCACCGGTCTCGTTGAGGGTCTCCCACACCGCGCTGCCGAAGCCGCCCGCGAGCACGCCCTCCTCGACGGTCACGAGCAGGTCGTGCTCGGCGGCGAGCTGGGCCATCAGGCCCGCGTCGATCGGCTTGGCGAAGCGCGCGTCCGCCACCGTCACCCCGATGCCGCGCTGCTCGAGCAGTGCGGCCGCCTCGAGCGCCTTGCCCACGCCGCTGCCGTAGCCGACCAGGGCCACCCGCCTACCCGCGCCGGCGGAGCCCTCGGGATGCCCATCCGCCGGCGATGACCCCGTGGGCACACGCTGCGCTTCGCGCAGGACCTCCCCCGTGCCGATCGGGATCGCCTGGGGCTCCGCGGGCAGCGGCACGCCCACCCCCTCCCCGCGCGGGTAGCGCAGCGCGATCGGGCCCCCGTCGTAGAGCAGCGCGGTGCGCAGCATCGCCACCAGCATCGCCTCGTCGCGGGGGGCCATCAGCACGATGTTCGGCAGGCAGCGCAGGTAGGCGATGTCGAACGCCCCGTGGTGGGTGGGGCCGTCGTCGCCCACGAGACCCGCGCGGTCCATCGCGAACACCACGTTCAGCTTCTGCAGGCACACGTCGTGCACGATCTGGTCGTAGGCGCGCTGCAGGAACGTCGAGTAGATCGCCGCCACCGGCTTGCACCCCTCCAGGGCGAGGCCCGCCGCGAACAGGATCGCCTGCTGCTCGGCGATCCCCACGTCGAAGTAGCGCTCCGGCAGCGCCTTCTGCAGGATGCTGAGGCCCGTCCCGGAGTTCATCGCCGCCGTGATCCCCACCACGCGCGGGTCCCGCTCGCACTCCCGCACGAGCGCCTCCCCGAAGACCTGCGTGTACTGCGGCGCCGAAACCTTGGCCGCGCCGCCCGTGGCCCCGTCCTTCGCCGCCGCCGCGGGCGCGGTGGGGGATCCGTTGAGGATCGACTTCGGCTTCGCCGCGTGCCACTTCTCCATCCCCTCCAGACCGCCCTCCTCGGCCGGCGCGAAGCCCTTGCCCTTGACCGTCGCGATGTGCACCACCACCGGGCGCTGCGCCGCCAGCGCCTCGCGCAGCGCCACCCGCAGCGCGCGCACGTCGTGGCCGTCGATCACCCCCATGTACGCCCAGTCGAGCTCCTCCCACCAGAGTCCCGGCGCCCAGAACGCCTTCAGCGACTCCTTCAGCTGCGGGCCGAGCTTCTCGAACGCCGCCCCCACCGCGCCCGGGAGGCGCGCGAGGCCGCCCTCCACGCCCTCGCGGGCGTGCCACAGCTTCGGGTTCAGGCGCACCCGGTTGAAGTACCGTGAGAGCGCCCCCACGTTCGGGGCGATCGACATGCCGTTGTCGTTGAGCACGACCTCGATCGGGGTTCCGAGCCCTCCCGCCTGGCTGATCGCCTCGAACGCCACCCCGCCGGTCATCGCGCCGTCCCCGATCAC
>JBIOEY010000109.1:0-8156 GCA_044446505.1 Solirubrobacterales bacterium
AGCCGGGGTCGCCGGGGGCGAGGGGCTTCCGTTTCCCCACCGGCATCTGCGCCAGCGCGAGGTCGCGGCGCTCGCCGCCTCGGGGCGCCACCGCGCGGTCGTCGTCTCCACCGGCGGACGCCTCGCGCTGCCCGGGGCCTGGGCCGGGGCCCGCCGCGCGCGGGTCCCGCTGATCCTCTGGACCTCGCTGTGGGCGCACCCCCGCACCGTCGCCCACACCCTCGGCTACCCCGCGCTGCTGCGCCTCTACCGCTCCGCGGATGCCATCGTCACCTACGGGCCCCACGTCAGCGCCTACGTGCGCGCCCGCGGCGCCCGCAACGTGCACGTCGCCCCGCAGTCCGTCGACAACGAGTTTTGGGCCCACCCGCTCACCGCCACCGACGTGGCCGCCCCCGCGATGCCGGGCTGGCCGCCCGTAACCGCGGTGAAGTTCCTGTTTGCGGGTCGCCCCGTCCGGGAAAAGGGAATCGGGGTGCTGATCGAAGCCTGGTTGCAGTCTGGCCTCGCAGTTCCCTCCGCCGCGCTCGTCCTCGTCGGCGTGGGATCCATCCCCCCTTGGGTCCCCGCCGGCGGCGCGGTGCGGAGCGAGGTGCTCTGCACAAGCCCCCTATCGCCAGATCGGCTGCGCAGCGTGTACGCCGCGGCCGACGTGCTCGTGGTGCCCTCGATCCCCACCCGCACCTTCCGCGAGCCCTGGGGGTTGGTTGTGAACGAGGCGATGAACCGCAACCTCCCCGTGATCGCAAGCCACGCCGTGGGGGCCGTCGCGGGTGGCCTGGTGCGCGATGGGCGCAACGGCCTGGTCGTGCCCGCCGGCGATTCCCACGCGCTCGCCCACGCGCTGCGGCGGCTCGCCGCCGACGCCCCGCTGCGCGCCCGCCTCGGCGCGGCCGGCGCGGAGGATGTGCGGGCCTTCACCCACGACGCCTGGGCGGCGGGGTTCTCGACGGCGCTCGGCAGCCTCGGCCTGTCTCGGACGCCGCGCGGCGAGCCCCGCGGCGCCGACCTTCCCCAGCCGCCGGGCGATGGCGGGCTTTCCCGCGGGGGGCGCTGGTAGCGTGCGTCGCTTGCGCACGACGAGGCTCGTCCCACTTCGATCGGCGCTCGCCGTCGCGGCGGCGCTGCTGCTCGCGCTTGCCGGCGCCTCGCCCGCGCGCGCGAGCGAGGCCACGCGGATCCTCGAAGCCTGCAGCAACGGCAAGCTGCCCACCGGCTACAGCCAGCAGGCCTACAGCCAGGCGATCAAGCAGATGCCGCCCGAACTCTCCGAGTACACCGACTGCCCCGACCTGATCCACAAAGCCCAGCTCGCCGGCGCCGCCGGCTCCCCCGGGGGCTCGGGTGGCGGCGGCAGTTCGGGTGGCGGCGGCTCGGGCGCAGTGGCGCCCCCGACCCCCACCGAACAGCGCACCCTCGAAGGCATCCCCCACGCGAGCTCGCCGAACGTCCCCGTGGGCGGCGAGGTGGTCCACCCCGGCGTCGTCCACGTCAGCATCGCCTCCGCGCTCAGCGCGCTGCCCACGCCGCTGCTCGCGCTGCTCGCCTTCCTGCTCGCCTGCGCCCTGCTGCTCCTCGGCCGCGTTGTCCGCAACCGTGTCCGCGCTCGTCGGCCCGGGGCCTGACACTGACATGTCCACAAAGGTGGCCGGACCCACGCTGCTGGTCGCCGTGGCCCTCTGCCTCGTCACGTTCCTCGCCGGCGGGGGCCTGAACCTCGGCACGATCACCCCCGTCGAGATCGGCCTCACCCTCGGCTGCGGCGCGGGGATCGCGGCGGCGATCGTGCTCGCACCGGCCGACCGAAGCCGGGAGACACCGGCCTTCGGCCGGAATCCCCGTTTCGGCCAGCCCGTCTACGGGCTGTGGTCGGCGAGCTTGCTGCTCGCCTTCGCCGCGCTCTCCGCGCTGTCGGTGATCTGGTCGGTGAAGCCCGACTCGAGCTGGGAGGCCGCCGCGCGCCTGTTCGCCTACAGCGGGGTGTTCGCGCTCGCCGTGCTGCTCGCCCGCGCCGCGCCCGCGCGCTGGTCGGGGGTGCTCGGCGGGGTGCTGCTCGCTGCCGTGGCGGTGTGCGGCTATGCGCTGCTCACGAAGGTCTTTCCGGACGTGCTCGGCTCCGAAAAGGCATACGCGCACACCTACGCGCGGCTGCGCGAACCGTACGGCTACTGGAACGCGATCGGGCTCGCCGCCGCGCTCGGCGCGATCGGCTGCATGTGGCTCGGCGCCCGCCGCGCGGGGCACGCGCTGCTGAACGCGCTCGCCTACCCCGCGATGGGAATCGTGCTGATCACCGTGATGCTCGCCTACTCCCGCGGCGCGCTCGCCGCGCTCGTGCTCGGGCTCGCGCTGTGGCTCTGCCTCGTCCCGCTGCGCCTGCGCGGCGTGGCCGTGCTCTGCGTCGGCGCGCTCGGCGCGGGCGTGGTGGTCGCGTGGGACTTCTCCCAACACGCCCTCACCACCGACAACACGCCGCTCGCGGAGCGCGTCGGCGCCGGGCATCAGCTCGGGGTGCTGCTCGCCGCCGTGCTCCTCGCGCTCACGCTCGCCGGTCTCGCGATCGGCTTCCTCACCGACCGAAGCCGGGAGACACTCGCCTCCGACCGAAGCCGGGAGACACGCGCCTTCGGCGCGAGTCCCCGTTTCGACCAGCATCCCCGTTTCGACCAGCGCGCGGCTGCAGCCCGGACACGCCGCCGTGTCGGCATCGTGCTGCTGAGCCTCCCCGTAATCGCCGCGATCGCCGTCGCCGGGATGCTCACCGTGAGTCACCGCGGCCTGTTCGGCAGCGTCTCCCACACCGTCAACACACTCACCGACCCCAACGCCCCCGTGCCCGCCAACGGCCCCGGGCGCCTCACCGCGATCGGCAGCGTGCGCGCGCGCTACTGGAACGAAGCGCTCGAGATCTTCAGGGACCACCCGCTCGTCGGGGTCGGCGCCGAAGGCTACGAAACGGCCCGCCTGCGCTACCGCACGGCGATCCTCAACGTCGGGCAGACCCACGGCTTCGTCGTGCAGACCCTCGCCGATCTCGGCCTCGTCGGACTGCTCGTGGTGCTCGCGCTCTTTGGCGCATGGCTAACTGCCGCGGGGCGCGCCACCCACCCCTTCAACCGGCGCTGGAGCGGCTGGCGCTGGCGGCCGCTCACCGGCAACGAGCGCCTCTACAGCGCCGAGCGCGTCGGGCTGCTCACGATGGTCTGCCTCGTCGCCACCTTCGGCATCCACTCCTTCGTGGACTGGACCTGGTACATCCCCGGCGTCGCCTGCGCCGCGCTGCTCTGCGCCGGCTGGCTCGCCGGCCGGGGGCCGCTGCGGAGTCCGCCGGGCGAATTGCGCCTGCCTTCACCGCGCGAGATCGGCCCGCTGCGCGGGGGGATCGCGGCCGCCGTGCTCGTCTTCGCGCTGCTCGCCGCGTGGGCCGAGTGGCAGCCGCAGCGCTCCGTGGACGCCTCCAACGAAGCGCTCGCGCTGGTGGAGCGCAATCCCGCCGCCGCGCTCGACGCTGCCCACGCCGCGGTCAGCCGCGACCCCCTCTCCGCCGAAGCGCTGCTCACGCTCGCCGCCGTCGAGGAGGGGGCCGGGCAGCCCTCCGCCGCCGCTGCGACCTACGAGCGGGCCGTGCGCCTGCAGCCCTCCAATTTCAAGACCTGGCAAGCGCTCGGCGAGTACGAGCTGCACACCGGCCGGCCCCAGGCCGCGCTGAACGCGCTGCGCGCCGCCGTCTACCTCAACCCCGAGGCGGTCGCCCCGCAGGCGAGCATCGCCGAAAACGCCGAACTGCTCACGATCCAGGACGACTACCTGCTGGCGCTGCGCGCCGCCGGAAGCAACGGCGGAACCGGCGTGCCGGCCGGCGGCGCGGCGGCCGCGAAGCCCTAGAAGCGCCTGCGCCGCGCCGCCGCCAGCAGCGTGCGGCGGGGTGGGAGGGGTCCGATCAATCCGCCGAGGCCGCGGGTCTCGATCCGCTCGAAGCCGAAGTCTTCGAGCAGCCCCACCAGGGAGCGGCGGGTGTAGAAGCGCAGGTGCTCGGCGCGGGGGTCGAAGCGGCGCGCGAACGCGCGCTCGGAGAGGCCCACAGCGAGGCGGGTGAGCGGCCCGTGCGCGGGGGTGCTCAGCACCAGCGCGCCCCCCGAGCGCAGCACGCGGCGCACCTCCGAGAGCCACCCCGCGGTGTCCGCCACGTGCTCGATCACCTCCCCCGCCCACACCGCGTCGAAGCTCACGTCCGCCAGCGGCCACGCCCCTTCGGCGGGGACGAGCCGCAGGTCGAGCCCCTCCTCGCGCGCGCCCGCACGGCGCAGCGGCTCCTGCGCCACGTCGATCCCCACCGCCTCCCTCCCCGCCCGCGCGAGCGCCGCGGTGAAGCGGCCCTCGCCGCAGCCCACGTCCAGCACCCGCGCCCCCACCGGCACGTGGTCGAGCAGGAAGGCCAGTCGGGGCGCCATGTCCGGGGGACAGAGGCCCTCCTCGACCTCCTCCCACAGGCTCTCGTGATACTCGCGCGCGGGCATCCCCGCAGGCTAGAGGGAGAGACCGGAGGGAGCTGTCGGGAGCGAAGTAGGAAAAAAGCGGCAACTGCGCTGTCATCGCTGTACCTCGCCCCGCAGAACCACTAAGGTCCCCGCGGTGCACGTCCTGGGGAGTGCCGTGAAGGGTCCCGAACGCCCGTGAGGGTTGCGTTCGACAGCCGCCCCGCCGGCAATCCGGAGGAGCTTGGGCGCTACTCGCGCTGCCTCCTGCAGGCGCTGCGCGACACCGCCGGCGAGCAGGATGAGATCCTCGAGGCGCTCCGCCCGCGCGGCGCCGACCTCTTCCACACCCCCTGGATGCAGGGGGCGATGCTGCACAGCCCCTGCCCGATGATCGTCACCCTCCACGACCTCTCCGCGCTCAAGCGCCCCAGCGAGCGGCTGCGCTCCGGCGGCATCCACCTGCGCCTGCGCCACCTCGCGGTGCAGCGTGCCTCACACGTGATCGTCCCCAGCGAGGCCCTCGCCCGCGAAGCCGTCGCCGAGCTCGGATTCGAGCGCGAGCGTGTGGCCGTGATCCCGGAGGCGCCGGACCCTGCGGCCCTCACGGCGGAGCGGCCGGCGCCCGCTCCGCCCGCGTGGACCTGGGAGGACGCCGCGCGCGAGACCTGGCGTGTCTACCGGCGGGCGCTCGCCCACCCCCACCGGCCGTGCGTCACCGCCTGGCGCCGGCCCCAGAGCCTCGGTGTGCGCCGCGCCTCCCAGGCGCGGGCCGACGCATAGCTCAATAAGCCCCGCGGCGCGAGAGCACGGCTGGGAACCATGAGCGGGAAGGGGGGGCAGGCCCCCCTCCCGACCTCCCCCCGGCTCAGTAAGCCCCGCGGCGCGAGAGCACGGCGGGGATCGTCTTCAGGAGGATCGTGAGATCCACCGCGAGCGACCAGTGCTCGAGGTAGAGGAAGTCGAGGTGCACGAGGTCGTTGAAGTCGAGCTCCGCGCGGCCCGAGACCTGCCACAGGCCGGTGATCCCCGGGAGCACGAGGTAGCGCTTGCGGTGCCACTCCTCGAGCTTCTCGAAGTCGCGCTCCGGCAGCGGGCGCGGGCCCACCAGCGACATCTCGCCGCGCAGCACGTTCACCAGCTGGGGGAGCTCGTCCAGCGAGAAGCGCCGCAGGAACCGCCCCACCGGCGTGGTGCGCGGGTCGTCGCGGATCTTGAACAGCGCCCCCGACGCCTCGTTGAGCGCTTCCAGATCCTCTTGGCGGTGCTCCGAGTCCACGTACATCGTGCGGAACTTCAGGCACGCGAACGGCTGCTCCCCGATCCCCGGGCGGATCGAGCGGAACAGCGCCGGCCCCCGCGAGGTCGCGCGCACCGCCACCCAGATCGCCGCCAGCAGGGGGCTGAGCACGATCAGCAATACCGTGGCGCCCGTTACGTCGAACGCCCGCTTCAGCGCGAAGTCGATCCCCTCGAACACCGGGGGCTTCAGCTCGAACAGCGGCACCGACTCCCCCGGCACGAACTCCGCGCGGTGGATCAGGATCTCCATCGTCGACGGCGCGATCCGCACCCGCACCCCCCGCCGGTGGCAGCGGTCCACGAGCTCCACCGCCTCCCCCTGGGGGAAGTCGGGGTCCGCAATTATCACCTCGTCGACCCGCTCGGGGTAGGCGGGGCTCAATATATGCTCCAGGTCCTGCGGGGTGCCCAGCGAGCGCAGGCCGTTCGCGGGGAGCGCGCGCAGCGAGACGAACCCCACCACCTCCACGCGCGAGTGGGGCGCATCCGCGAGCGCGTGCGCCACGTCGCGGATGTGCGTGCCCGTGCCCACCAGCACCGCCCGGCGCTGGTGGCCCGTCGCGCGCAGGATCGCGCCCGTCGCGCGCTCGTACGCGTAGCGCAGCAGCGGCACGTAGATCAGCGCGAACGCGAGCGAGCCCCAGAAGATGTAGTAGCTCTGGAAGTGCTCCCCGCTCACCAGCGCGAAGATCAGCGCCACCACCGTCACCTGGAAGAGGCACCCCACGATCCGCGTCATCCCCGGCCGCTGCGCGCGCGCGGCGTAGAGGCCGGAGCGGGCGAACAGCAGCGCGGTGAGCAGGTACGCGAACGCGAGGATGCTCCGCGTCTCCTCGTAGGCGCCGTGCGTGCTCACTTCGCTCAGCACCGCCGCCTTCAGCACGAGCGCCGTGAAGATCGCCAGCGACAGCCCCGCGAAGTCGAGTGCGAGCAGCGAGAGCACCCGCGCCGCGCGCCGCGCCGTATCCACCCGCAGGAGGAAGGAGATCGCGGGGGAGCGCTTGCGGCGCATGTCGCGCTCCGAGGGCTCCCTGCGCACCGTCGCCTCCGAGAGCACCGGCGGCGGCCTCTGCGCCGGCCCATCTCTCGTGATCCTTGGCGCGCGGTGAGGCAGGGTGTCGGTCGTGGGGGGATCTGGGCGCTCAGCGATGGACGCCCGCGGCGAACGTGGTCCCATATCGCCCTTCACAACGCCTCAGACTCGCAGATGTAGCGGTCGGGAGGCGTCCGGTGGGGCAACTGAAAGAAGAGGGGCCCGGCTCGCCGGCCTGCGGCCGGCTGCGCCACCCTCTAAGTCAGCCCACCAGGACTTCGACGCCCGACTCGCTGATCGTGCGCTCCAGGCCCTCGCGCAGCGCCACCTCCGGGGACCACCCCAGGAGCTCGCGCGCGAGCGCGATGTTGGGCCTGCGCTGCTTGGGGTCGTCCACGGGGAGCGCCTCGAAGACGATCTCCGAGCTCGACCCCGTGACCTCTTTGACGGTCTGCGCGAGCTCCAGCAGCGTGAACTCGTCGGGGTTGCCGATGTTCACGGGCTCGTGGTGTCCGGACTCCGCGAGCGCGATGATCCCGCGGATGAGATCACTCACGAAGCAGAAGGAGCGCGTTTGGGAGCCGTCCCCGAAGACCGTGATCGGGCGGTCCGCGAGCGCCTGGCGCAGGAACGTCGGGATCGCGCGGCCATCGCGCGGGCGCATCCGGCTGCCGTAGGTGTTGAAGATCCGCACGATCGCCGTGTCCACCCCCTGCTGGCGGTGGTAGGCCATCGTGAGCGCCTCCGCGTAGCGCTTCGCCTCGTCGTACACCCCGCGTGGGCCGATCGGGTTCACGTGGCCCCAGTAGGACTCCGGCTGCGGGTGCACCTGCGGGTCCCCGTACACCTCGCTCGTGGAGGCCAGCAGGAAGCGCGCGCGCTTGGCCTTCGCGAGGCCGAGCGTGTGGTGGGTGCCGTAGGAGCCCACCTTCAACGTGTGCAGCGGCAGGCGCAGGTAGTCGATCGGGGACGCGGGGGAGGCGAGGTGGTAGACGAAGTCCACCGGCTCCTCCACGAAGTAGGGGTCGATGATGTCCAGGCCCAGGTGCACGAAGCGCTCGGGGTCGCGGATGTGCTCGATGTTCGCCAGCGACCCCGTCTCGAGGTTGTCCACGCAGATCACCCGGTGCCCGCGCGCCAGCAGCTCATCGCACAGGTGCGACCCGAGGAAGCCCGCACCGCCGGTCACAACGGAGGTCGTCATCTCTCGCCATGCTACTGCGGGCCCCGGAAATCACAGGCAATCCTCACGGACCCTTTGCAATAGGTTTCAGCCCGTGGCGGTTTCAGGGAGACGCGCCGGCGTCGCGGCGCTCGCCGTCTACGCCCTCGTCGCGTTCCTGTAC
>JBIOEY010000110.1:0-8138 GCA_044446505.1 Solirubrobacterales bacterium
AGCGGCGCCGCAAGGCGGTCGCGGAAGGCGGCGGCCTGGAATGGGCACACGCGGAGGCGCTCGCGTTCGCCTCGCTGCTCACCGACGGCACCCCGATCCGGCTCACCGGCCAGGACACCGAGCGGGGCACCTTCAGCCAGCGCCACATGGTGCTCCACGACGCCAAGACCGGGCAGACGGTCTGCCCGATCCAGAACCTCCCCGAGGCGCTCGCACCGTTCGAGCTGCACAACAGCCCGCTCTCCGAGCTCGCCTGCATGGGCTTCGAGTACGGCTACAGCCAGGAGGCCCCCGAGACGCTCGTCCTGTGGGAGGCCCAGTTCGGCGACTTCGTCAACTCCGCCCAGGTGATCGTCGACCAGTTCATCGTCTCCGGGCTGGCCAAGTGGGGGCAGACCTCGCGTCTCACCCTGCTCCTGCCCCACGGCTACGAGGGGTCGGGCCCCGAGCACTCCTCCGGACGCCTCGAGCGCTTCCTCGCGCTCGCCGCCGAGGGCAACATCCGCGTCGCCAACCTCACCACGCCCGCCCAGTACTTCCACATGCTGCGCCGCCAGGCCCGCATCGCCAAGCAGCGACCGCTGGTGATCATGACCCCCAAGTCCCTGCTGCGACTGCCCCAGGCCAGCAGCGACATCTCCGAGCTCGCCGAGGACAGCCGCTTCCAGCCCGTGCTCCCGGAGCCCGGGGTCCACGACGAGCAGGTCACCCGCCTGGTGCTCTGCACCGGCAAGATCTACTACGACCTCGTTGGCCACCCCGACCGCCAGGGCAACGAGGGCGTCGCCGTGGGCCGCGTGGAGCTGCTCTACCCCTTCCCCGAAGGGCAGATCCTCGCGCTGATGGGACGCTACCCCAACCTCCGCGAGGTCCTCTGGACCCAGGAAGAGCCCCGCAACATGGGCGCCCGCGCGCACATGTTCCCCCGCCTGATGCAGATCATGCCCGAGCAGATGCACTTCGGCTTCATCGGCCGCCCCGAGCGCGCCAGCCCCGGCGAGGGCTACCCCGCCGCGCACATCGCCGAACAGAGCCGCATCGTGCGCACCGCCCTGGACCTCAGCGTGGACATCTCCCAGTTCCCCCGCAAGACCCCCGGAGAGCGCTGAGGCCGATGCTCTGGCGACGCTTCATGAACGTCTTCCGCCAGTGGCGCCGCAAACGGCGCGCGCGGCGGGGCTGAGAGGGCCCCGATCACGTGGCTCTCATCAGCGGGCCAACACCAGCTTCGACGCCTCTCTGCCGCCCTTCACCAGGACGGTAAGCTTTACGGAGACCGGATGGTGCTTGGCATGGGCCAGCCTCTTCCTTCCCGCCGCGGTGAGGTGGAGGACCACGGTGCCACTCTGGCCCGCGGCAAGCGAGAACGAGCCCCGGGCAAGAACCAGCGTGCCGCGCGACGCCCCCCGCCTGCCTTTGCGTCGCCTGGTCACCACCTGCACGGTCAGTTCGACCGACCCCCGGCAGGCGGCGTTGGCGCACGTGATATGCACTGAGGTAGAGCCGCCCTTGAAGAGCACCTTGGATCCGCTCACCTTGACCAGCGGCACTAGAAGTGGCGGCGCCACGATCGGGGCGGGAGCGGCAGCGATGATGACGCTAGTACTGGTCGCGCGCTTTTTCCCGGCAGCGTTCTTTGCAAAAACTTCGCAGGAGATGCTGAGTCCCGCATCGGCTCCCTGCACCATATAGGTACTGCTGTTCGCCCCCGGTATCGGTATGCCGTCGCGCAGCCACTCATAGGTGAACGTTGGGGACGGGTGGCCCGTCCAAGAGCCGCTGGGACAGGACAGGGTGGCACCGACCAGCGGGGCCCCAGACACGACGGGCGGGGCCGTGTTCACGGGCGCGGCGGCAGGACCCAGTTCCAGGGCAGCGTCGATCCCGGACACGACACCCTGCTCCGCCACCGCGACCATCTGCGCTTCGGATAGCGCATATACGCCATTGTAATACTGAATGATGTAGTTGTGCCCATTGAATCCCACCTCGTAGTTCCCGCTCGCCAGCCCCGAGATCGTGTATTCGCCGCCGTTTGTAGTGATCGCACAAGCCTCATACTCGGCTTCACTCGTGGGCAATGCGCACACCAAGACGCCTCCGATCGCCGTGCCCGTCACGGCGTTTGTCACACTTCCCGAGATCTGTCCGCCCACTTCGAGGGCGGCATCGACGGGTTCGGTGACTTTTTCGACGGTCACAGGGACTTCCTCTGCTTCGGCTGCCAAGAACTTGCCCTGGTAGTACTGGGTCACGTAGTTGAGATTACTATTGAAGGGCGACGCAAATTCAACCACGTATTTGCCGCTCGGCAACCCCGAGATCGTATAGCCACCGCTCGAACGGGTGAACGCGCATCGTTCATAGAAGCTCGCAATGACGATGCCGCCATTCCCTTCTTTCCTCGCGCAGACTTCGATTCCTTCGATCGGGGTATGCGTCGTGACACTTGTCACTGTGCCAGCGATCTGCCCGCCCTCTTCGAGCCTTGCGTCGATCCCCGATGCGCGTCCCCCCGCTGCGAGCGAAATCAGGTTCGCTTCGGAGGAGGATAACTTGTCATTGTAGTACTGCGTGATGTAGTTGAGTTCGCTTTCGAAGGGCGCCGCGAATTCGACCACGTATTCGCCGCTCGGGAGTCCCGAGATCGTGTATTCCCCCTGGGCATTGGTGGACGAGCATTCAATGATGAATTCCAGACCCATCAACCCTTCGCCTTCCCCCACTTCGCGATATGCACAAACTTCGATTCCTTTGATCCCTTCGTGCGCGCCAGTCGCGCTCGTCACCGTTCCGGCGATCTGCCCTTCGGCGGCCAGTGCGCCGGGCGCGAACAGGAGGGTGAACGCCAGAGCGGCGACGACGAGTAACACACGCATCACCTCACAACCTCGAAGTCGAGCGAGGCCGGCGCCGAGCGCGCCCCAATCGAGTTGGTCGCCGTGATCGTGAGCGTGTAGCGGCCGAGCGCGAGCCGCCTGCGCTCCCCGATGCGCCCCTGAAAGAAGACCGAGTTCCTGCCGCTGTGGCCTGTCAGGGACAGTGCACCGGCTAGGATCTTGCGCTGGCAGCCTCTATGAGCCGCATTCTTGCGGGTCTTCGCGACGCACTTCCTCGCCACCGTGCGTCCGGCGAGCAGCCGGGTGAAGCTGAGGCTCACGGAGGCCTGCTCGTTGGATACGAACGAGAAGGTGGTGCCCACAGGCAGGACCCTCCTTCGCGCCTTCTTCCTGCTGATCCGCGCCGGCTTGCCGCCCTCGCGCCAGATCGGAGCCGACTGGTGGACGCCGGTGATCGCCGGAGGCGCAGGCGTGACCGTGACGGGAGGGCTCGTCGCGGGGATGGTCACGTCCAGCAGCGGGTAGGTGACGGTCACAGCGCAGGAGAGCTGGTGACCGACGTTGGCGACGACGGGAGTGTATGACTGGCCCGCGGCGACTTCAGAGCCGTCGAGCAGCCAGCGGTAGCCGTCGAAGCCGAACAGACTGGCCGAGGGCTGCAGCACATATGCCCATGTCGCCCACGCCGCGCCCCCACAGAGCTGGGCGGTGCCCGCCTGGTCGTTGCCGGTGACCGCGGGCGGGGTTGCAAGACCGGCTGGAGCGCCGGTGCCGACCTGCCCGATGGCCGGTGTCGGCCCCTCGACGGCGAACCACATGTTGCCGTCCGGCCCCGGCGCAATGTTGACCGGCTCATTTTTCGCGTTGGCGCCGACGGAGAATTCGCTGATCGCGCCGCTCGGCGTGATCCGCCCGATCTCCGAGGTCACGCCGATCGCGGTAAACCATAGGTTGCCATCCGGCCCCGGCGCGATCCCGCGGGGAATCTCACCTTTGCCGACGCCTCCTTCAGCGAACTCCGTGATCGCGCCGCTCGGCGTGATCCGCCCGATCGCAGGCGCCGCGCCCTCGTCGGTGAACCACATATTGCCATCAGGCCCCGGCGCGATGTTTCGTGGTTGGCTCAGTTTGTCCAGTCCTGTTGTCATCTCGGTGATCGCGCCACTCGGCGTGATCCGCCCGATCGCGGGCGTCTTGCCCTCGTCGGCAAACCACACATTGCTGTCTGCCCCAGGCGCGATCCCGATCGGTTCGGCGCCTTCGTTGAGGCCTGTTGAAAACTCTGTTATCGCGCCGCCTGGCGTCACCCGCCCGATCGCTCTGGTAGCGCCCTGGTCGGTAAACCAGATGTTGCCATCGGGTCCGGAAGCAATTTTAAGCGGCTTGCTACCAGTGTTCAGCCCAGCGGAGAACTCCGTGACCGCGCCGCCCGGCGTGATCCGTCCGATCGCGGGAGTCGTCCCCTCGTCGGTGAACCATAGGTTGCCTTCAGGCCCCGCCGCAATGGCTCGTGGCCGGCTGCCCATGTTCAGCCCGGCGGAGAGCTCCGTGATCGCACCGCTCGGCGTGATTGACCCCACCCCGCGGGCGGCGCCTTCCTGGGAGAACCACAGGTTGCCGTCCGGACCCGACACGATCGACGCCGGTGCGCCGCTGAGCCCGGTGGAGAACTCGGCGATCGCCCCCACCGGCGCGGCCAGCCCGCTGCCTGCACCCAGCGGGGATAGGACGATCGCCAGCGCGGTCATGAGCGTCACCGAGGTGCTTCGTGCCGCTTTCCCTGCGCGCATTCGCACCGCCTGCCTCATCCAGGTCATCTCGTTCCCCCCAAGGTCGCGGGTACATTCCGATTCCGCGGAACTATACATTCCCGCTGAGCAAATCTCCTAGCGATCCCCGCGCCGCGAGTCAAATTACGATCCGGGGAGCAGTCCTACCTTCTTGATTGATCCCCCAGGGCGGCCCCGACGCCCGCGCCCTACCCGCAACGGCCCCGCCGAATCAAGATGCCGCTACCGCCCCCGCCACACCGGCTCGCGCTTCTCCTTGAACGCGCTTGCGCCCTCCTTGGCGTCCTCGGAGGCGAACACGGGGCCGGAGATCGCGGCCTGACGCTCCCACATCTCGGTTGCGGGCCAGTCGAACTGCTCCTGCAGGATCTGCTTGGAGGCCGCCAGCGCGAGCGGGCCGCTCTTGGCGAGCGTCGCGGCCAGATCCAGCGCGGCATCGACGGCGCCGCCGGGATCGGCGAGGCGGTTGACGACGCCGAACTCGTGGAAGCGCTCCGCCGGCATCGTCTCGCCCGTGAGCGCCAGCTCCATCACCACGTGGTAGGGCATCCGCCGCGGCAGGCGCAGCAGCGCGCCGCCGGCCGCCACCAGCGAGCGCTTGGCCTCCGGGATGCCCAGCTTCGCCCCCTTCGCCGCCACGATCAGGTCGCACGCGAGCGCGATCTCCATCCCGCCCGCCACCGCGAAGCCCTCGATCGCCGCGATCAGCGGCTTGCGCGAAGCGCGCTGGGCGATACCCGCGAAGCCGCGGTCGCCGAACCACGGGGATTCGCCGCGCACGAACGCCCCCAGGTCCATGCCCGCGCAGAAGAAGCCCCCCGCGCCGGTGACGATGCCCACCGCGAGCGCATCGTCGGCGTCGAGCTCGTCGAGCGCGTGCGCCACACCCTCCGCCACTGCGCCGTTGACGGCGTTGCGCACCTCCGGGCGGTTGAGCGTGATCAGCAGTACGTTCCCGCGTCGCTCCGTCAGGACTGCGGGAGAATCGGCGGTCGATGCGGTCGCGGAGCCGGGCTCCGCGGAGGCTGCGGCTGAGGGAGTCGGGGCGGCCGCCTGGGTCTCGGTTGCGGCGGTGCCAGCGGTTTCGTCGGTCATGCTCGGAGAGTACCCGTAAGCTCGCGGCAGGTGGGGCCGCTCACGCCGCGAACAGCCTCAGCTCCGGCTCGCGCTCGCCGCGGAGCACTGCCAGATCGACCTCCACGCACTCGATCCCCCGCGCCTGCGCGAGCACGCGCGCCTGCGGCTTGATCTCCTGCGCCGCCAGCACACCCCGGCAGGCGCCCAGCGCGGGGTCCAGGCGAATGCGCTCGAGGTAGCGCGTCAGCTGCTCGACCGCGTCGATCGTGGCGATCCGCTTGATCTCGACCGCCACCCACTCCTCCTTCGCGTCGCGGCACATCAGGTCCACCGGGCCGATGTCCGTGGGCCACTCGCGCCGCACGAGCCGAAAGCCCTCGCCGCACCACCGCGGCGCGCCCGCGAGCAGCTCCTGCAGCTCGCGCTCCACCCCCTCCTTCTCCAGCGACGCGAGCGTGTCCAACTCGTGCTCGATGTCCGAGAGCACCTCCGCTACGGCGATCTCCACGCGATCCTCCTGGCGCTGCTTGCGCACCACCAGACGGGTCAAGGCACCCCGCGAGTCCGTCTCCTGTTCGAGCACCGTCGGCGGGGTCATCCAGTTCAGGGGCTTCACGTTCGGCCCCCCACCGTCGGCCCACACCATGAACGTCCCGTCCGCCTTCAGCATCAGGAGGCGCACCGCCTCCGGCAGCACCGTCGTCAGACGGCCGATGTAGGAGACCTCACAGCGGGCCACGATCAGGCGCACCCCGGGACCCTATCCCGCACGTCGGCGGCCTCACTCGGATTGCGCTCCGCCAGACAGCCGCGGCCTCACTCGGATTGCGCTCCGCCAGACAGCGGTGGCGTCACTCGGATTCATGCTCCGATTCGAGGAGCTTGCCGCTGTGCGGCTCCTCCTCCACGACCCCCCCGCTCAGCGCCTCGCGGAACTCGCGCATGCTCTTGCCCGCCGCCCGCGCCAGTTCAGGCAGGCGTTTGGGGCCGAGCACCACGAGCGCCACTGCGGCGACGAACAGGATGTGCACCGGGTTCTCGAAGCCCATATGCCTCAGGCTAGCGCCCATTCCGACCCGCGCCGGCACTCTTGGGGCTCGCCGCCCCGGCCTCGCGCGTGCTGCCTTCAGGTGCCAGCCGGGGCGCCCCGTACCCTGCACCCGTGGCCCAGGAGCCCTCGAGCCAACCCGGACGTCCATATCCGCCTCCCCCCGCTCCTGAGCCATTCTGGCCGGCCCAGGCCACGATCCTCGCCGCGATCGCCCTGCAGCTGCTGCTCCCCCACCAGCTCACCGTCGGGCCCCCCTGGCTGATCCCCGGGCTGGAGGGGGCGCTGCTGATCGGGATGTTCATGGCCACCCCCAACCAGCTCGAGCACGAGCACCCCCGCCGGCGGCGCGTCGCGCTCAGCCTGACCGCGTTCGTGAGCGCCGCCAACATCTACTCGCTCGGGGCGCTCACCCACTACCTGCTGCACCACCGCGCGCCCATCAAGGGCCAGGCGCTGATCGTCGCAGGGATGCTGATCTGGCTCACCAACTTCCTGATCTTCGCCCTCTGGTACTGGGAGGTCGACCGCGGCGGCCCCGGGCGACGCGCAGCCGGACAGGACGGACCGCCCGACTTTCTCTTCCCCCAGATGACCGACGACCGCATCGAGCCGCTCGCCTGGCGGCCCAAGTTCATCGACTACCTCTACGTCTCCCTCACCAACGCCGCCGCCTTCTCCCCCACCGACACCATGCCCCTCACCCCCACCGCCAAGAGCATCATGGGCGTCCAGTCCCTCGTCTCGCTCGTCACGATCGGGCTGATCGTCTCGCGGGCCGTCAACATCTTGGCCTGAAGTCCCTACGCCGCCGACACCACCCGCGGCTCGATCGCCAGCGCCTTCACCACGAGGTCCCTGACCTCCCCGTTCGCCCCCAGGCTCAGCGCGCGCTCCAGCGCCTCCAGCGCCCCCTCGCGGTCCATCATGCGCAGGCGCAGGCGGCCCAGGCGCTCCCACGCGCCCGCGTCGGACGGGCCCCGCTCGGCCGCCCGCTGCGCGGCTTCGGCGGCGAGGTCCACCGCGCCCACGTCTTCGTAGATGCGCGCCGCGAAGCGGTGCGGCGCCGGGCGCTCCCCGTCCACGCGCGCCCAGTCGCGCACCGCGCGCGCCGCCGCCTCCAGGTCGCCCGCCTGCCAGAACGCCAGCGTCATCAGCCGCAGCACCCCCACGTTGCCCGGTTCCGCTTCACGCGCGTACACCAGCCGCTGCGCCGCCAGTGCGTATTCTCCTTCCGCCATCGCCCGCTGCGCGGCGACCATGAAGCGCTCCATCCGCTCCCCCGCCGGGTCCGGCTTCGAGAAGTCCACGAAGCACATGCTCCCCGCCGGCACCGTGCGGATGCCGTGGCTGAACTTCACCCGCGCCCACTGCTGGACCTCG
>JBIOEY010000111.1:0-8075 GCA_044446505.1 Solirubrobacterales bacterium
GGGAGAGCGCCATCGAGCGGTGGGCCCCCACGCGCCGCGACCCCAGCACCCGCGCCCCCTCGTCCGCCACCCAGATCAGCGCGTCGATCGCCGCGAGCAGCTCCATGCTCGCCACCTCCGCCCGCGGGCGCCCCTGCTCGCGCGCGATCAGCCGCGCGAGCTCCTCGAACTCGTCGATGATCGCCTGCGCCACGCGGCGCATGTAGCGCGCGCGGTCCTCCACGCGCAACAGCGCCCACAGCGGCTGCACCTGGCGCGCCGCCCCCACGATCTCCTCGACCCCCTCCGGCGCCGTCGCCCGCACGCTCCCGAGCAGCGCCCCCGTCGCCGGGTTGCGCGAGCTCAGCGTCTGCGGCTCCACGCTCCCGGCTGCGGTCGAGACGGTGCTCATGCCCGTTGATTATCGCCTCCCGGCGCGGCGCACCTGAGCGAATCTTCGCCGGCCCACCGCTCCCGCGCCCCGGCGTACCCTCGTCGGCCGTAGCGCGAGCCCGCCTCGGCCTACCGCTCCCGCGCCTTGCGGATCTCCGCCAACCGCCGCGCGAGCTCCGCCTCAGCCTCGTCGGGCTCGTAGAAGCGCTCGCCCGCCACCTCCTCCGGGAGCAGATCCTGCGGGGAGACGTGCCCCGGGTGCTCGTGCGGGTAGTCGTAGCCTCCCACCTCCTGGCCGGGCCTCGGCCCCGAGCGTAGCCACCCCGGGATCGGCGCCGCGCCCTGCTCGCGCACGTGGTGCACCGCCGCCCCCAGCGCGCGGCCCGCGGCGTTCGACTTCGGCGCCAGAGACAGGTAAATGGCGGCCTGCGCGAGCGCGAATTTGGCCTCCGGGAGCCCCACGTGCTCCACCGCCTGCGCCGCCGCCACCGCGACCCCCAGCGCGGCGGGGTCCGCGTTGCCGATGTCCTCCGAGGCGAGGATCACCATCCGCCGCACGATGAAGCGCGCGTCCTCCCCGCCCTCCAGCATCACCGCGAGGTAGTACAGCGACGCGTCCGGGTCCGAGCCGCGCGTCGCCTTGATCCAGGCGGAGATGTAGTCGTAGTGGCGGTCCCCCTTGCGGTCGTACAGCACCGCCCGCCGCTGCAGCGCGTCCTCCGCGCGGGCGATCCCCACGCTGCGCTCTCCCAGCTCCGCCGCGGTCGCCACCGCCAGCTCCAGCGCGTTCAGCGCGGTGCGCGCATCCCCCTCCGCGCGCGCCGCCAGGAACTCCAGCGTCCCCGGCTCCACCGCGATCCCGCCGTCCGCCGTCCGGCTCGATCCGGCTGTCGTGCCGGTCTCGCCCCCGTCCTGCCCGCCCGCGTCGGATCGATCCTCCCCGCCGCCGCCCGCGAGCGAGGCGTCGAGCTCCCCCGAGGCGAGCGCGCGGCGCAGCACCTCGGCGATCTCCTCCGCGGAGAGCGCCCGCAGCGCGTAGACCCGCATCCGCGAGAGCAGCGCCCCGTTGACCTCGAACGCCGGGTTCTCCGTGGTCGCCCCGATCAGCGTCACCACCCCCTCCTCCACCGCCGGCAGCAGCGTGTCCTGCTGGGCCTTGTTGAAGCGGTGGATCTCATCGAGGAAGAACACCGTCCCCGTCCCGCTCGTGGCGCGGCGGTGGGCGGCGCGCTCCAGCACCGCGCGCACCTCCGCGCGGCCCGCCTGCACCGCGCTCAGCTCCTCGAACACCGCGCGCGAGCGCTCCGCCACCATCCGCGCCAGCGTCGTCTTGCCCGAGCCCGGGGGGCCGTAGAGGACCATCGAGTGGGGGTGGCCCTGCTCGATCGCCGTGCGCAGCGCCGAGCTCTCCCCCAGCAGGTGCGTCTGGCCCACGAACTCCTCCAGGTGCTCCGGGCGCACGCGCGCCGCCAGCGGGCGGTCCTCCCCCTCCGCGGCGGACCGGCTGGGTCCGCTGTGGCCCGGGCGGGGTGCGCCCCGGCCGGGGCGGGGCCCCCCGCGACCCGCGCTTGGCTCGGCGTCCGGCGGCTCGAAAAGGGTGTCCATATTGGGAAGGCTCTCAGGAAACGGAAGTTCCTGCGGGAGGTCGCGGGCCGGATGGTGTCGAATCTCTATGGCTGATGCACCACATTAGAAACACCCCTGCCCCGGCCCGGGTCGCTGTGGTATGACGACCGGCGCCGCCGACATCCTGTTGCAAGGCCCCGCCCGCCCGGGCCGCCCCGACGGCGTCGAGCTGCTCGACGCGGGCGACGGGGTCGCCGCCCGCTCGCCCTGGGGGCTCTTCTGGGCGCGCCTGCGCCGCGATCGTGTGGCGCTTGCCTCGCTCGGCTTCATCGCGCTGCTCGTGGTGGTCGCGCTCGCCGCCCCGCTGGTCGTCCAGATCGCCGGGGTCCCCGGGCCCTACGTGCAGAATCCGAACGCCACCGACGCCTTCGGCAGCCCGCTCGGGCCCAGCCTCGCGCACCCCTTCGGCGTCGACCAGCTCGGCCGCGATGTGTTCGCGCGCGTGGTCTACGGGGCCCGCGCGTCGCTCGAGGTGGGCATCGTCGGCACCGCACTCGCGACCCTGATCGGCACCGTCGTCGGCCTGCTCGCCGGCTTCTACCGCGGTCTCACCGACACGCTGCTCTCGCGCACGATCGACGTCGTGCTCTGCTTCCCCCTGCTGCTCGTCGGGCTCGGGCTGGGGGCCGCCTGCGGCGTGCGCGGCTGCGTGAAAGGGGCGATCCAGCCGGGCACCGCCACGATCGTCGCGATCGTCGCGCTCTTCAACTGGACCTTCATCGCGCGCATCGTGCGCGGCCAGGTGCTCTCCCTGCGCGAGCGCGAGTTCGTCGAGGCCTCCCGCTCGCTCGGCGCCTCCGGCGCGCGGATCGTCTTCCGCGAGATCCTCCCCAACCTCGCCACCCCGCTGATCGTCTACTCGAGCCTCCTGATCCCCGCCAACATCCTGATCGAGGCCGCCCTCTCGTTCCTCGGCGTCGGCGTGCGCGCGCCCACCGCCAGCTGGGGGCAGATGCTCGCCGACGCCACCCCGATCTTCAACACCGCCTGGTGGTACATGACCTTCCCCGGCCTCGCCCTGCTGTTCACAGTGCTCGCCTTCAACCTGCTCGGGGACGGGTTGCAGGACGCACTCAATCCACGAACGGGTCCAAGTACATGAGGAGGAAGAGGATGTTCAACCAGCACAGATGGAGAGCGGCGTCGGTAGGTGTGGCGATCTCTGGACTGCTCGCGATCGCGCTCGCCGCCTGCGGCTCCAGCGGCAGCGGCACGAGCAGCGGTACGAGCACCGTCCCGCTGAAGGCGGGCGAGTCTCCCGTCGGCCAGCAGCTCTACGGCAAGCGACGCGGCGGGGTGCTGGTCGTTTACGAGGAACAGGACTTCGAAAACCTCGACCCGGGTGGCACGTACTCCGACCAGGACTACACCCTGATGTCCGCGACCCAGCGCCCGCTCTACTCCTACCCCCCCAACACCGCCAACAAGCTCGAACCGGATGTCGCCGCGGGCGCACCGGTCGTCTCCGACGGCGGCAAGACCGTGACTGTGCACATCAAGCCGCACATCTACTTCAGCCCGCCCGTCAACCGCGAAGTGAACTCCGGCGACGTCGCCTACGCGATCGAGCGCGGCGCCAACCCGAACGTCGCCAACCCCTACTTCGAACCCTACTTCGGCGACATCGTCGGCGCGGAACACGCCAAGGGCGGCCCGATCCCCGGGATCGAAACGCCCAACGGCGAAACGATCGTCTTTCACCTGACCAAGCCCACCGCCGCGATTCTCTCGGGGGCGCTCAGCCTGCCGCTCTCCGCCCCGGTCCCGCCCGAGTTCGCCAAGCCGCTCGACGCCCATCACCCCACCACCTACGGCACCGAATACATGGTGGCCACCGGGCCGTACATGCTGAAGTCCGACAGCACAGGCAAGTTTCTCGGGATCGGCTACCAGCAGGGCAAGTCCGCGACGCTCGTGCGCAACCCCCGCTGGAACCCCCACACCGACTACCGGCCCGCCTACCTCGACCGGATCGAAATCAAAATCGGCGGCCAGAAGAGCGTGATCGGCCAGCAGGTGCTGAAGGGCGAAGATGTGCTCCAGAACGACACGCCCGCACAGTCGATCGTCAAGGAAGCCTACGAGCACTACCCCCAGCAGATCACCCTCACCCCGGGCTCGGGCACCTACTACTCCGCGCTCGACAACGCCCACGGGCCGCTCGCCAATCCCAATGCGCGCAGGGCCGTGTGGGCCGCGCTCGACCGCAACGCGCTCGTCAAGGTGCGCGGCGGCGCGCTCGTGGCGGCGCCGATGACCCACTTCCTCTACCCCGGCGTGGCCGGCTACGAGGAGGCCGGCGGGGCCGCGGGGCCGAAGGTCGATTACAACGAACGCACCGAAGGCGACCCGGCGGTCGCCGAAAAGTACATGAAGCTCGCCGGCTACCCCAGCGGCAGGTACACCGGCAACAAGACCCTCCAGGTGGTCGGCGTGAGCGGCGAACCGGAAAGCGGGACCGCGCAGATCGTCGACCAGGCGCTGCGGAGCATCGGCTTCAAAACCCACCTCAGCCTTGTGACCAAGTCGGTGATGTACGAAAAATACTGCGGGGTCCCCGCGCAGGAGATCGACGTCTGCCCCAACGCCGGCTGGACGCGCGACTTCGCCGATCCGCAGACCGTGCTGTTCGTGCCGTTCTACGGGCCCGCCATCTCCCCCAGCGGCAACCCCAACTGGGGCCAGGTGAACAACCCCCAGATCAACGCCGCGATGGAACAGGCCGAGCTCGTGGTCGGCGAACCCGCGCGCGCGCAGGCGTGGGCGAAGGTCGACGAGGAGCTCGTCCAGCAGGCCGCCGCCGCCCCCGGGGTGTTCGTGAGCCAGGCCAACATCGAGGGCAAAAGCGTCGCCGGCGTCGATCAGCTGTGGAACAACGGCGCATGGGACTACGACTTCACCTCGCTGAAGTGAGCCGCGGTGCGGGCGGGGCTCACCCCGCGCGGGGCTCGGCCGATGCGCTCGCGGCCGGGCTCCGCCACCGCCGATCCCGATGACTCGCTACATCATCCGCCGGGTTCTGTGGGGCGTCGTCCTGCTGTTCGTGGTGGCGGCGCTCACATTTGTGCTGTTCGACATCCTGCCCACAGCCGACCCCGCGCGGCTGCGGGCGGGGCGCAATCCGAGCCCGCACACGGTCGCCTACATCAGGCACGAGCTGGGGCTCGACAGGCCGCTCTACACCCAGTTCTACGACTACATGAAGGGCGTGGTCCTGCACCTCGACCTCGGCTACAGCTACTACAGCAGCGCCTCCGTCAAGAGCCTGATCGCCGACCGCCTCCCCGCCACGATCTCGCTCGCCGCCGGCGCCGTCGTGATCTGGCTTACAACCGGCATCACGATCGGAATCATTTCTGCGGTGCGGCGCCGCACGCTGCTCGACCGCGCCTCGATGGGGACCGCGCTCGTGTTCATCTCCGCCCCCGAATACTGGCTCGGGCTGATCGCGCTGTTCCTGTTCGCCTCCGACATCGGCAAGCTCCAGATCTTCCCCGGCGCCGGCAGCTACGTCGCCTTCAGCAGCGACCCGCTGAAATGGTTCACCTCGCTGATCCTCCCGTGGCTCGTGCTCGCCGCGACCTTCGCCGCGGTGTACGCGCGCCTCTTGCGCGGGAGCCTGCTCGACGTGCTCGACCAGGACTACATCCGCACCGCGCGCGCCAAGGGCCTCTCCGAGCGGCGCGTGATCCTGCACCACGGGGTGCGCGCCGCGATCGCCCCGATCGTCACCGTGCTCGGCCTCGACCTCGGCGCGCTGCTCGGCGGGGCGCTGCTGATCGAAACGGTCTTCGACATCCCCGGGGTCGGGCGGCTCAACTACGACGCGCTCCTGCACGCCGACTTCCCGATCATCGAGGGCACCGTGCTGCTCGCCGCGCTGTTCATCGTCGTCGCGAACATCCTCGTGGACATCTCCTACGCGTACCTCGACCCGCGGGTTAGATACAGATGACGGAGCCGACGGATCGTCGTTCCTGGCAAGGACGCAGTGAGCGAAGTGTGCTCGGCACACGTGCTGGCCGATCTCCGATCGGTGAGGACGCCGCCAGGGGCGACGAGGCGCTGCTCCGGGTGGAGGATCTGCGGGTCGAATTGCCCACCGAAGACGGGCCGGTGCTCGCCGTGGACGGGATCTCCTTCGAGGTCCGCCGCGGTCAGACGCTCGGGATCGTGGGGGAGTCGGGGTCGGGCAAGACGGTCTCCGCGCTCAGCGTCATGGGTCTCACCCGCGCCCAGGGGGCCCGCGTCTCGGGGCACATCCTGTTCGAGGGCGTCGATCTCCTGACGCTGCCTGAAGAGCGGATGCGCGCGCTGCGCGGCAACGAGTTGGCGATGATCTTCCAGGACCCCCTCTCCGCGCTGCACCCCCTGCTCCGCGTGGGGGCGCAGGTGGTCGAGGCGATCCGCGCCCACCGCGAGGTCTCCAGGCGCGCCGCGCGGGAGCAGGCGATCGGGCTGCTGGAGCTGGTCGGCATCCCCGAGCCGGCGCGGCGTGTGGACGCCTACCCGCACGAGCTCTCCGGGGGGATGCGCCAGCGCGCGACGATCGCGATGGCGCTCGCCAACGAGCCGAAGCTGCTGATCGCCGACGAGCCCACCACCGCGCTCGACGTCACCGTGCAGGCGCAGATCCTCGCGCTGCTGCGCCGCCTGCGGCAGGAGCTCGGGATGGCGCTCCTGCTCGTCACCCACGACCTCGGGGTGGTCGCGGAGATGGCCGAGGAGATCGCGGTGATGCACGCCGGGCGGATCGTCGAGCGGGGCTCGGCCGAGCGGGTCCTCACCTCGCCCGAGCATCCCTACACGCAGGGGCTCCTACGCTCGATGCCGACGCTCGAGCGCCCCCGCGAGCCCGAGCCGGCGGTCCCCGAGCCGACTGTGGCCGAGCCTACGGTGCCCGAGCCGGCGGCGTCCGAGCCTACGGTGCCCGAGCCGGCGGCGTCCGAGTCCGCGGTGCCTGAGCCGGCGGTGCCCGACCCGCTGCTCGAGGTGCGCGATCTCGTCAAGCGCTTCCCGATCGCCCGCGGCGTGGTGTTTCAGCGCCACCTCGACGCCGTCGAGGCTGTCGCGGGGATCAGCTTCGAGCTGCGGAGCGGCGAGACGCTCGGCCTGGTGGGGGAGACCGGCTGCGGCAAGAGCACCACCGCGCGCCTGATCATGCGCCTGCTCGAGCCCACCGGCGGGGAGATCCGCTTTCAGGGCCACGACATCGCCCACCTGAAGGGCGCCGCACTGAAGGCCGCCCGCCGCGAGATGCAGATCGTCTTCCAGGACCCCTACTCCTCGCTGAACCCACGCAAGACCGCTGGCTCGATCATCGGTGAGCCGTTTGCGATCCACGGCCTGCACGCCGACAGGGCGGAGCGCAGGCGCGCCGTGTGCGAGCTGATGGACAGGGTGGGCCTGCAGCCCGAGCACCACAACCGCTACCCCCACGAGTTCTCCGGCGGCCAGCGCCAGCGGATTGGCGTCGCGCGCGCGCTCGCGCTGCGACCCAAGCTGCTGATCGCCGACGAGCCCGTCTCGGCGCTCGACGTCACGATCCAGGCCCAGATCCTCGACCTGCTGCGCGAGCTGCAGCGCGAGCTGGGCCTCACGCTGCTGCTCATATCCCACGACCTCGCGGTCGTGCGCCAGATGGCCGACCGCGTGGCGGTGATGCGCCACGGCAAGATCGTCGAGCTCGCCGCGGGCGAGACGCTCTACGGCTCCCCGCAGCACCCCTACACGCGCGAGCTGCTCGCCTCCGTGCCCGGGGCGCACCGCGATCGGCGTACGATCCCGGGGTGACAAGCACCGACCTGGCTGCTGACGCGGTAGGGCTACTCCAGCGGCTGATCGCCTTCGACACGGTCAACCCGCCCGGCAAAGAGCTGCCCGCGCAGGAGCACCTGGAGATACTCCTCGCCGGCGCGGGCTTCGAGTGCGAGCTGCTGGGGGCGCGACCCGAGCGCCCCAACCTCGTGGCGCGGCTGCGCAGCCGGAATGCGGACCCCGCCCACCCCGGTCCCACGCTCTGCTACCTCGGCCACGTCGACACCGTGCTCGCCGACCCCTCCGAGTGGCGCCGGGAC
>JBIOEY010000112.1:0-7932 GCA_044446505.1 Solirubrobacterales bacterium
CCCGTGTCGACGTCGGCCATGCCCGTGAGGCCCTTCGACGGAGACCCCGGCGCGCTCGCGCCGGGGGTCTCTGCCGGCGCCGCGGCAGGTGCTCGACCGCGCGCTCAGCCTGCGCGAGGGCAGCATCATCGTCGTCACCGTGCTCGTCGCGATCTACTTCGCGCTGAACACCTCGAGCTTCTTCACCACCGCGAACTTCAAGACGCTGCTGCCGTACTTCGCCCCGTTCGCGATCCTCGGCGCCGGCGAGGTGTTCGTGATGGTGCTCGGCGAGATCGACCTCTCGATCGGGGGCACCTACCTGCTCGCCCCCTACCTCTTCTACAAGCTCGCCACCGGCGGGCTGCCGCTCGTGCCCTCCGTGCTCCTCGCGCTGCTCGCCTGCACGGCGGTGGGCCTCGTCAACGGCTTCTTCGTCGCGATCGTCGGGATCAGCTCGTTCGTTACGACGCTGGGCATGCTGTTCACGCTGGAGGGGCTCACGCTGATCATCTCCCACGGAGAACCGAAGGCAACGCCCGGCGCGCAGGTGCACCAGACCACCCACAACGTTGCCCACGTCGTCAACGGCCACCACATCGTGCTTCCCGAAACCGTCAACCACATCGGCACGTTCGCAAAAATCTTCGGCGGCGGCGTCTACTCCGAGCTGATCTGGGCGCTCGCGATCGTGATCGTGCTGCAGGCCGTGCTCACGTTCACCCGCTGGGGCCTCCACACCGTGTCGGTCGGCTCCAACAAGCTCGGCGCCGCCGAGGCCGGGGTGCGGGTGCGCCTCGTGATGGTCCGCAACTTCATCCTCTGCGCCACCACCGGCGGCCTCGTCGGGATCCTCGAGGCCGTGCGCTCGGTGTCGGTCCAGCCCGACACCGCCGGGGCCAACGAAATCCTGTTCCTGGGGATCACCGCGGCGGTGATCGGCGGCACGCTGCTCGCCGGCGGCTCCGGCACCGTCGTGGGCGCGCTGATCGGGGCGCTGTTCCTCGGCATCCTGCACGACGGCCTCACTCTGCAGGGCGTCAACGCCAACTACCTGCTGTTCTACACCGGCCTCGCGATCATCCTCGCGATGACGATCAACATCTATGTGCAGCGCGCGCGCCGGGGAGCGCACAGTGGCTGACACCCCGATCACCGAGTCGACGGTGGTGGGGCCGACCGCCGCGCCCGACGACGTGCTGCGCGTCGAGCACATCGCCAAGCGCTTCGGCCCCGTCACCGCCCTGCGCGACGTCAGCCTGCACCTGCGCAAGGGCGAGGTGCTCGGGCTGCTCGGCGACAACGGCGCGGGGAAGTCGACGCTGATCAAGATCATCTGCGGCTTTCAGAAGCAGGACTCCGGGAACATGTTCCTGCACGGGCAGCCCTACGCGCCGAAAAGCGTCGATGACGCGCGCGCGAAAGGCATCGGGACCGTCTACCAGGACCTCGCGCTGATCGACGAACTGTCCGTCTACCACAACCTGTTCCTGCGCCGCGAGAAGGTCCATCGCCCGCTCCCCTTCCTCGCCAACCGCGAGATGAAGCGCGGGGCGCGCGCCGCGCTGGATGAGATCGGCATCAACATCCCCCGCATCGACGTAGCCGTCGCGCGCCTCTCCGGCGGCCAGCGCCAGGCGATCGCGGTCGCGCGCACCGTCAACTCCGACGCCGACATCCTGCTGCTCGACGAGCCGCTCGCCGCGATGGGCGCCAAGGAGGGCGCGATGATCCTCGACCTCGTCGCCCGCCTCAAGGCCGAGGGGAAGGTCTCGATCGTCATGATCCTCCACAACTACGTCCACGTCCTCGAGGCCTGCGATCGTGTCAGCATGATCCAGGACGGCGCGATCGCCCTCGACAAGCCCACCGCCGAGACCTCCGTCGAGGAGCTCACCGAAATCGTGGTCGAGGAGTACCGGCGCGCCCGCCTCGCCGAGCAGGCGGCCCGGGGGGGTTGAGGGCGAGCGGTGCCACCCGAGCGTCGGTGCTGTGTGTGACGCTCGCGGCAATCCTCTCTGCGGCGCCCGTCGCCTGTGCTCGCTGGTCCGCGCCGGCCCGTCCTCCGGGCTGCGCGGCGGCGCTCTCCTCCGCGGCGCCCCTGATCGTCTTTCCAAGCTCCAGCCCCCAGAGCCGCAGCGGGCCGGGGGCGCTGCTGTGGGATGGGCCGCGTGGCTGCGCCCCGGACCCGGTTGCCGCCGAGGCATTCGGTGCGACGCTCTCCACGGATGACCTTCCCGGCCGGGGCTTCCCGTTGGGAAACGGCGTGGGTGGCCTCGCAGGGGTCGCTGCCGCGACGGGCACGGCGGCTGGGCAGGTGGTGGTGGTGGGCACCGCGGCTGGGCAGGCGGTGGTGGCGGGCAGCAGCGCCCGTGAGGGGGCCCTCGGTGAGGGGGCCCTTGCGGAGGGTCGGACGGTGGGGACGTTCGCGGCGCGTTCCCTTGGTGGCCCGGCGACGCCGGTGGCGGCCTCCAGCGCGTATCTCGGCGACACCGTGCTCGCCTCGCCGGTGCGCACGCAGCGGGCGGGGTGGGCGTTGGCGGTGCGCGTCCAACGCCACTACAGCTCCGCGTTCGCGCCCCTGCGCTTGGTGCCCGCGGGCCCCGGCCCCGCACCCGTGAGCGCGGTGGCCGCGACGATGGACTACCGCGCCGACATCCTCCTCGCGTGGGCCGCCGGCGGTGCGGTGTACGCGCGCGAGATCGCCGCGGGGGGCACGGTGGGGCCCCCGCGTCGGCTCGGGAGCGCCGGCTCGGGCGCGGAGATCGGGGCGCTGATCAGCGACGACGGCCACGCGATCGTTGCGTGGAGCAGTCGGTCCGTCGCGCCCGGGGGAGGGACACGTACGACGGTCGAGCTGAGCCTCTGCGAAGCGAGTCCCAGGGCGGTGCTGAGTGCGCGTCGCCCCATGTCGGTTGAGCGCTTTCGCGACCCCGCCGGCTCCGCACTGCCCGCTGGCAACGGGCGGCCCGCTGGCAACGTGCCTCCTGCCGGCGACGCGCCGCCCGTCGGCCCGCTGCGGCTGATCCGGCTCTCCAGCGAGGCCGTGATGATGGCGTGGACGGGGACGATTCGCGGCCGCTACGTGGTGCGGGTCTCGCCGGTCTCGCTGCGCCGCGGGGCGTGGGCGCCGGTGACGATCTCCGCGGCGTATGGCCAGGACGCGCTGCTCGCGGACCTCGTGCCGGGCCCCCACGCGGAAGCGCTCGTGCTGTGGACGACGGCGCCGCGGCTTCCCGGCGTCGCCCCCGACGTCCGGCGTCGCGCGATCCTCGCCGCGCACGGCCACTACGCCGGTGCGGGCGAAGTGGCCTTCGCAGCGCCCGAAGCCGTGGCGCCTCCCGGCTCCAACGGGACGCCGGCGGCGGCGTTCGATCCGGGGACCGGTCAGGCGCTCGCCGCGTGGGTCACGCGCACGGGCGGCGCAGCGGGCGGGAGCCGGATCGCATACGCCCTGCGCCCCGCCGAACCTGTGGCGGTGCCGGCGTCGTCGAGCACGACTCTCGCAAACGTGTTCTGTTGCTGTCTGCGTCTTGGGTGGCCGTGAGCTACGCCAGCATCGACAGTAGCGCCATGCGGATCGGGACGCCGCCGCGCGGCCTGGTCATCAGGCAGCTTCGAACATCGCGGTCCCGTGCTTTGCGAAGTAGAAGTGAATACTGCGGCTTGCCACGTCAAAGAGCACGCCTGCCATCTCCTTCCTCGACCACTCCTTCTCACGAAAGAAGAAGCTGCCCCGCGGGAATTGTCCACTCTCTCCGAGAGGAACGACATTTACCTCGTTCAACGGCCCAAACATGGCCATCGTGATGACGCGGTCGCGGATGTTGCTGCCTTCGTCGAAATCACAGCCGTAACCAAAACAGACAAACGGCATGATCCCCTCGGGGAGCATGGCGGTCAGGAATCCAATCACGTTCTTGCCCAGTCGCTCGATCGCATTTCCCTTTGCCTGACGTGCCAGTCCTTCTGCGACCCGTTCATCGTTGGTCCCTTGATTCTTGACCTCAACGATGAGAATTGGATGGCTGGCTCCGTTTCTGTCCACAATCGACAGAATGCCTCCATCTGGCTGCATCGAGGATGTCGGCAGAGGCTTCGCAAATGAAACGTCTGGGTATTCTCTGCCCAGCTCGGCGACGATCTCGCTCAACATCAACCGTGGTTTGTGGTCGAATCGCACAGCAAAGTCCCGCTGCAGGCGGGTGAGAGCGTCTTGCAGCGCCCTGGCTACCGCAGTCTCCTGTTTCTTTGAGGTGAAGTTGAGAACCATGCCAGCGTGCTGCCGGCGCAGATCGTGCTTCTTTGCCATTAGCTCACCGCTTGTCTACAAGAAAGAGGTGCTCAGTTACGTGGGCGCTGCGGTTGCGCAGGTTCCGACTTCCTCGAAACGTCGCGTACTTGATCTCCAGCTCCTCAACCCAGCCGATGCCGCCCAGGAGGTCGCGCATCTCGCCGATTGGTATGTAACCCTCATCGTTATACGAGAGTAGTACGAAGCTGGCATCGACCCCAGAGATCAGGTTTCTCAGATTGGTCAGCGACTTCGAGCGACTGTTGTAAGCGGACCGACGCCACTCGGTGGGAATGCCCGATACACGGCTGATCTCAAGGGGCTCTTCGTAATTCACTATGAGATTCAGCATGAAGTAATTGGAGCCGTACGGATGTTGGTTGTAGGGCGGATCGAAATAGGCGAGGTCGAACTCGCCAACCATGCCCACGAGCTCGTTGGCGTCTACCTGGTAGACGGTTGAGTCGCAGTCATATCGGCTCAGGATCGGCACTTGCAGACTGATCTGCCCGAGAATACGCGAAAGGGCGTTGCTGCCGGACCCGCCGAAACGCCCGATCCCGCTCGCGCTATCCTTGTAGAAGCCCTTGAATACGCCAGCGGTATTGGCGTGAACGGAAGCGGCGGACAGCAATGGGCCGAGCAGCCAAGGTTGGAGGTCGGCTGACTCCGACTCGATCAGCATGCGATATGCATCGAGTCGTCGCGCATTGTCCCGCGTATAGAAAACGCGCTCATGGGGCGCGATGCGGTTATCGTCTCGTGGCGCATACAACCGCTCGATAAAGCCTTCGGGAAGATCCCCCCTCGTGCACACTTCATCGTTCAGCCGATCCGTTATCTCGCGGATTTCGGTCTCGGGAAGTTCGCTTTTGTCTGTGAGATAGCAGGTGCTGACGACGCGGGCGTAGTCTTCGATGTCATTGGCGACCAGGTCGTGTGCGTAACGCTTGAACATGCGCGAGACCACCCCAGAGCCCGAGAATGCGTCGAGAATGCGCAGGCGATCCTTGTCGAGCCGTGTGCAGACATCGTCGATGGCCGCTTCGATTGGTTCAAGCAGCGCGCGCTTGTTGCCAATGTAGGTAACTAATTGCCGAGACAGGTAGTCGGGGTCCTCCCAGAGAACCTCCTCGAACGGCAGTAGCGGCTGCGGGTTCGCTGTGAGAGCTTGCTGCCCGGTCATCCTCGCGCCATCCTCCCTCTCCCTCCCTCGCTGTTCTCATCGGCTATCGGCCTGAGCATACGGGCTGCGCCGGATGTGGACGGGATGTGCTCAGGGCGGGCTGGGCGGACGCTCACGCCAGCATCGACAGCAGCGCCATGCGGATCGGGACGCCGTTGGCGGCCTGCTTGAAGTAGAGCGCCTCGGGCAGGTCGTCCACCTCCTTGGCGATCTCGTGGGTGCGCGGAAGGGGGTCGAGCAGCAGCTTGATCTCCGAGGCGCGCATGTCCCGGGCGGTGATGCAGTAGCGCTCCCGGTAGGCCGCCGCCGTCTCGGGGTCCTTCATCCTTTCGATGCGCTCGAACTGGAAGCGGTTGACATACACCACCTCCCGCGCGAGCAGCTCCTGCATGTCGGCGCTCTGCTGCACCCGCAGCCCCCGCTCGCGCAGATCGCGCAACTCGTCCTCGCTGAGCCACAGCTCCTTGGGGCCAACGAGCAGCACGTCGTTGTCGGGGTAGTGGCTGAGGCCGCGGCAGAGCGAGTGGATCGAGCGGGAGTGACGCGGGTCGAAGCCCATTCCCACCCGCAGCGAGCTGAGGCGGCCGAGCTCGCGCTCGATCGTGTACATGTCGATCAGCGCCTGCGTCGGGTGCTCGTTGGAGCCGTCCCCCCCGTTGATCAGCGGCACCGGGCTCGTCTCCGCGGCCCGCTGCGCCACGCCCGCGGCCTCGTGGCGCAGCACGATCAGGTCGGCGTAGCCGCCCACCACCCGGATCGTGTCCTCGATCGACTCCCCCTTCGAAAGCGAGGAGGACTCCACCCCACGATGGGAGATCACCGCCGCCCCCAGCCGCGCCGCGGCGGCGCTGAAGCTGAGGATCGTGCGCGAGCTCGGCTCGAAGAACAGCAGCGCCACGACCCTCCCCGAGAGGCTCGACAGGCGCGTCGGGATCCGCAGCGCCGCCGCCATGTCGTCCGCCGTCTGGAAGATCTCCCGCGCCAGCACGTCGTCGACCTGGTCGATCGAGATCAGGTGACGGAGCATCGCCGGGGAATATAGCCGCGGGCGGCTACATCCCACCTGCCGCGTGACGTGCCCGCCAGCGTCGCCCAAGCCGCCAGTTCGCGCGCGGCTTCGGTGGCCTGCAGTAGTGCCACCCGAGGCGGTCCCTACACAAGCGCCGACACGCCGGCCTCCAGCGCGAGCAACTGCTGCTTGCGAGGGAGGCCTCCGCCGTAGCCAGTGAGCGACCCGCTTGCGCCGATCACGCGGTGGCAGGGAACGACGATCGCGATCGGATTGCGGTTGTTCGCGCCCCCCACTGCGCGAGCCGCGCCCGGCTGGCCCACGGCGGCGGCGATCTCTCCATAGGAGGCGGTCTCCCCGTAGGGGATCGCGCGCAGCTCGCGCCACACCTCTAGCTGAAAGGGCGAGCCGTCGAGAGCGAGCTCCAGATCGAACTCGCGACGCTCGCCTGCGAAGTACTCCTCCAACTGGCGGCGCAGCGGCGCGAGTGCCCGCTCGTTGCGAACCCAACTTGAATCGCGCGCGGGCGTGTGTGGGCCGTCGAGAAAATGCAGGCCCGTGAACGCGCCCGCCGCGTTTGCGCTCACGAGCAACTCGCCGACAGGGCTCTCAATCATTGTGTAGTTCATACGGGCACTCTGACACGTCCGCGCGTGGGGGTCTGGCGGAAATCGGACGGGACAACCTGGAGAGCGTCACTGTCCGAAAACCGCCAGCCCGCCGGTTCATACTGCGGTCTGTGGCAAACGCGCAGACACGTGGGTCGATCGAGTGGAGCAGTGGGTCGATCGAGCACGGCATCCGCGGGGTGAGCAGGGATGCCCGCAACGGGAGTGCCGAGGACTTCGAGGCGCGCTACCGCGTGCTCGGCAGCCGCGACCGTCGCTTCGACGGGTGCTTTTTCGTGGCCGTCACCTCCACCGGGATCTACTGCCGCCCGAGCTGCCCCGCGATCGTGCCCAAGCGGCGCAACGTGTGTTTCTACCCGACCGCCGCCGCCGCGCAGAGCGCCGGCTTTCGCGCGTGCCTGCGCTGCCACCCCCACGCCGCGCCCGGCTCGCCCGAGTGGAATCGCAGCGGCGATCTCGCCGCGCGCGCGATGGGGTTGATCGCCGACGGCGTGGTGGACCGCGAGGGGGTCTCCGGGCTCGCCCGCCGCCTCGCCTACAGCGAGCGCCACCTCACCCGCCAGCTCACCGCGGAGCTCGGTGCTGGGCCGCTCGCGCTCGCCCGTGCGCAGCGCGCCCAGACCGCACGCATCCTGATCGAGACCACCCGCCTGCGCCTGATCGACGTCGCCCACGCCGCCGGCTTCGCGAGCGTCCGCCAGTTCAACGACACGATCCGCGCGGTCTACGGGCGGACCCCCAGCGAGCTGCGCCGGCGGGTCGCGCCCGCGACTCGCAACGGCTCCCCCGCGCTTCTCGACGGGGGATCACGGGTGGGTGGGGCGCTCCCCAACGC
>JBIOEY010000113.1:0-7858 GCA_044446505.1 Solirubrobacterales bacterium
CCACCCACCCGCGGGCAGCGGCGGGACGGGGCCGAGCTCGACGCCGAGCGAGGCGAAGACGCCGTCGTAGAAGCCGAGCTCTCCGCGCAGGTACTCCTCGATGCGACCGAGGAAGCGGCCCGACTCCGCTCCCTGGATCACGCGGTGATCGTAGGTGGAGGTCATTGTCATGACCTTCTCCGCCCCGATCATCGCGCCGATGTTGGCGAGTCCCGGGGGGAAGCCGATCGACCCGGTCGCCACGATCGTCCCCTGGCCGTTCATCAGCCGCGGGACCGACGCGGCGGTGCCGAGGCCCCCGGGGTTGGTGAGCGTGATGTTCGCCCCCACGAGGTCGTCCGCGGTGAGCGTGTTGGTGCGCGCCTTCTCCACCAGCGCGTCGTAGGCGGCGAGGAAGCGCTCGAAGGGCATGCGGGCGGCGTCGCGGATCACGGGGACCATCAGCGTGCGGGAGCCGTCCTTCTTCTCGACGTCCACCGCGAGGCCGAGGTTGACCTGTCCGTCGCGCACGCGGTGGGGGCGGCCGTCGAGCTCGGCGAAGTGCTCCGCCATCACCGGCATGTCCTGCGCGGCGCGCGCGATCGCGTAGGCGATGAGGTGGGTGAAGGAGACCTTCCTGCCCGCCGCCTTGAGCTCGCGCCGGCGGGCGTCGAGCGCGGTGACGGCGAGCGTGCGAAAGCTCGTGGCGGTGGGGATCGAGAGCGACTGCTCCATGTAGCGGGCGAGCGCCGCGCCGCCGCCCTTCATCAACTCCGCGCCGGCCGCCGACGGTGGACCACAGGCGGCGGCCGCGCCGGCCGATGGTTGCGCGGAGGAGGGAGCCGTGGGTGCCGCCGCGGGTGGGGGGGCTCCCATCCCTCCGTTGCCGGCGGACGCGCGGAGTACGTCGACCTTGACGATACGCCCGGCGGGGCCGCTGCCGGAGACGTGTGCGAGGTCCACGCCCTCCGCGGCGGCGGCGCGCGCGGCCACGGGGGAGATTCGCACGCCCTCGAGAGCGGCTGTGCCGTCGGTCGCGAGTGTCTTGGACGCCACGCCGTCGGCCGTTGGAGACGCAGCGGGGGATGTCCCGTCAGAGCCCTCCGCCTGCACGAGGATCCGGGCGATCACCTGACCGACTGTGACTGTCTCGCCCTCCTCGACGAGCAGCTCGCAGACGGTGCCGCCGGCGGGCGAGGGCAGCTCCACATCGACCTTGTCGGTGGAGATCTCGACGATCGTGTCGTCGAGCTTGATGTGGTCCCCCACCTTGACATGCCATTCGAGGATTGTTCCCTCGGTGACCGACTCCCCCGCGGCGGGGGTCACGACGTCGATTGTCTGCCCAGTCGTCGTGCTTGCCGCCATCTGCACTTACTCTAGCGCGGCGGGTGGGCGGAGCGGATCGTGCGAAGGGTGTTTCACCTGGCCTTCACAGGGCTTAACGGTCATCCCGGCCGTCGGACTCGACCGGTCGCTCGCCGCGTCGCGGTGGCGCTGCTCGCGCACGAACTCGAAGCTGCCGAAGAACGGCCCGATCCCCCCGAGCACGGCGACGGCGGCGGCGAGTCGCAGCGGGACGATCCGCAGACGCACGCAGGCGATGCACACGAGCGACATGAGGATCCAGAGGACTCCATGGGTGAGCCCCAGCACAAATGTCGCCGGCTCGGGTTTGCCTGCGGCGAAGGCGCACACGAGCAGGGCGGCGTAGATGCACGAATGCGTGAACGAGGTCCACTTCAGGCGGGTGAAGATGGAGTCCGCTCGGACGCCGCCTGCCTGCGGGGAGACGATCGGGGCGGCCCTGCCGCCGGAGGCCGAGGCGCGATCGTCGCGCGGACGGCTCACTGCGACAGCCAGCGCGCCACGCGCGGGAGGCTCTCGCCGGCCTCGGCGGGCCACTCCTCGATCTCCGCGGGCCACCAGGCGAAGGCGTCGTGCTCGTGGTCGGGCGTGACCTCGGCGCCCGCGGGCAGCCAGGCCTGCCCAACGAACATCACCATCCGGTGGGGGAGCGCCACGAGCGCCTCCGCCTGCACGCGCTCGGGCGTGACCGACCACTCCTCCTGCAGCTCCCGCACGAGCGTGTTGGCGGGGTTCTCCCCGAGATCGACCGCGCCTCCGGCCCCGAGCGCCCAGCGGCCCGCCCAGGAGGCCAGCCACGGCGCGCGCCGGCCCGCCAGCCAGCGCCCGTCGGCGGCGCGGGTGACGCACAGCGCGGCCATGCTGCAGGAGGCGTCGCCACCCACCAGCCGCAGCGCCCAGCGCAGGGGCTGCAGTTCCAGCTCGATCCCCCCGTCCCGCTCGCGGTGGTCGACGAGCCGCCCGGCCATCCCGTCGTGGCTGGGCGAGCCACGCTCGTGCAGCGCGGCGATCGCGGCGTCGGCTGCCTCGACGTGGGCGGACGGGGCCTCGAAGCTCTGCTCGCGCCAGCGCACGGCGACCCGCTCGAGCGGCCAGGGGCCGCGGGCGAGGATCTCGGGATGCTCGGCGGCGGGCTCGGGCTGGGCGGACATGTATGAAGAAGGCTAGTGGCCTCGTCTCGTATCGGCGTAACGGTCCCGTTGTCCGGTCCTGTTGTGTTCGGTCCCGTCATCCGGGTCCCGTTGTCAGCGGGTGGCTGACGCAAATAGACTCGGCGCTCGTGGAGGTCCGCCGACGCAACCATTGGGGCTGGGGATATGAGGACCAGCGGTTCTCCCCAGCGGAGGTGCGCGCGGCGGCGGGGGGCCTGACGGCGCATCTGGGGTTGGGCGAGGCGGTGGAGGTCGAGGATCCGGTGCCGCTGGAGTCGGTGGCGCTGGCGGCGGCGCGGATCGCCCCGCCGCGGGCGCTGGCGGAGATCTGCTCGACCGACGTGCACGCGCGTGCGTCGCACGCGTGGGGAAGGTCGTATGCCGACGTGGTGCGGGGCTTCCGCGGCAGCTTCGAGCACCCCCCGGACTTCGTGGCGTACCCGCGCGACGAGCGCGAGGTGGAGCGCGTGCTGGAGTGGTGCTCGGCGGAGCGTGTCGCGGCGATCCCCTACGGGGGCGGCACGAGCGTGGTGGGCGGGGTGCGGCCCGAGGTGGACGCCTCGTACAACGGCGCGATCACACTCGACCTGGGCGCGCTGGGGCGGGTGCTGGAGGTCGATTCGATCTCGCGCGCGGCGCGCATCCAGGCGGGCGCGAGCGGACCGGCGCTCGAGCGCGGGCTCGGCGAGCACGGCCTGACCCTGCGCCACTTCCCGCAGTCGTTCGAGCTCTCCACGCTGGGCGGCTGGATCGCGACGCGCGCGGCGGGGCACTTCGCGACGGTGTGGACGCACATCGAGGACTTCGTGGAGTCGGTGCGCGCGATCACCCCCGCGGGGGCGTGGGAGTCGCGCCGGCTGCCGGGCTCGGGAGCGGGCGTGAGCCCCGACCGGATGCTCGCGGGCTCGGAGGGGGCGCTGGGGGTGATCGTGGAGGCGTGGGTGCGCGTGCAGCCCCGTCCCAGCCACCGCCGCTCGGCGGGGGTGCACTTCGCGGACTTCGCGTTGGGCGCGGAGTGCGTGCGGGCGCTGGCGCAGTCAGGTCTGAACCCCGCCAACTGCCGTCTGATCGACGCGCGCGAGGCGCGCATGACGATGGCGGGCGACGGCTCGGGCGCGCTGTTGGTGCTGGGCTTCGAGTCGGCCGACCACCCGGTGGACGCGCCGATGGAGCGGGCACTCGAGATCTGCCGTGAGCACGGGGGCGAGCCGGGTGAGCGCGCCGCCTCGGGCGACGCTGTGGGCTCCTGGCGGGAGGCGTTTCTGCGCGCCCCGTATCTGCGCGACGTGTTCGTGGCGATGGGCGCGATCAGCGAGACGTTCGAGACGGCGATCACGTGGGAGCGCTTCCCGACCTTCCACGCGCAGGTGACTGGGGCGGCGGAGCAGGCGATGCGCGAGGTGGGCGCGCAGCCGGGCGGGGTGTCTTGCCGCTTCACACACGTGTACCCAGATGGGCCGGCCCCCTACTTCACGGTGCTCGCGAGGGGGAGACGGGGGGAGGAGATCGATCAGTGGTGGGAGATCAAGCGCGCGGTCTCGGAGGCGATCCTGCGGGAGGGGGGCACGATCACCCACCACCACGCGGTGGGGCGCGATCACCGGCGCTGGTACGACCGCCAGCGGCCGGAGCCGTTCGCGGCGGCGCTGCGCGGCGCAAAGGCGGCGGTGGACCCGCGGGGGATCATGAACCCGGGCGTGCTCGTGGACCCGCTGCCATGACGATCGCGGTGCTGGGCCCGGGGGGCGTGGCGCAGTTGCAGGTGGTGTTCGACGGAGCGGGTGAGCGATGACGATTGCGGTGCTTGGCCCTGGTGGTGTGGGTGGTTTGGTGGCGGGGGCGCTCGAGCGCGCGGGGACTCCGGTGGTTGTGGTTGCCCGCGAGTCCACCGCCGAGCTGATCGTCGAGCGCGGCCTGCAGGTGCATTCGGTGCGCCTGGGGGAGTTCACCGCCCACCCCCGCGCGCTCGCGCGCCTGGAGGAGCCGGTGGAGGCGCTGGTGGTGGCGACGAAGGCGACGGGGCTGGGGGAGGCCTTGGAGCGGATCGCGACGTGGCCCGCGCTGGTGCTGCCGCTGCTCAACGGGATCGACCATGTGGCGCTCTTGCGGGAGCGCTTCGGCGAGGAGGCGGTCGTGGCGGGCGCGATCCGGGTCGAGGCCGATCGTCCGCAGCCCGGAGTCGTGGTGCACACGAGCCCGTTCCTACGGATCGACATGGCCTCCGGGCATCCCGCAGCGCGGCCGGGGATGGAGGCGTTGGCGGCGACGCTGGAGGCGGCGGGGATACCAGCTCGGGTGAGGGAGTCGGAGGCGCAGGTGATGTGGGGCAAGCTGGTGCGCCTCAACGCGCTGGCGTGCACGACGAGCGCCTTCGAGAAGCTGCTCGGAGAGATCCTCTCCACGCCGGAGCTGCGCGCGGAACTGGTGGGTGCGATCGAGGAGGGCTGCGCGGTGGCGGCGGCCGACGGGGCGAGTATCGACGCGGCCGATCCGCTGGGTGAATTGAGCAGCGCGCATCCGACCCTGGGAAGCTCGATGCAGCGGGACATCGCGGCGGGCCGCACCCCCGAGCTGGAGGCGATCCCGGGCGCGGTGCTGCGCGCGGCGGCCCGCCACGGGGTGCCGTGTCCGACGATCGAGCGGCTGGTGGGGATGATCGCCGTGCGCGCGGGGGTGCCGGCGCCGATGATCGCGCGCTGAGTCCTCAGGGCCCGGGCGAGACGCCCCCGCTCGCTGGAGTCTTCCGAGCGGGGCAAGGCGCCCCCGCTCGGCAAGCCGAGCGCACGGTGTTGGAGCGGGGTGGTCGGGGGACCGCTGAGGAGCGATCACTCGCCGAACGGCCGGAAGCGAGGCTCGCCGACCTCGCCGGGTCCGACCGCGGGGACCGCTCTGGTGGCGATCGCCTCCACGACCTCCGCCTCGGACTCCTCGCGGCCCTCGTCGTGCTGTCCGTCGCAGAGCACGCGGAAGTTGCCGGTGACGCCGCTGTCGGCGTGGATCGTGATGCCGGGCAGGATCTCCTCGCCCTCCTCGAAGCCGAGGCGCTCCATGTCGAAGTGGGCGAGGCCGATGCCGTGGGCGGTGTGCGTGGGGTTCTCGCGGTCGTGCGCGGCCACCGCCTGGGCGAAGCGCTCGAGGTTCTTGGCGATCTTGCCGGTGTCCACCATCGCTCGCCGAAAGCGTAGCGCCTCGCGGGCGACCGCCGGCGGGCGTACGATGCGGCTTTCCACGGCCACCAACCGAGTCCGCCAAGGGGGACCCACGATGGACATCTTCACCCAGCTCGACGAGGCGCGCATGCGCACCAACGTGCTTGACCACCCGTTCTACCAGCGCTGGAGCGCCGGCGAGCTGGAGCCACGGGAGCTGGAGCTATACGCCGGGGAGTATCGCCATGCGGTGGGGGCGCTGGCGGAGGCCTCGCGGCTGGCGGCTGAGAAGGCGACCCCGCGGTACGCGACAGGGCTCCACCGCCACGCGGAGGAGGAGGAGAGCCACGTGGATCTGTGGGATGACTTCGCGCGCGCGGTGGCCCTGCAGGGAGGCAGCGATGCGGCCGATCGCAGCGAGTCCGACGCAGATACGCGCAGCGAGTCGGACGCAGACGTGCGCGAGATGGGCGATGAGTTGGACACACGTGCAAGCGAGGAGCCGCTGGCACAGACGCGCATCTGCGCGCAGGCATGGACCGCCGGGGATGACCTGCTGGAGCACCTTGCGGTCCTGTACACGGTCGAGGCGGGCCAGCCGGCGATCTCGACCACGAAGCTGGAGGGCCTCGCGACCCACTACGGCGTGCCCGAGGACTCCTCGGGGGCGGCCTACTTCAGGCTGCACGCGAAGCTCGACGTGGAGCACGCCCGCCAGGCGCGCGAGCTGATCGCGCAGCTGCTGCCCGAGGACGCAGGCGAGCGCGCGGCGGCCGGCGAGCGGATGCTGGCGCGAGCGCAGGCCGCGCTTGAGGGCAACTGGCGCCTGCTCGACGGCGTGGAGGCGCGCCGCCCGGTCGCGGCATAGGCCGTGACCGCATAGGGCGCTCGGTCAGTCGGTGGGTGCGCCGCCGGTGGCTGTCGACGCGCTGCTTGCGGCATCGGTAGGAGTGGGGCCGTCGCGCTGCGCGAGTGCATCGCGGACGGCCGGCGCGACCTCGGTCCCGAACAGCTCGATCGCGCGCATCGCCCGCTGATGCGGCAGCGCGCCGACGCTGATCTGCGCGAGGAAGCGGTCGTGGCCGAAGAGCTCGTGCTCGGCGAGGATCTTCTCTGCCACCTGCTGGGGGCTGCCCACGAGCAGGTGCCCGTCGGGCCCGCAGCCGGCATCGAACTGGGCGCGGGTCATCGGCGGCCAGCCCCGCTCGCGCCCGATGCGGTTCATCATCTGCGAGTAGGAGGGGAAGTACTCGTCGGCTGCTCGCTGGGAGGTGGGGGCGAGGTAGGTGTGGGAGTTGATCCCCACGGCGGGCCCCGCGCGGCCGGGGGCGGGATTGGTGGCCCCCTGCGCGACCGCGGCGCCGGCCCCCTGCGCGACCGCCCTGCGGTAGAGGTAGACGAGCGGCGCGAAGCGTGCGGGAGCGCCGCCGATGATCGCGATCATCAGGGGAAGGCCGAGCATGCCCGCGCGGGCGACCGATCCGGGGGTGCCGCCAACCGCGATCCAGACCGGCAGCGGATTCTGCAGCGGACGGGGATAGACCCCGGCGTCCTCCAGCGCGGGCCGGTGCCGCCCCGACCAGGTGACGCGCTCGGAGTCCCGCAAAGCGAGCAGCAGCTCGAGCTTCTCGGCGAACAGCTCGTCGTAGTCCTCGAGGTCGAGGCCGAACAGCGGGAAGGACTCGGTGAAGGACCCGCGTCCGGCCATGATCTCGGCGCGCCCGCCGGAGAGCAGATCGAGTGTGGCGAAGTCCTGGAACACTCGCACAGGATCGGCGGAGCTCAGAACGGTGACGGCGCTGCTCAGGCGAATGTTCTGAGTACGGGCCGCCGCAGCGGCGAGCACGACGGCGGGCGATGAGACGGCATAGTCGGGCCGGTGGTGCTCACCGACCCCGAAGACCTCCAGGCCGAGCTGATCGGCGAGCTCGATCTCCTCGAGCAGCTCACCCAGCCGCTGCGCCGCGCGTCCGGCATTCGCGCCAAGCGGCAGATCGGCGAAGGTGGCAAGACCTAGTTCCACAGCGCGAGGCTATCGCCACGCCTAGTCTTTACGCCTGCTCGACGGCTTTAGGGCCCACGACAAAATAACTGACGGTCCGGTGCGGCCGCTCCGCGGCGATCTGCGCCACCCGTGATGCTCGCCGTGCCACCAGCACGGCTGCGCTCACGTGCGTCGCATCTCATCCACGGATCGACCACCCCGATCCC
>JBIOEY010000114.1:0-7780 GCA_044446505.1 Solirubrobacterales bacterium
GACAAAATAAATGGCGGGATCGGGGTGGTCGATCCGTGGATGAGATGCGACGCACGTGAGCGCAGCCGTGCTGGTGGCACGGCGAGCATCACGGGTGGCGCAGATCGCCGCGGAGCGGCCGCACCGGACCGTCAGTTATTTGTCGTGGGCCCTAAGCCGCGCGCGACCTGAGCCCCCCGCTCTCAGCTTCGCTGCGCGCGGCCGAGGCTCGGCGGCGACGATGCGTCTGTCCGGGGGTGCTCATTGGGCATCCTTGGTTGCCTCGGCCGTCGCCGCGAGAGAGGCGGAGTTGCTTGCCGTCTCATATGCGATCCAGGCCTGCCAGCAGCGCCGCGAGCACGAGGAAGATCAGCAGGGCGAGCGCGATCGCGAGGACGTCCACGCTTCAAAGAGTCCCACGCGGGGCCGACGCGAGCTCGGCGTCCCGGGACGCGCCGAGCCCGATCCGCTGGTCGAGCAGGCCGAGGAGGTCGGCGAGCAGCGCCTCCGCGGGATGGTCGCCGCGCACGAGGATGTGCGCCTCGGGTGGGATCTCGTCGAGCGGCTCCCAGGTGGAGCGCTCCCGCAGGACGACCGGCAGCGAGGCGTCCGATGCGCCCCTGGGCCCGCGATCGCGCAGCTGCGCGTGCCGCGCGAGCGCGGCCGGCGGGGTGTGGCACTCGACGAACAGCAGCGGCGCCGCTCCCGCGAACCCGCGCGCGAACGCATCGCGGTCGACCCGGTGGCGAAAGGTCGCGTCGACGAGCACCCCGCCGTGGGCGGCCACCTCCCGCGCGGCGCGGCGCCCGAGCTCGGCGTAGGTGAGCGTGTTGAAGTCCGGGCTGTAGCGCGCGGCGGGTGCGCGCTCGTGCGCGGCGATGCCGGCGAGATGCTTGCGCTCGACATCCGAGCTCAGGTGCGCGAGTCCGCTGGCGGCGGCGAGCGCCTGCGCCAGGTGCGACTTGCCACTCGCGGGGAGGCCGCAGAGGACGATCGCGAGCGGTAGTCGCGCGCGCCAGGCGAAGCGCTCGGCGAGCGCGAGCAGGTCTCGCGCGGTGGCGCTGTCGTGGCCGTGGGCGGCGCTTGCGGGGGGCCGCTCCGCGGCGCGCACCAGGGCGACCTTCGCGCGTACGAGTGCGCGGTGGGCGGCGTAGAACGCGATCAGCCGGTCCTCGCCGGGGTCTCCGCCGGCCTCGCGGTAGGCCTCCACGAGCATCCGGGCGAAGCGCTCGCCGCCGCGGGCGGTGAGATCCATCGCCAGGAACGCCAGGTCGTCCGCCACGTCGAGCTCGCGCAGGGCGCGGTCGAACTCGACGCAGTCGACGACTCGCACAGCTCCGTTCAGCAGGATGTGCTCGGCGCGCAGATCGCCGTGGACCTCGCGCACAAGGCCGCGCTGCGCGCGGAGCTCCAGCAGCTGCGCGTGAGCCGTGAGGAACGCGTGCGCGAAGCGCTCCAGCGCAAGCACCCGCGCGACCTCGCTGCGCTCCTCGACGATCGCGAGGAGCTCGTGGAAGTTCTCGGTCATTCGCCGCTCCAGCGCCCGGGCGGAGACGTTCGCGCTCGCAACCTGACGCGCGCGTGCGTGGAACTCCGCGAGCACCCGCGCCACGGCGAGCACCTCGCCGCGCGTCAGCTCGCCGTCCGCGAGGCGCGCCCGGAGCGTGTGGCGCTCGTCGTAGCGGCGCATCTCCACGAGGTAGTCGACTGCGTATGGATCGTCCTCCGCCGCCAGCCGCGGGCCGTGGGGTCCCACCGCGATCGCCCGTACGCCGAGATAGACGTCGGCCGCCAGGCGGCGGCCGAGACGGACCTCCTCGTGGCACATTGCGCGGCGGCGCTGTGGCGTTCCATAGTCGAGGAATGGGAGTACGATTTCCTTCTTCAGCTTGAAGGCGCGATCTCCGGCGAGGAACACCCACGAGATGTGCGTCTCGCGGACCTCCACGCGCTCGGGGTGGGCGGGATAGAGGTCCGGGCGGCTCAGGGCGACCCGCAGCTCCTCGGTTGTGTGCACCACGCCGCGGAGCGTCGCAGTCCCTGTGGCGAACGTCATCCGTAGAGGTCCGCGGGCGCCCGGCCAGCTAAAGGCATTGCGGCCACGGATCGTCTGTCGGCCGCTCGCGTTACGATCGTTCCATCACTGTCAATGACATCATGTTGACAACGCCGCCGATGCGTGGTCCCATTCTCCAGCGAATTAAACCACTGAAATCTGATTTATCAGAATGCTGGTCGTCCGTCGAAAGCTCGCTAGCGCGAGTGGGAGACGCGCCTCGACTTCTTGGCGTCAACCCATGAACCTTTGCGGAGAGCATCAGGGGGGCCGCCGCCGCCAACTTCGGGCGCCGATCCCCGACGGGGGCCGTGACGCGTATGCGCTACAGCGCCACCGTATCGTCCAACAGTGAAAAGACTGACCGATTAGGCGGAATAAGATGGCTTCAAAGGATAAGACGCGCTCGACAGGCCCGCGGCTGCGTCCCGGTCCCAATGGGTTGCCGCGTGGGCAGGTTTCGGAGATCCAGCGCAGTCGGATGCTTGCGGCAGCGGTGGAGGCGGTCGAGGAGGTCGGCTATGCGCGGTTGACGGTCGCCCAGGTGATCGCCCGGGCGCGGGTCTCCCGCAAGACGTTCTACGACCTCTTCGAGGATCGCGAGGACTGCTTCCTCGCAGCGTTCGACCAGTCGGTCGACCAGTTGAGCGCGCTCGTCGCGGGCGCCTACGAGGGCGAGTCCAACTGGCGCGACGGTATTCGCGCCGGCCTGCTCGCGCTGCTGCGGTTCATGGACGAGGAGCCCGGTCTCGCGAGGATCTGCGTGGTCGAGGCGCTGGGGGCGGGACCGCGGGTGCTCAAGCGTCGCACCCAGATCCTGGGCCGGGTGAAGAAGGTCATCGACCAGGGTCGCTCGAGCGCCGGCGCCCACGCCACCCGCGCTGCCGAACAGTCGCCCGACGTCACCGCCGAAGGCGTGGTGGGCGCGGTCTTCGCGGTCCTACACGCCCGACTGCTGGCGCGCAGCCACGAACCCTTCGTCTCCCTCCTGGGGCCGCTGATGAGCATGATCGTGCTGCCCTACCTCGGCGCCCGGGCCGCCAGCAACGAGCTCACGCGCAAGCCTCCCGCCGTGCCGAGGCGCAAGCGCTCCCCACGACGCTCCTCCAAGGACCCGCTCGAGGGCCTCGACATGCGCCTCACGTACCGCACCGTGCGGGTTCTCACCTTCATCGGCGAGCATCCGGGGGCGAGCAACCGCGAGATCGCGGAGGGCGCGGGCATCGCCGACCAGGGGCAGATCTCGAAGCTCCTCACGCGGTTGGAGCGCCTGCAGCTCGTCAACAACATCGGAGAAGGTCAGATCAGGGGCGCCTCCAACGAGTGGTACCTCACCGACCGCGGCAGCCAGGTCGAGCGCGCCACACGGCCGCGGTAGGAGACCCAAGAGCGGCCGCCATAGTCGCCTCCACGGTCGCCGGCGCCGATCGCACTCCAGCGACGCGAAAGCTCGCGTTTCCCAACGACCCGCTCATCCATGCATGTCGAGGCTCTACCGTGAGGTGAGTCGATGGCTGCGACCGGACACACCGTGGACGAGGAACGCCCCGAGAGCGGTGCGGAGGATGACACCGCGCAGCGCTCAGGCGCGACCCCCGGCGCGCTCGGCGGGCAGCCGTCTGCGGGGCCTGACGGGCGGCCGCCCGCGGGGCTCGCGGCGCTGATCGACGAGGTTGCCGAGCTGCGCAGGGCGGCCGCGGCGAAGGATCTGCTGCTCGCCGCCAGCGCCGCCTTCGACGCCTCCCTCGATCCGCGGCAGACGATGCACACGGCGGTCGGCACCGCCGTTCCCGAGCTCGCGGACCTGTGCGTCATCGACCTCCTCCGCGAGGACGGCACGATCGGCGACTCGGCGGTCGCCGCCGTCGATCGGCAGCTGACACGCCGCGTGGAGGAGCTGCGCGCCCGCGAGCCGCTCGACATCGCCGGCTCGCACCCCGTGGCCCGCGCGCTGCGCTCCGCGGAGCCGGTGTGGCTGTACGACTTCACCGATCCCGCCACGCTCCGGCGGGCGGCCCAGAGCGAGGAGCACATGCGCCTCATGCGCCACGCCGGCTACCGCTCGGCGGCGGTCGTGAAGCTCGTCGCCCGCGGCCGTGTGCTCGGAACCCTCTCCTTCCTGCGCACCGGCGGTGGACGCGACTTCGACCCCGACCACCTGCCGCTGATGCGGGACCTCGCCAACCGGGCCGCGCTGGCGCTCGACAACGCGAACCTCTACGCGGAGCTCGCCCACGTGGCGCGCACGCTGCAGCGCAGCCTGCTGCCGGACGCCCTGCCCGAGGTGCCCGGGGTGCAGCTGGCCTCCGCCTACCACCCCGCCGGCGAGGGCGCCGAGGTGGGGGGCGACTTTTACGACGTCTTCGAGGCGCCCTCCGGATGCTGGCTGGTCGTTGGGGACGTCTGCGGCAAGGGCACCGAGGCGGCGGCTGTCACCGCGCTCGTGCGCCACAGCGTCCGCGCGCTGGCGCTGCACCGGGACAGCCCCGCGGAGGTGCTGCGCTCCGTCAACGAGACGATGCTCAGCCACGAGCTCACCTGGCGCTTCGCGACTGCGATTCTGGCCCGTCTGGAACTCTCGGGCGGCGGCCCCGTGCGCGCCACGATCGCGAGTGCCGGGCACCCTCCGCCGGTGCTGTTGGGCGCCGATGGGCGCGTGCGCTGCCCGGAGGTCTCCGGCACGATGCTCGGGGTGCTCCGCGAGGCACGCTCCCACGACGTCCACGTGGCGCTTGAGCCGGGCGCCAGCGTGGTGCTCTACACCGACGGGCTCACCGACGCCGGCGCCCCGGGTGCGATCGGACCCGAGGAGCTCTGCGGCCACCTCGCCCGCGGCGGCGCCGCCGCGCCCGGTGTGCTCGTACAGCGCCTGGAGGAGCTCGCCGGCGCCCGCGGCCGCGGGCGGCTGCGCGACGACATCGCGATCCTCGCCGCCCGCGTCGACCCTTAGCGGCATAGTCTCCGCCTGCCGCGCCCGTCCCGTTCGGCGGCTCGCGGTCGGAGCAGAGAGAGGCGATGCTTGCGCGTCTACTGCTCTGGCGACTGCTCGGATTGGCGGCCGTCCTCCTGGGGCTGGCGGTCATCGCGTGGCTGCTCCACGGTGGCCCGGGGGCGGTGCTGCGGGGCGCTTCGATTCCGCCCCCGGTCCCCTCGCCGCGAGCGTTGCACACGTCCGGCGCGCTTCCCATCGCGTCGCTCGCGGAGCTGCTCGCCGCGCTCGCGCTCGGTCTCCTCGCGCTGCTCCTCGGCGTGCGCCGGCGGGCGCGGCGGGGGCGGCGCTACGTGCGGTTGCGGGTGGAGGCCTACCGCACCGACCGCACCAGCGTGGAGGGGATCGTGGCGATGTTCGAGGCTCTGCACAAGCGCCTGCAGCGCCGCTGGTGGCGGCGCCTGGTGCGCGGCCAGCCCTCGGTCGCGCTCGAGGTGCACCACACCCGCGGTGAGGGCATCGGACGGGCGCTGCTTGCAATCGCATGTCCTGTGGGGATGGAGCGAATGGTGGAGGCGGCGTTGCGCAGTGCCTACCCGAATTGCCGCCTGGCGCCTCTCCGCGAGGCACCTTCGGGCGGGCCGACCGCGGAAGCAAACGGTTCGATCCGGTCCTTCCAGCTGCGTGCCTCTCCCGGCGCTCTCGGTGGAGTGGGCGCAGGCGGCGGTGCACCCGGGCGTCCCCACGCGCTGCTGCGCCTGAAGAAGCACGCGGGCTTCATCAAGCGCGTCAAGCAGCTCGACCGCTACGAGCTCGCGCGGGAGCCGCCGATGGACCGGCTGATGAGCGTGATGGGCGCGTGCGGGGAGGAGGCCTTCGTGCAGCTCGCGCTGACGCCCGCCCCGGCGCTGTTCGAACGCTACGCCAAGTGGCGCTACAAGCACCACGAGGACCATCTCGCCCGTGAGCGCCGCGAGCACCTGTTCGTGCGCGACCGCTCGCTCGTGGAGGAGGCCGAGCTGCGCGGCGGCCTCACGGTCCAGCATCGGCCGCTGTACTTCGTGGACCTCCGCGTTGCCGCTCCCTCGCGCGGGGTGTGCGAGCAGATCGCCTCGGAGCTGCGCGCCGAGGGGGCCGAGAATCGGCTCGTCGAGCGCGGCACCGCCGTGCGCCACGGTCTGCTGGGGCTCTACCGAGGGCGGCTCGAACGCGGCGAGGGCAATCCCTGGCCTTCGCCGCACAGGGGGGTGCTCGCCTCCACCGAGCTCTGCGCCCTGTGGCACCTGCCCTCGATCGACTACGCCACGGTGCCGTTCGCCCGTGGAGCGCTCCCGCTGGCGCCGGCGCCTCCCACGATCATGCGCCCCGAGGCGGGGGAGGGGCTCCTGCGCGATGCGCTCGGGCCGGTCTCGATCCACCCGGGGATGCGCCGCCAGAACACCGCTGTGCCGGGCACCGTGGAGCAGGGCAAGTCCAGCTACCTCACCGCCACCGTCGCCGAGGATCTGCGCCGGGAGCGCTGCGCGGTGATCGTGCTCGACCCCAAGGGCGACGCCGCGGAGGCCGCCGTGAGCCTCGTGCCGGGCGAGCGCATCTGCACGCTGCTCGACTTCGCGCACCCCACGTGCGGCTTCAACCCGCTCGCCGTGCCCGCGCCGGCGGACACGATCGCCGACTACGTGGTGGGAGCCCTCAGAAATCTATTCACCGACGCCGACATCCGCGCCTCCTCGGACCGCTATCTGCGCAACGCGATCATCGCGGTGCTCGCCCACGATCCCCGCTGCACCCTGTGGGACGCCGCGCGCCTGCTCTCGGTGGGGGAGGAGGGCTACTCCTACCGCGCCCGCGTCGGTGCCCACGTGCGGACGCTGCCGGAGTTCAAGGAGATCGCGGAGTTCTTCACCGCCGAGCTCTCGGCGCAGCTGGCGGACGCGCGCAGCACGACCACCGCGAAGCTCGACGCGCCCGTCAACAAGCTCGCGCGGTTGCTCAACTCCCCCTCGATCAAGCGGGTGCTGCTCAACGACTCGCTCGCGGTGGACCTCGACCGGGTGATCTCCGGGCGGGAGGTGCTCGTCGTGAAGGGCGCCCTCGGGGCGATGGGCGCGGGCAACACCTCGGTGCTGATGCAGCTGCTGGTCGGGATGCTCGACGCCGCGCTGGCCCGCCAGCAGGACACCGTCCCCGCGCAGGAGCGCGTCGCGGTGGCCCTCAAGGTCGACGAGGCCCCGCTCGTGCTCAACCGGGGGTTCGCCGAGACGCTCGCGCTGAAGCGCTCCGCGGGCCTCGAGACGGTGGCGTGCTGGCAGACCGACGCGCAGTGGACCGACCGCGAGGTGCGCGCGCAGCTCGACGCGCTGTTCGCGCACCGCGTGTACTTCGCCACCGCCTCGGTGCCCGACGCGCGGGACGCGGCGAGCCTGATGATGGCGGAGTACTCCGACGTCGTGCGCCCCGACATCCTGGGGCTCTCCGCGCTCGGCCATCCCGACGCCCGCCTGCACCTGCCCAAGCACCACGCGATCGTCAGCTGGGTCACGCCGCAGGGCCGCCAGGCCCCGTTCATCGCACGCACGATCCCGCTGCACGTCGACCGCGAGCGCCTCGCGCTGCACGCCGCCCGCCAGGCCGAGCGCGGCGGGCGCTACCTCGCGGACCTCAGCCAGCCCCACTGGGAGCGCCGCGAGGCGGCCGCCCCGCCTGCCGGCGGGGATGAGCACCACGGGGTGGATTCGGCGTCCCTTCGTGGGGCGATTGGGGGGGAGTCATTTGGGATCGTCCGCGCGGGCCGTGGGGGCGACGAGGCGCCGCTC
>JBIOEY010000115.1:0-7746 GCA_044446505.1 Solirubrobacterales bacterium
CCCCCGTCCCGCGCCCGCCGCCCGTGCCCGCGCGGGTTCCCCTGATGCCAAGAAGCCGCCGCCCGTGCCCCGGGCATTCGCCCTCGCAGGCGCCGATAGCAGACTCTCCGCGAGGCTCTCCGGCAGCTCCAGGCTGCCCGCCACGAGGCGCGTGAGCTCCATCCGCATCGCGCTCGGGGGCAGCGTCGCGAAGACCGGGCGCAGCTCATCGACCATGCGGTCGCGGCCCTCCGGGCTCGAGTGGTCGCCCGCTGCAAGCACGCGGTCCACGCGGAAGCGCACGAACGGCACCGACTCCTCCACCGCCGCCGCGATCGCCTCGGGCCCCTCGCGCTGGATCAGCTCCGCGGGGTCCATGCCGCCGGGGAGGCTCACCACCCGCAACTCCAGGCGCCGGCGAGCCGCGAGTTGGGAAGCGCGCAGCATCGCCTCCTGGCCGGCGGTGTCCGCGTCGAGCGCGAGCAGCACCGTCGAGGCCATCCGCGCGATCTCCCCCACCTGCTCCGCCGTCAGCGCCGTGCCCATCAGGCCCACCGTGTTCGGCATCCCCGCCTGGTGCATCGCGATCACGTCGGTGTACCCCTCGCAGAGGATCACCCGCCCCGCGCGCGCCGCGTGCGCGCGAGCGAGGTCCGCGCCGTAGAGGTGGTTGCCCTTGTGGTACACCTCGTTGTCCGAGGTGTTCAAATACTTCGGTTTCTGATCGTCCCGCAGCGCGCGCGCGCCGAAGCCCAGCACCCGCCCGCGCACATCCGCCAGCGGGAACATGATCCGCGCGCGGAAGCGGTCGTACACGCGCCCGTTCTCCTGCGAGCGCTGCGCGAGGCCCGTCGCGCGAAGCTCTCCCTCGGAGAAGCCCCCCCGGCGTGAGGCCACCAGGACTTTGTCCCACGCGCTCGGTGCATACCCCACCCGGAACGCCCGCAGCGTCTGCTCCTCGAGGCCTCTCCCCGTCAGGTACTCCCGCGCGCGCCCCGCCTCCTTGGACTCCCACAGGTAGCGCTCGTAGAACGCCGCCGTGCGCGCCAGCAGCTCCAGCAGGCGCTCCTTACGGCGGCGCACCTCCGCTTCGCGGGGGTCCTCCGCCTCGCGCTCCAGCTCCACTCCGCAGCGATCCGCCAGGAGCTCCAGCGCCTCCTTGAAGTCCACGCCCTCGGTCTCCTGCACGAACGTGAACACGTCCCCCTTCGCCTGGCAGCCGAAGCAGTAGTACACCTTGCGCGCCGGGTCGATCCCGAAGGAGGGGCTGCGCTCGTCGTGGAACGGGCACAGCCCCTCATAGCTGCTCGGCCCCGCCTTGCGCAGGTCGGTGCGCGCGGAGACCAGCTCCACGAAGTCGATCGCATCGCGCACGCGATCCTTCGAGGTCTGGGTGTAGCGGGCCACGGGGCTACGCTAGCCGCTCGCACCCGCCGTTCGCGGCCTGCCTGTGCTGACACCGATACCCGTGCGCCGCGCGGGCGCCGCGACATTGACGGAGCGACGGGCCCCATCAGCCCGCAAACGCGCGCGGCACCCGGAGCTCCGTGTACTCCCGGATGCAGTAGCGGTCGGTCATTCCCGCGATGTAGTCCGTGACGCGCTGGGCGAGGTCCGAGTCCGCCTCGACGCTCTCCGCCCCCACCGACCGGGAGGGGGGCAGCAGCTCGGGGTGCTCCACGTAGTGCTCGAACAGCGCCCGCACCACCCCCTCGATGCGCTCGCGCTCCGCGCGCACCTCCGGCCCGAGGTAGACGCGCTCGAACATGAAGTCCCGCAGCGCCCCCATCGCCCGCGCGGCCTCCTCGCCCTGGACGAACTCCCCGGCGCGCTCGGAGTGCTCGACCATGTCGTGCACCAGCGCGTCGATCCGCGCCGAGCCCGAGCGCCCGAGCACCGCGATCGGCTCCGCCGGGAGGTCGCGCTCGCGCAACAGGCCCGCGCGCACGGCGTCGTCGATGTCGTGGTTGATGTACGCCACGCGGTCCATCACGCGCACGATCCGCCCCTCCAGCGTCGCGGGCTCCGGGGCGCGGCTGGAGTGGCGGGCGATCCCGTCGCGCACCTGCTCGGTCAAGTTGAGGCCCGCCCCGTCGCGCTCCAGGTGCTCCACGACCCGCAGGGAGTGCTCGTAGTGGCGGAAGCCCACGCCGAAGCGCTCGCGCAGGCACGCGTCGAGCATCTCCTCCCCGATGTGCCCGAACGGGGGGTGCCCCAGGTCGTGGCCCATCCCGATCGCCTCCACCAGATCCTCGTTGAGGCGCAGCGCGCGCGCCACCGTGCGCGAGATCCCGGTGACCTCCAGCGTGTGGGTGAGCCGCGTGCGGTAGTGGTCGCCCATCGGCGCCACGAACACCTGCGTCTTGTGCTTCAGGCGGCGGAACGCCTTGCAGTGCACGATCCTGTCGCGGTCGCGCTGGAAGGGGGTGCGCAGCGAGCAATCGGCCTCCCCGCGCGCGCGGCGCGCGGGGTAGGAGCGGGTGGCCAGCGGGGAGAGTGTGAGCTGCTCGAGCTCCTCCCGGCGTGCCGCAAAGGCCCCGGCCACCGTCTTCTCATGCGCCGCAACGCTCATCCTCCGATTGTGGCACCGCGCCCGGCGATCACCCACCTCGAGTCCTTGCGAGCGGCGGACCCACCGAGGCCTCACCCGACGTGCCCGGCGAGCGGCCGCAGCCGCAGGTGGGCGTGGTGCTCGAGCGTCTCGGAGATCGCGCGCTCGACCTGTCCGAGCGCGCGCTCGGGCGCGGCGGGCGTCTCGGCAAGCGCCCGCCCCAGCGCCTCCGCCATGAAGCCGTGGGCCTCCACGCCGAGCGGGAACGACCCGGCCTCGCAGGCACCGCAGACCACGCCCCCGGCGGCCCCGGAAAAACCGACGAGGTGCTCGGGATCCCCGCACCGCGCGCACGCCCCCAGCTGCGGGGCGAGGCCGGCGGCGTGCAGCAGCTTCATGCGGAACTGCAAGCCACCCGCGCGCGTGGCCGCCGACCCTCGATCGGTCGCAGATCGCTCGGAGGCCGAGCCCGCGGCCTGGCCGTCGAGCAGCGCGAGCTTGCGGCAGAGCAGGTTGAACACGCCCGGATGGGGCTCGGAGGTCTCGAACAGGCGTCCCACCGCGTCGCACGCGCGCGCCGCGGCGTCCAGCGCGCGCGCGTCTTCGCGCAGGCGGGGGTATCCGTCGACGGTCTGCGCCCCGGTGACCGTCAGGAGCTCCCCGCGCCCCTCGTGCAACTCCAGGCGCAGCCGGAAGAACGGCTCCAGGCGCCCCCCGAAGCGGCTGCGCGAGCGCCGCACCCCCTTCGCGATCGCGCCCACCCGCCCGCGGTGGGGCGTGTAGACGTGCAGGATTCGATCCGCCTCCCCGTAGCGCATCGAGCGCAGCACAACGGCCTCCGTCTTGACCGGTCCCGGCATCGGTGGCGAGTGTAGGGGCCACCTCGGCCGGGAACGCGGGGCCAGTAGGAGCTATACTTTATGAAGTAATGAGTCAGATCACGGTGTACACGACCGAGCCGTGCTCTTACTGCACCCGCGTGAAGGGGCTGTTGAGGTCCCGCGGCCTGGAGTTCTCGGAGGTGAACCTCGCGAAGGACCCGGAGGGGCGCATGGAGCTGGCGTCGAAAACGGGGATGACGTGCTTCCCCCAGGTGCTCGTCGAGGATCAGCTGGTGGGCGGCTTCAACGAGACGCGGGTGGCCGTCGAGAGCGGCCGCCTGGGCGAGCTACCGATCGGAGATCGGCCAGCGGCCTGAGCCCGCGGTGGCCGGCCCCCCGCGGCCGGGGCTGGCAGCGCTCGCAAACGTAGGTGCCGCGGCCGGCGACGACCATCTTCACGATCGTCCGCCCGCACCGCGGGCAGGGCTCCCCCTCGCGGCGGTGCACGAGGAAGCGGTCCTGGAAGGAGCCGCGCACCCCGTCGACGTGGCGGAAGTCGTCGATCGTGGCCCCGCGCGCGTCGATCCCTTCGAGCAGCGCCTCGACCACCGCGTCGCGCAGGCGGTTGTACTGCGCGCCCGTGAGACGCCCGGCGGGGCGCAGCGGGTGGATGCCCGCGCGGAAGAGCGCCTCGTCGGCGTAGATGTTGCCCACCCCCGCGACGCGGCGCTGGTCGAGCAGGAACGCCTTGATCGGGGCGGAGCGCCCGCGGGTGAGCGCACGCAGGTGCTCGGGGGTGAACCGCTCGTCCAGCGGCTCCAACCCGAGGCGCGCGGCGAAGAACTCCTCCAGCGCCCGCTCGCCGAGCAACAGCTCGCCGGTGCCGAAGCGGCGGGGATCGACGATCACGAGGCGCCGCCGGGGGCTCAGATCGATGCGCACGCGCACATGGTCGGGCTCGGGCTTGGGCTCGCAGAGGACCGCTCCGGTCATCCGCAGGTGCTGGACGAGGAAGACCTCATCCCGGAGACGCCACACGAGGTACTTGCCACGCCGGTCGAGGCCCTCAATGCGCCGCCCCACGAGCGCATCCTCCAGCTCCCGGGGATCGAGCGGGCGCGACCAGCGTGGATCGAGGATCTCGATGCGCGCCAAGCGCCGGCCCTCGACGAGGGGGGCCAGCTGGCGGCGGATGGTCTCTACCTCGGGAAGCTCGGGCACGGCCGCCAGCTTAGGCGGCCCGTCCCACAGGCGCCCCGCAGGTGCAACCCCGCCCAGGCAGCGGCGCGAGCCGGAGCCCGAAGCGCACGCGGGGCCGGAGCTCACCGCTGCGCGCGGGGGTGCGCCTTGAAGTAGACGTCCTTGAGGCGCTCGGCGGAGAGGTGGGTGTAGATCTGGGTGGTCGCGAGGTCGGCGTGGCCGAGCATGTCCTGCAGCGAGCGCAGGTCGCAGCCGCCGGCGAGGAGGTGGGTGGCGAACGTGTGGCGGAGGGTGTGGGGGCTCATCCGCTCGGCGAGCCCCGCGCGGCGGGCGTGGCCCTGGACGATCTTGTAGAGGCCCTGCCGGGTGAGGGGCCGCCCGCGGTGGTTGAGCAGCAGCGCGGTGCAGGAGCCGGCGGCGGCGCCGCTGCCGCGCAGGAGGACGGGGCGTCCGCGCTCACACCAGGCGCGCAGGGCGGCGACGGCGTGGCGCCCAACGGGGACGATCCGCTCCTTGGAGCCCTTGCCGCGGGCGCGGAGCATTCCCTCCTCGAGATCGACGTCCTGGAGCTCGAGCGCGATCGTCTCGGAGGCGCGCAGGCCGCACGCATACATCACCTCGAGCAGCGCGCGGTCGCGCAGCGCGAGCGGCTCGGAGCCGGCGGGCTGGCGCAGCAGGAGCGCGACCTCCTCGCGGGTGAGCACCGCGGGGAGGCGCTGCAGGCGCGGGGGCCCGCGCAGCTCGGCGGTGGGATCGTGCTCGAGCAGCCCCTCGCGACGGAGGTGGCGGTAGAAGGAGCGCATGCAGGCGGCCTTGCGCTGCAGCGTGGCGGCGGCCACCGGCGCCCGCCCCCCCCGCTCCTCGGTGCCGGCGGCGAGCTCGGAGAGGAACGCGGCGAGGTCGCGGTGGCCAGCGTCGAGCGCGCGCACCTTGCGGCGGTCCAGGAACTCCCCGAGCTGGAGCAGGTCGGCGCGATAGGCCTCGAGCGTGTTGCGCGAGAGCCCGCGCTCGAGCTCCAGATAGGCGAGGAAGTCGAGCGAGAGGCGTGCGAGATCCTCTGAGGCGGGTGGCGCGACGGTCGGCGTGCTCATTACCGCAGGCTTCGCCCTCCGATCGGCTACTCCTGCGAAGGCGACCTACGAAACCGCGGCGACCTCGTTCAGGAGGGCGAGCGCGACCTCGAACATCGCCTCGAGCGCGGCGACACTCACGCGCTCGCCGGGCTCGTGGTTGCGCTCGGTGCCGTTGGCGAGGTTCACTGTGGGGAAGCCCGCGGCGATCAGCGCGTTGGCGTCGGAGGCGCCACCGCTCGCGATCCGCACGGGCTCGTGGCCGCAGCTGCGCAGGGCGCTCTCGGCGGCGCGCACGGCGGGAGTGGAGGGCGAGGTGCGGTAGCCGGTGAAGGTGCGCTCGACGGTGACGTCAACGTCGCATTCGCACTCCGGGAGGTTGGCGGCCTCGTGCACGCAGTCGAGCAGCTCCGCGAGGATCTCCTCGGCGCGCTCCTCGCGCCCGCTGCGGACCTCGGCGAGGATCGTGCAGCGTTCGGGCACCACATTGATCGCGCTGCCCCCGGCGATCGTGCCGACGTTGGCGGTGGTGTGGGCGTCGAGGCGCCCGAGGCGCATGTCCGCGACGGCGCGCGCGGCGGCGAGGATCGCGCTGCGGCCCTCCTCGGGGCGCACCCCGGAGTGGGCGGCGAGGCCACGGAAGGTGGCCTGCAGGCGGTGGTGGGTGGGCGAGGAGAGGATCACCTCCCCCACCGGGGAGGAGTGGTCGAAGACGTAGCCGAAGCTGCTGCGCAGGCGGCCCACGTCGAACGCACGGGCACCCGCGAGCGAGCGCTCCTCGCCGACGGTGAAAAGCATCTCGATGTCCACCGGGGAGGGCGAGCCCTCCAGTTCCTCGCGGCGCACGCGGCGCGCGAGCGCGAGCAGCACCGCGACGGCAGCCTTGTTGTCGGCGCCGAGGATCCCCTCGTTGGCGTTCTCCCAGAAGCCCTCCTCCACCACAGGCTCCACGGGGGCCTGGAGGGGGACGGTGTCCATGTGCGCGCAGAGCAGAATCGAGGGGCGCCCAGGGTTCGAGGGAATCCGCGCCAGCAGGTTGCCGCAGTCCGAGCCGGCGGCGGGGCCCGCGTCGTCCTCCTCGACCTCGATCCCGAGCGAGCGCAGCTCCTTGGCGATCCGCTCCGCGCAGGCGCGCTCGCGGCCGGAGGGGCTCTCGATTCGGCAGAGCTCGGCGAAGAGATCGTTGAGGCGCCGGCGCTCGAGCTCGTCGGGCGGGCCGCCGCGAGCGGAGGCGCTCACCGGCTGCCGGGGAGCGCCTGGAAGCCCTCCAGGGCCTCCGATCCCGCTCCGCGCTCCAGGGCGGCGGCGAGGAACTCCCGGAAGAGCGGCGCGGGGCGCTCGGGGCGGGACTTGAACTCGGGGTGGAACTGGGAGGCGAGGAAGAAAGGATGCCCACCCTCCCCGCCGGGCAGCTCGATCACCTCGACGAGCCGCTCGTCGGGGGAGGTCCCGGAGACGCCCAGACCGGCGTTCTGCAGCTGCTTGCGCAGGAGGTTGTTCACCTCGTAGCGGTGGCGGTGGCGCTCGTAGATCACGGCCTCGCCGTAGATCTCCCTCGCGCGGGAGCCCTCGTGGAGCTTGATCGGGTCGGCCCCCAGGCGCATCGTGCCGCCGAGGTCGGCGATCTCCTTCTGCTCGGGCAGCAGGTCGATCACGGGGAAGGGGGTCTCGAGGTCGAACTCGGTCGAGTTGGCGCCCTCCATGCCGGCGACGTGACGGGCGAACTCGGCGACGGCGACCTGCATCCCGAGGCAGATGCCCAGATAGGGGATGCGCTGCTCGCGTGCGATCCGCGCGGCGGCGATCTTGCCCTCGATCCCGCGCCCCCCGAATCCGCCCGGGATCAGGATGCCGTCGGCGCCGCTCAGCAGCTCCCGCGTGCGCTCGCGCTCCTCGCGGTTCTGTCCCGCGGAGCCCTCGAGCCGTTCGGAGTCCACCCACTCGATCTCGACTCGCGCGTCCTGCAGCGCAGCGGCGTGGCGCAGGGCCTCGGAGACCGACAGGTAGGCGTCCTCGAGCTGCACGTACTTGCCGACGAGGGCGATCCGAACGGTGCGGGTGGCACGCGCGGAGCGTTCGATCGGCTCCGTCCAGCGCGTCAGGTCCGGGGGCCGCGCCTGGACGC
>JBIOEY010000116.1:0-7683 GCA_044446505.1 Solirubrobacterales bacterium
ATCAGCTGCAGATCAAGATGGCCCAGGGCGCCAAGCCAGGCGAGGGCGGCCAGCTCCCGGGCCACAAGGTCGACGACTACATCGGCTCGGTGCGTCACACGACGCCGGGGGTCGGCCTGATCAGCCCGCCGCCGCACCACGACATCTACTCGATCGAGGACCTCAAGCAGCTGATCTACGACCTGCGCTGCGCAAACCCCCAGGCGCAGGTGTCGGTCAAGCTCGTCTCTGAGGTCGGGGTCGGCACCGTCGCGGCGGGGGTCTCGAAGGCCAACGCCGACCGCGTGCTGATCTCGGGCCACGATGGCGGCACCGGCGCCTCCCCGCTCTCCTCGATCCAGGCGGCCGGAGTGCCGTGGGAGATCGGTCTCGCCGAGACCCAGCAGACGCTGCTGCTCAACGAGCTGCGCTCGCGGATCGTCGTGCAGACCGACGGCCAGCTGAAGACCGGCCGCGACGTGCTGATCGCGGCGCTCTTGGGGGCGGATGAGATGGGCTTCTCCACCGGTCCGCTGATCGCGACCGGCTGCATCATGATGCGCGCCTGCCACCTCAACACCTGCCCGGTGGGGATCGCCACGCAGGACCCCGAGCTGCGCAAGCGCTTCCAGGGGACCCCGGAGCACGTGGTCAACTTCTTCTTCTTCGTCGCCGAGGAAGTCCGCGAGCTGCTCGCCTCGCTGGGGCTGCGCTCGCTCGACGAGGCGATCGGCCGTGTGGACCTGCTCGAAGCGGGGCGCGCGATCGACCACTGGAAGGCCCGCGGCGTCGATTTGACCCACATCCTCACCCACGTCGAGCTGCCCGACGGCGAACCGCGCCACCGGGTGCAGCCGCCGCCGCCGGTGCTCGACGACGCGCTCGACTGGCAGCTGGTGGAGCGCGCCGGACCGGCGATCGAACGCGGCGAGCGGGTCGCGGTGCAGCTGCCGATCCGCAACGTCAACCGCTGCGTGGGGGGGATCCTCTCCAGCCACATCGCGCGCGCGCACGGCGCCGAGGGGCTCGCGCCCGACTCGATCACGGTCGACTTCGAGGGCTCCGCCGGCCAGAGCTTCGGCGGCTGGCTGGCGCCCGGGGTGACGTTCACGCTGCGCGGGGACGCCAACGACTACGCCGGCAAGGGCCTCTCCGGCGGGGTGGTCGCGGTGCGCCCGCGCGAGGGCATGAGCGCCGAGTTCGTCGCCGAGCGCAACGTGATCGTCGGCAACACCGTGCTCTACGGGGCGACCTCCGGCAAGGCCTTCTTCCGCGGCCTCGCGGGCGAGCGCTTCGCGGTGCGCAACTCCGGGGCGTGGGCGGTCGTGGAGGGCGTGGGGGACCACGGCTGCGAGTACATGACCGGCGGGCGCGTGGTCGTGCTCGGCCCGACCGGGCGCAACTTCGCGGCGGGCATGAGCGGCGGGATCGCCTACGTGCTCGACGAAGAGGGCGCCTTCCCGGCGCGCTGCAACATGGGCATGGTCGACTTCGAAGCGCTCGCTCCCGCCGACGCGATCGAGCTGCGCGCGATGATCTCCGAGCACGAGCAGCGCACCGACTCGCCCGTCGCGCGGCGGGTGCTTGGCGAATGGGATCAGCTGCTCGCGCGGGGAGCGTTCGTGAAGGTGATGCCCACCGACTACAAGCGGGTGCTGGCCGAGCTCGCCGAGGAAGAGGAGCAGGCCGAGGGAGTGGCGGCGGCCTGATGGGCAAGCTCGGAGGCTTCCTGCAGATCGAGCGTCGCGGCGTCCCCTATCGCGACCCGCACGAGCGCGCGCGGGACTATCGCGAGTTCATGGTGCTCCGTCCCGAGACGGAGCTGCGCGAGCAGGGGGCGCGCTGCATGGATTGCGGGGTGCCGTTCTGCCACAACGGCTGTCCCCTGGGGAACCTGATCCCCGACTGGAACGACCTCGTCTACAGCAACCGCTGGCGGGAGGCGATCGCGCAGCTGCACGCCACCAACAACTTCCCCGACTTCACCGGGCGCCTCTGTCCGGCCCCGTGCGAGGCGGCGTGCGTGCTGGAGATTCGCGAGGGGGACGCGGTCACGATCAAACAGATCGAGTACGCGATCATCGAGCACGCCTTCGCGGAGGGCTGGGTGGGACCCGAGCCCCCGCGCCGCGAGACCGGCCAGGCGGTCGCCGTCGTCGGCTCCGGGCCGGCGGGGATGGCCGCCGCGCAGCAGCTGCGCCGCGCCGGCCACCGCGTGACGCTGCTCGAGCGCGACGAGGCCGCCGGCGGCCTCGTGCGCTTCGGGGTGCCCGACTTCAAGATCGAGAAGCGCATCGTGGAGCGCCGCGTGCGCCAGCTGATCGACGAGGGCGTCGAGCTCCGCTGCGGCGTGGAGGTCGGTCGCGACGTCACCGTGCAGGAGCTGCGCGAGGGCTTCGACGCGGTCGTGCTCGCCACCGGCTCGCGCGTGCCCCGCGACCTCCCGGTCCCCGGACGCGAGCTTCAGGGGATCCATTTCGCGATGGACTACCTCTACCAGCGCAACCGCTTCCTCGCGCGGGAGCACGGCCCCGCCCCCACCGTCGCCCAGCCTGCGGCCGTCGAGGAGATCACCGCGGCGGGCAAGCACGTGGTGGTGATCGGCGGCGGCGACACCGGCGCGGACTGCGTGGGCAACGCGCTGCGCGAGGGCGCCGCTTCGATCGTGCAGCTGGAGCTCCTGCCCGAGCCCCCCGCGCACCGCCCCGACGAGCGCACCCCGTGGCCGCAGTGGCCGCTGACGTACCGGCTCAGCTACGCGATGGAGGAGGCGCGCAAGGAGGGCGTGGGGGAGCAGGACTACTCGCTCACGACCACGCGCTTCAGCGGCGACGCGGACGGGAGGGTCGCGGCCCTGCACGTCGCCCAGGCCGAGCCGGCGCCGCCGTTCGCCCCAATCGAGGGCACCGAGCGCGAGCTGCCCGCGCAGCTGGTGCTGCTCGCGATGGGCTTCCTGCACCCCGAACAGGACCTGCTCGACAAACTCGGAGTGGAGAAGGACCCGAGCGGAAACGTGAAGGCCGTCAAGCCCTACACCACCTCCGTCGAGGGCATCTTCGCCGCCGGCGACGCCCGCCGCGGGCAGTCGCTGATCGTATGGGCGATCAACGAGGGCCGCCAGTGCGCGCGGATGGTCGACCGCTTCCTCGCCGCCAAACGCAACGGCAAGCCCTCCGCGGCCGACCAACTGCCCGAGGACGGCGCCCTCCCCGGCCACGCCGACGCCGACGAAGGCCCCGAGGGCCCGCCGCTGCACGTCAGCGGCGGTGTCAGCGTCGAATAGTCTCTTCGAGCGGCAGCAGCCGGAAAGCGTCGCCGCCCCATAGGGGCCGCATCGCACGGAAGTGGCGCTCGTCGAAGGTGGCTATCTCGGTGGTCTGCATGCGCGCGGCGAGCGCAACCAGGCTCGTATCGGCGAGGCTGACCCCTAGATCCGCGTACTGCTGGGCTATCTCGGCTGCCTGCACAGCGGCGTCATTCCACCAGTTGACGCGATAAGCGCCGGCGATCACGTCACGCCGAAACGCTGTGCGCATCCCCTGACCTCCCCGGCTGCCAGCCAGGAAGTCGACCTCGGCCAGAACCAGCGGTACGGTCACCAAAGCCGGCCGCGTCCGCGCGAACCACGCGCGCGTAATCTCGTGGCGCTCATCGGCGCGATCGAGCAGAGCAAAGATCGCCGAGGCGTCGGCGAGGATCACAGTACGTCGTGCTCAGCAAGCAGAAGATCAGCGATCTCCCGATCTTCTTGCGAGAGCTCCGCCGGCTTGGGGTCGCGGTCGAGCCCGATCGCGGTGATCTGCGGCTGGGGATGCTGCTGGATAGCACGCCTGAGGGTACGGCGGATCAACTCCGCCTTCGTCACGCCGTCTCCGTGAGCCACCCGCGCTAACTCCAGATCAAGTTCGGGCTCCAGGTAGATGCTGGTCTTCTTCATTCCCATAAGGTAGCACCCACCCTACTGCCCGGGCGACACAGGATTGCGGGCCAGAGCAGGTAGGCTTGCTAGCGATGAGCGAGCGGCCGCAGAACGGACACAGCACCTCCGGCGCTCGCGATGGTGGCCTTTCCGCCGGGGCGCTCCCCCGCGTGTGCATCATCGGAGCGGGCTCCTCCGGGATCACTGCGGCGAAGGCGCTGGCCGATCGCGAGATCCCGTTCGACTGCTTTGAGAGGTCCGACCGGGTCGGGGGCAACTGGGTGTTCGGCAACCGCAACGGGATGTCCTCGTCGTACTCGACGCTGCACATCAATACGTCGCGCGAGCGGATGGAGTATGCGGACTACCCGATGCCCGCCTCGTACCCCGACTTTCCCCGTCATGACCAGATCGCGCGCTACTTCGACGATTACGTGGACCACTTCGGGCTGCGCGAGCGGATCACCTTCCAGACGGGCGTCGAGCACGCTCGCCCGCGCGAGGATGGCGGGTGGGAGGTGACGCTTACGGGCGAGGGGGCTGCCGGTGGCCGGGAGGTTCGGTGCTACGACGCGCTGCTCGTGGCCAACGGCCACCACTGGAACCCGCGTTGGCCGGAACCGCCGATCCCGGGCTCCTTCGACGGGGAGCAGATCCATGCCCACGACTACAAGGAACCGGGCCAGCTCGCGGGCAGGCGGGTGGTGGTGGTGGGGATGGGGAACTCGGCGATGGACATCGCGGTCGACGCCTCATACCACGCGCTCTCCACCACGCTGGTGGCCCGCCGTGGGGTGCACGTCGTGCCGAAGTACATCCTGGGCCGGCCACTCGACGCGGGTGTGCGGCCGAGCCGGATGCCGTTCACGTGGCTCTTGCGCGGGATGCAGGTCGTCACGCGCCTGACGGTGGGCCCGATGGATCGCTACGGGCTGCCGCTGCCCGACCACCGCCTTGGACAGGCCCACCCGACGGTCTCCTCGCGCATCCTTGACCGGCTGGCGCACGGCGCGATCGCGGTCAAGCCTGAGATCGCGGAGCTCGCCGGGGACCGCGTGCGCTACGCGGACGGGACCGAGGAGGAGGCCGACATGATCGTGTACTGCACGGGCTACAAGATCAGCTTCCCGTTCCTCGACGAGCAGATCGTCGCGGCGCCCGAGAACCGGCTGGTGCTCTACAAGCGGGTCTTCTCGCCCGCGCACCCCGGGCTGTACTTCGTCGGCTTCGTCCAGCCGTGGGGCGCGATCATGCCGATCGCCGAGGTCCAGGGCCGGCTCGTGGCGGAGCACCTGATGGGCGAGTACGCGCTCCCCACGCCGGCGGAGATGCAGCGCGACATGCAGGCGATGCTGCGCCGCCAGAGCCGCCGCTACCAGGCCTCCAAGCGGCACACGATCCAGGTCGACTTCTCCAACTACGTGGTCGAGCTCGACGACGAGCGCCGCGCTGGCGCCGCGCGGGCGCGCGAGCGTGGCTTCGCGCCCCCGCTGACCCCGCGGGCCGCGGAGTTGGCGCCCGTCGGCTCGTAGGGCCCCGAGGGGCTTCCCGACCGCCCGGCTACGCTGGCCTCGTGCCGGCCCAATGCGAGTACCGAGCGCCCGCCCGAGGCGGGTCCTAGACTGGCCCGAGTGCCGAGGTTCTGCCGCCACAACCGCTTCATCGAGCGCTGCCCGATCTGCCGGGAGAGCGTGCCCGGGCTGGCGCCGCCCGAGGGGCACGCGCGCCGCCCGGGCACGAGTGGCGCCGAGCGAGCCGCGCGCAGCGGGCGGCCATCGAAAGCGCCCGCGCGTCGGGGGTCCGCGCGGGGCCGCGGCGGCGCGGGGCTGCAGGTGAGCCGCGAGCGGCGCGCGGAGGACGACGGCTACCGCTCGCCGCTGGCCCCGGGGCTGCGCGCCTCCGAGGACGCGGCGCGTCTGACTGAGGAGATCGCGTTCGCGAGCGGCCGCCTGCAGACGCTCAGCGCGGCGCCACCGGATCTCTACGGCGAGATACGGGAGCAGCGGGACGCAGAGCAGGCCGCGTGGATGTGCTTCCTGAGCGCCTACCTCTGCCCGTTGGAGGGCAGCGACCCGTTTGCGGGGATCCGTGAGGCCCTGGAGGCGGACTGGCGCGCGGGCGAGCTCCCCGACCTGAGCTCGATTGCGCTCGGTCCGCGCACCTCGCACGACTCCGCGCGGGGAGAGGAGACGCTGTGCGCCTACCTGCAATGGACCGCGCGCGCCGCCGAGCAGGCCGACCGATCGTCCGACCAATCGCGGGCCGATCGATCGCAGGGCGGTCGGGGGCCGCTCGCGTTCGTGGGCGACCCCGCCTGGACCGCGGGGCGGCGCTTCGAGCGGCTCTTCGAACGGCTCACGCTCCCGGGCCTCGCGCGGATGGGCCGCTATGAGCTGCTGCTCACGATGGGGCGCCTCGGATTGTGCGAGTTGCGGGCGGAGGCGATGTTCTTCACGGGCGCCCCGCAGGGCGACCTAGCCACGCTGGGGGCCAAGCGCATCTTCGGGATCGGCGACCCGATCCACCTCGAGCACCGCGCGCGCGATCTGGCGAAGGCGGTGTCGGCGCCGATCGAAGCGCTCGATCTGGCGCTCGCCAACTGGGAGACGGGGAAGCGGGCGACGCTGGGCGTCCCACCCGAGACGCTGGACGCGGACGCGCTGGAGCGCGCCCGCGACGCGCTCGAGCTCTGAGGGCGAAAATTGCCGTCCTGTGCGGCTCTTACAGTCTGCGGCGATGCCGCTCTGCTTCATCGAGCCTCAAGATGCGATCCGCGTGATCGCCGAGTCGGTCGGCCGCGAGGCCCGCAGGCAGCTTGTGGGCGAGGTGGTGCGGGCCTGGGTCGACGACATCCCCGACCAAGAGCTCTCGCTCCACTATGCCAAGGCGATCGCGGACCTCGACGACGACGACCTGCAACTGCTCGCCGCGTGGCACGCCTCGCTGGAGGTGGGTCAGCCGATCGCGAACACCGAATTCCTGCAGGGCGTCTTCCACAGCCTCGGCGAGAACCGACGCGAGGCGCTGAAGATCGCGGCGGGCTTCCGCGGCGAGGAGGCCTTCCAGGAGGGGATCGCCGAGGATCAGGTGCTCGACACGGTCCTCCACCGCCTCTCCCGCGGTCGCGCCAACGAGCTCGCCACCGAGTGCATCCAGCTGTACATGTGGGACCGCCTCGGCTGCGATAACTAGCAGGCCGCATGGCGGCGCGATGCTGCGTCCTCGGTCGCTCGTGTGCTGAGCACACTTCGCTCCCTGCGTCCTTGCCTCGCTTGCCCTGCGACCTGCTAGACGGTTCTTGAATCCTCGACGGCTACACTCGCGCTATGTCCGAGCCAGCCGCTACCCCGACCGTCGAGGTCGACGATGTCTTCGACGCGCTCTCCAACGTGATCGACCCGGAGCTCGGCCTCGACTTTGTCGAACTTGGCCTCGTCTATGGGGTGGAGATCGACGGCGGTGCCGTGAGCATCACCTTCACGCTGACCACCCCCGCGTGCCCGATCGGCCCGCAGGTGACGGAACAGATGGAAGAGTTCGTGGGGGAGCTGGAAGGGGTGGATTCGGTGGCGTGCGAGATGGTCTTCGTCCCGCCGTGGTCGCCGGAGCGGATGAGCGAGGATGCGAAGTTCGCTCTAGGGTTCTAAGGGCCCACGACAAAATAACTGACGGTCCGGTGCGGCCGCTCCGCGGCGATCTGCGCCACCCGTGATGCTCGCCGTGCCACCAGCACGGCTGCGCTCACGTGCGTCGCATCTCATCCACGGATCGACCACCCCGATCCC
>JBIOEY010000117.1:0-7524 GCA_044446505.1 Solirubrobacterales bacterium
CCCCCCCCCCCCCCCCCCCGACTCATTTACAGAGCCGCTGAGCTCGCTGGGCTGGGTCCCCGGTCCCCGCCGGCGTTGGATTGGGAGCGCCGTATGGCGTGTCAGGGGTTCTCGCTCCGGTGCTGACGCAGGAAGCGCTGGAACTCGCTCGCCAGCAGCTCCCCCGAGGGCAGGTCATCGGGCGAAAGGCCGCTCCACTTGCCCAGTCCGTCCTCGCCCTCGTCCTCCTCCTCGCTTTCGGCGTCCCGCTCCAGACGCTCCACGAACGCCTGCACCTCGGGGTTGCTCGACACCGCCAGTCCCACCTGGCGCTCGTAGTTTGACGCCGCCTCCTCCAGCTCCTGGGTATCCACGGTCACATCCACGAGATTCTCCACCCGGCGCACCAACGCCAGCGCCGCCTTCGGGCTCGGGGCCGCCGCGATGTAGTGGGGAACGCTTGCCCACAGGCTCAGCGAGGGTAGACCGGCTTCGCTCGTCGCCGTGTGCAGGACACCCACGATGCCCGTGGGCCCCTCGTAGCGGCTCGGATGGTTGGTCGCGCCCAGCCGCTCCATCAGGGCGGGGTCCGAGGAGAAGCCCGTCATCGCCACCGGGAGCGTGTGGGGCACGTCCGCCAGCAGCGCCCCCAGGGTGATCACCAGCTCCACCCCCAGCGCCTCCGCGAGCTCCACGATCAACGTGCTGAACGTGCGCCACCGCAGCGAGGGCTCCACGCCCTGCACCAGCACCAGGTCCCGCTTCGCCTCCGGGATCGAGGCCTCGAGCATCTCCACCGACGGCCACTCGATCTCGCGGCGGGTGGGCGGGGAATCGGCTCCCTCCTCGGAGAAGCGAATGCGCGGGCGGTTCGCTTGGAAGTCGTAGAACTCCTCCATGTCGATCTGCGCGAAGCGCCGCGCCCCCAACGCCGCGCCCACGAACGACACCGCCGTCGACGCCGCGTCCCCCGCGTCGTTCCATCCCTGGAACGCGCACACCATCGCCGGGGCCCGCAGGCCCGTCGGGCGATGGTCCCAAAGCAGTGGCTGCATCCGCTCCACCGTACATCATGCGGAGATGGCCGCCCCCAACGCTCCCGAGGAGCCCCCGACGATCGCCACGCTCCGCGAGGGCCAGGTGCTCGACGGGGTGTTCGCGTGCTCCCGCAAGGAACGCCAGCTCTCGCGCGCCGGCACCCCCTACCTCACGGTCGAGCTGCGCGACCGCACCGGCTCGATCCTCGCGCGCGCCTTCCGCGACGCCGACCTGCTCGCGGGGCGCTTCGAGCGCGGGGAGCTCGTGCACGTGCGCGGCCGCGTCGAGCGCTTCCGCGAGCAGCTGCAGATCGATCTGCTCGCGATCTCCGCCGCCGAGGGCGCCGAGGCCGACCCCGCCGGCTTCCTGCCTGTCTCCCACCGCGATCTCGATGAGCTCGAAGGCTTCCTCGAGCACCTCGCCCGCGAGCTCTACGAACCCGGGCTGCGCGCGCTGCTCGAGCGCGTGCTCCGCGACAAGGATCTGCGCGGTGAGATACGGCGGGCGCCCTGCTCCATCCCCACGCGCGCGGGCACCGGCAGCTCCGGGCGCGCCGGCGCCGCCGTCCACCACGCCTACCTCGGCGGGATGCTCGAGCACACCGTCGCCGTCGCCTCCCTCGCGCTCGAGCTCTGCACCCTGCACCCCCGACTCGACCGCGACCTGCTGCTCGCCGCCGCGCTGCTCCACGATCTCGGCAAGACCCGCGAGTTCACCTACGGCGCCGAGATCGCCCGCAGCGAGGAGGGGCGGCTGCTCGGGCACGTCGAGCTCGGGCTGCGGCTGCTCGCCCCGCGCTACCCCGCCTCGCTCAGCGCGCCGCGCCGGCTCGCGCTCGAGCACTGCATCCTCGCCCACCACGGCCCCGACACGCTCCCCGGCCAGCGCTTCGCCTCCGCCGAGGCGATCGCGCTGTATCGCTGCAACGCCCTCGACGCCCACCTCAAGAGCTCCTTCGAGCACGGGCCCTGAGCGCCTCGCACGCGTCGCGGCTGCGGTCAAGCGGCAGCCGCCAGTTGCCGATTAGTCCCTGATGAGTTGGTTTCGACGTCGACGCCCCAAGGCGGACGGCGACGAGCAGGCGACCCCACCCGCGCCCCCCGTCCCCGAGCCTGTCGTCTCCCTGCCCGGTTCTCCTGAAGAGGGGACTACGGCGGCGACGCCCGCTGAGCCCGTACCGCCTGTCGCGGTCTCTGCACCCACCGTCTCCGCGCCCGACCCTCCTGCTGGGGGGGCGCCGCCCGCTTCCTCCGGCCCAGGCCCTGGTCTCGCCGCCCCATCTTGGGCTCCCCACCCTCCTGTGGCGCCTGCGTCGACGCCCGCGCCGACGCCCGTGGCCTCCGCGCTCTCCGCGCTCGAGTCCGCGCTCTCCGTGACCGCCGCCGAGGACCTGGATCCGCCTGCGGCCACCGCCCCTGCGGCCGACGATCCGGACCGGCCTGCGGCTACCGCCACCGCCGTTCTCGACCCCCCGGTGGCGAGCGCCACCGCGACGCTCGACCCCCCCGGCGCGGCGGGGGGCGGGGTGGGGGCTCCATCTACCCAGGTGCGCCACCCCGCCAACGGGCTCAGCTCACCCACCTGGCCCGGACGTCCCGGACGGCGGATCGGGGAGGTCGTCGTCGATCTCGGCTTCGCCGACCGCTACGCCGTCGAGCAGGCCGTCGCCACCGCCCGCTCCGAGCGCAAGCCCACCGGGCAGGTGCTCGTCGAGCAGGGCGTCCTGCGCCAGGACCAGCTCGCGCGCGTGGTCGCCGAACGGTTCGGCCTCGAATACATCGACCTCTCCTCGTGCGAGCCCGACATGGGCGCCGTGAACCTGCTGAGCGCCGAGGCGATCAAGCGCTACCAGGCGGTGCCCGTGCGCTTCATGGACGACGGCGCGCTGCTGCTCGCGATGGCCGACCCCACCAACATCCTCAGCATCGACGACATCGCGATGATCACCAATCGCCGCGTGCGCGTCGCCGCTGCCTCCGCCGAGGACGTCAAGCTGCTCGCCGGCCGCCTCGGGCAATTGGAGGGCTCGATCGAGGACATCGTCGAGGGCGAGGAGGAGGGTGGAGGAGACGTCTCCGCGGCGCTCGCCGAAGAGGCCGACCAGGACGCCCCCGTCATCAAGCTTGTGCACTCGATCATCGCCCAGGCCGTCCAGCAGGGCGCCTCCGACATCCACGTCAACCCCGAGGAAGGCGACACCCGCGTGCTGTTCCGCGTCGACGGCGTGCTCTACCCCGCCGCCACCGTGCGCCGTCGGATGGCCGCCGGGATGGTCTCCCGCATCAAGATCATGGCCGACCTCGACATCTCCGAGCGCCGTGCCCCCCAGGACGGCCGCCTCGCGCTCAACGTCGACAGTCGCCGCATCGACATCCGTGTCGTCACGCTCCCGCTGATCCACGGCGAGGGCGCCGTGCTGCGCATCCTCGACAAGGGCGCCGTCGTGCAGGACCTCGGGTCGCTCGGGATGCAGTCCGCCGAGGAGGAGCGCTTCGCCCACGCGATCGCCCGCCCCCACGGCGCCGTGCTCGTCACCGGGCCCACCGGCTCCGGCAAGTCCACCACCCTCTACGCCGCGCTCTCCGTGCTCAACGACGGCGCCCGCTCGATCCTCACGATCGAGGACCCCGTCGAGTCGCGGATCGCCGGGGTCAAGCAGATGCAGGTCGCTCCCAAGGCCGGCGTCACCTTCGACACCGGCCTGCGCTCGATGCTCCGCGCCGACCCCGACGTGATCATGGTCGGCGAGATCCGCGACCGCGAGACCGCCCACATCGCCGTCGAGGCCGCCCTCACCGGGCACATGGTGCTCTCCACGCTGCACACCCGCGACGCCCCCTCCGCGCTCGGGCGGCTGATCGACATGGGCATCGAGCCCTTCCTGATCTCCTCCGCCGTCGACTGCGTCGTCGCCCAGCGGCTCGTGCGCAAGCTCTGCCCCCACTGCAAGCGCCACGCCTCCCTCCCCGAGTCCGTGCTCGGCGAGTTCGGACTCGAGACCCAGCCCTACGAGGCCGTCGGGTGCTCCCGCTGCTCCGGCTCCGGCTACCGCGGCCGCGTCGGCATCTACGAGGTGATGACCGTCTCCGAGGAGATCCGCACCCTGATCCTCCAGCACGGCTCCGTCGACGAGATCGCCTCCATCGCCTCCGCTCAGGGGATGCGCCGCCTCCACGACGACGGCATCGAAAAGGTTCGCGCCGGCAGCACCTCCATCGAGGAGGTCGAGCGGATGTCAAACAGTCTCGTGTAGTCAGCTCGCCGGGTACAGCAGCGAGATGCGCAGCCCGCCCGAGGGGAATGCTTCGGCGTCGAACGAGTACGCCTGGTAGGGCACGCCGCGGTAGACCACGCGGCCGCGGTCTGGGACCTTGGGCGGCCCGGGGCTGAGGGTGCCCATCACCTGGCGTGTCCCTTCGCGCATCAGCACCTGCGCTCCCGTGAACGCCCGCGAGAGGATCTGGAAGCCCATGTCGTCCTGGATCGCCAGCAGGAAGTGGGCCACCACGCGCCCCCGGGAGTTGCGGATCACACCCGGGATCGGCGCCAGCACGTGGGGGCCGCCCACGTCGAGGAGGAGCTTTCCCGCGCGCATCACCCTCACCCGCACGATGTGCAGGTGGCTGCGGAAGAAGCCGATGATCGCCGCCCGCGTCGCCGTCGCGTTGCCCGCTCGCACCGCTTCCCGGAAGGCCCGCGAGCGCTCCACGTAGCCCAGGATCAGTTCGGCTTTGCTGCCCGCGTGCTCCGCGTAGTACACCCGTTCCGCCACCAGGCCCAGCGTGTCGGCCTGCGCCTGCGCCGCACTGGCCCCGTGCCCCGCGCACACCGCCGCGATCGAGGCGCTCGGCGCCAGCAGCGAGATGCTCATTTGCCGGTCCGGGAACGCCCCGCCGGCGAACGTGTCCACGCGGTAGCTCACGCCGAGGTAGCTCACCTCGCGCTTCCCGGGCACCAGCCTGGGGGCCGGGTGCAGCGTGCTCGTCAGTGTCCGCCCACCGCTGCGCACGACGACCTGCGCGTGGAGCAGGCCGCTGACCGTCTGGGCGTATCCGTTGGCACCCTGCACCGACACCGTGAACGTGCCCACGCTCTGCCCCCGAGCGTTCAGGAGGTCTCCGCTCGCCGGCGCGATCCCCGCGCCCCGTTCGATCTTCGCGAGCGTCCGCCCCCCGCGCATTACGCGCACGCTCACGATCTGGTTGCGCAGCAGCCCCTCCAGGACGCGCCGCGCCCCCGCCCGGTCTTCGCCTTCGACCGCCCGCGCCAGCACGCTCGAGCTTCGCAGGCGCTGGAGCGCCTCGGTGACGATCCTGCCGCTCGCCGACTCCTGGTAGACCCGGCCGGCGACCGCTTCGATGCCCTGCAGCGCCGCGTCCGGGCAGTTGCGTGAGATCGGCGCCACCGCCGCGGTCTCTGTGATGGTGGTGGACGCTCCCGAGCCGCTCGATCCACAGCCCGGGAGCGCCACCGCGAGCGCGAGGGCGCCAAGCACCCACGCTCGCTTCGGGCCGAAGCCGGGAGACACTCGCCTCCGGCGAGCATCCCCGTTTCGGCCAGCAGATGCGGTCCCCATGGACCGCCCAGCCTACCCCTTCGGGTGCTTGCTCCTGCCGTTCTGCTTGCCTTTCTTGTCTTTCTTGCCTTTCTTGTGTTTCTTCGTCGGTTCCGGGCCCTGGTAGGCATTCAGCCGGTCCTTGCCCGACTGCGCCGTCGCCGGGCAGCCTTTCGGGCGGCCGAGGTCGAACGGTCCCGAGATCGCCTGCGTGATCACGTTCTTTTCCAGGTACGCGTACGTGACCGTCAGCAGCGGGTCCACCCGCGGTTCGGTGCACAGCTTCCAGCTGATCGTGAACTGCCCCGCGATGTGCTCGTTCGCTTCTGTGGTGCTCGCGCCCACGCAGTTGACCGCGTACCCCGGGAAGGTCCCGCCGCACGAGAACGTGTCCTTCAGCGGCGTGCCCGTGTAGTTCGTTACCAGTGGCGAGCCTTCGATCTCCGTGACGGGCAGCTGCGTCTGCAACTGGTAGCCCGTGATCTGGCCGTTGCATTTGAATTCGTACTGCACCGGCGTTTCTTCGCCGCCCGCTTCCGCTTTGCCGGGGCCGATGCCGCCCGAGCATTCGTAGTTGTTCGGGTTCGACGCCACCTGTGGGGCCGACGTCACCGGGGCCGTTTCGGCCTCCCCGAGGGCCGGGGTTGCGAGCGATAGGGCGATCGCGCCCATCAGCGCCGCGAACCACCACGTGGACCGCCGCCCGTTCGCTTTCAGGGCGCTGCGATAGATCGACTTCAGTGAGTGCACACTGCCTCCTTCATTGATGGGTCATGGTTTGGTTGGTGGGTGTTCGGTGAAGCTCAGGCGCGCGGCGCCTTGGTCTTGAAGAGCCCTTCGAGGCTCGCGCGGGGGGAGGCGGGGTTGAGGGCGCTCGCGCTCCGCGCCCCCACATGCCGCAGGAACGGCGAGAGCAACAGCGCGCCCGCAGGCGCGCCCGCCGCAGTCAGCGTGCTCGTGGGCGTCCCCGCCGGGTATGTGACTTCGGTGCCTGGCGCTTCCGTCGTGCCCGCCCAGGGTTCCGTCGCGGCGCCCTGCGACGCTGGCGGGCTGGCGGCTCCTGGGCTCGCGGCGCTCTGGTTCGCCGCTCCCGCGCTCGCGGCGCCCTGCGACGCGGCCGGCGGGCTCGCCGCGCCGAAGGCGATCACGATCAGCCCGTGTTCCCTATAGGCCGCGCTCGCCATGATCTTCGGCACCACTTCCTGCAGGAATGCGTCCGCCGCCTGCAGGTTCGCTGGCCCTCCCGACGGAGGCGGTGAGATCGTGCTCACGCTCGCCCCCACCTGGCCCGAGAGCAGCGTCGCGGCTCCCGCGAGCTGCTCCGCCGCCAGCGAGGAGTCGCCGCTCAGCACCGTTCCCTGGCGCACCAACTGCCCGTCGAGGTATGGCGTCGCCGTGCTCTGCCCCGGCGCGTTCGCGAGGCTCCCGCCGGGCGGCAGCACCACCAACCACACGTTCGCGATCGGGGGCAGCGCCGCCGGAGTCTTCGTCTTGTCGGCTCCCCCTCCCCCCGCTCCAGGGGTGGTCGAGGAGGTCGGAGACACCGAGCCGGAGGAGGGAGAGGAGGTCGAGGAGGTCTGTGGGGCAGAGGACGAGTGCCCGGACCCGGAGGACGAGCTCCCAGGCCCTCCGCCCGCTCCATTGCTCCCGCTCCCCGCTCCACTGCTTCTGCCTCCCGCCGTGGTTTCGCTCGAGGAGGACGGTTTCGGCTGCGACGCCGGCGGGTGGGCCGCGCCTGAGGAGAGCAGCAGGTTGCTGCCAGAGCCGGTGCCTCCCCCCAATGCGAGCAGCGCCAGCACACGCCCCACCGCCGCCGCACGCGAGGTGCTCGCAAGCGAGGCCGCCGGGCCCGGGCCGATCAGCGCCCCCAGCGCGATCCCCGCGGCCAGCATCAGCGCCGCGAGGACCGCGCCCATCCGGCGGGAGGGTAGCTGGGGGGTCTGGGGAGGTAG
>JBIOEY010000118.1:0-7438 GCA_044446505.1 Solirubrobacterales bacterium
CGCCGGCAGGGCCGCGACGGAGGCCAGGAACAGGGCTCCCGGGAAGGTCAGTCGCGCCAGGATCCGGTCGAGGAATTCCGCGGTGGGGCGCCCGGGCCTGACGCCCGGGATGAACCCGCCGTACTTCTTGAGGTTCTCCGCCTGGTCCACCGGGTTGAAGGTCACCGCGGTGTAGAAGTACGTGAAGACGCTGATGAAGAGCGACTCCCCCACGATGTAGTGCCAGCCGTTGGGATTGAAGAAGTCCGAGACCTGCTGGCCCCAGTGGGTTTTCACGAGCTGACCGATCGTCGGCGGGAAGGCCATGATGCTGGCGGCGAAGATCACCGGGATCACGCCCGCCATGTTCACGCGCAGCGGCAGGTAGGTCTGCCCGCCCTCGCTCATCCGCCGTCCGATCACGCGCTTGGCGTACTGCACCGGGATCCGCCGCTGGCCCTCCATCACGAACACGATCGACGCCACCACCACGAGCACGAGGAACGGCATCATCACCTTGAAGACCTGGTTCTGGCTCGTCCACCACGTCTGGATCCCCGACGGCAGGCGCGAGACGATCGAGGCGAAGATCAGCAGCGAGATGCCGTTGCTGATCCCTTTCTGGGTGATCAGCTCGCCGATCCACATCAGCAGCACGCAGCCCGCGGTGAGGCACACGACGATCAGGAAGATGTGGGGGAAGTCGAACTTTGTCACGACCGATTCCCCCGCGTTGGCCTGCAGCGAGTGGAACAGGAAGACGTAGCCGATCGACTGCATGAACGCGAGGCCCACCGTGAGGTAGCGCGTGTACTGGGTGATCCGCGCCTGGCCCACCTCGCCTTCCTTGGAGAGCTTCTCCAGCGACGGCACCACCACCTGCAGCAGCTGCAGGATGATCGAGGCCGTGATGTAGGGCATGATCCCCAGCGCGAAGATCGCGATCCGCGAGAGGCTCCCCCCGGAGAAGAGGTTCAGCAGGCCGAGGATGTTGTTCCCCCCGAGCTGCTTCTGGATGTTGTTGACAGCCGTCAGGTTGACCCCCGGCACCGGCAGGTGCGAGCCGAAGCGGTAGATCAGCAGCATCGCCGCCGTGAAGCCGATCTTCTTCCGGATGTCCGGAACCTGGAAGGCGTTGAGGATCGTGGAGAGCACTGCGCGCGATTCTAGACCCAGGCGGCGGTTCGCGCGCGGGTCTTCTCAGAACGGCTACTTGGCGGCGGCCGTCTCGCCCACGAGCACGCAGGTGCCGCCCGCGGCCTCGATGCGCTCGCGAGCGCTCGCGCTGAAGGCGTCGGCGTGGACGGTGAGCGACTTTCCGAGCTCGCCCTTCGCGAGCACCTTCACAGGGATGTCCTTGCGAGTTCCGAGGCCCCGCGACTTCATCAGCTCGAGCGTGACCTCCGCACCCGCCTCAAAGCGGCTGTCGAGATCGCCGATGTTCACCGCCTGCGTGTGCGTGCGGAAGGGCTCGAACGGCATCGACTTCTTCATGTGCGGGCCCCGGAGCTTGCGCATCCGCATGTGGATCGGCATCTGCCCGCCCTCGAACCGCGCGCGGCTCTTGGCGCCTGAGCGCGACCCGTAGCCCTTCTGCCCGCGGCCCGCCGTCTTGCCCGTGCCCGAGCCTTCCCCGCGCCCCACGCGCTTGCGCGGGCGGCGGCTGCCGGGGGCCGGTGCGAGGCTGTGCAGCCCGATGCGGGGCTCGTTCTCGCTCTCTTTCACCTGGCTCACCGCGACGCCTCCGTCTTATCGCCGGCGGCGCCCTTTGTGCCCGATGCGCGCTTTGCCGAATCCGCGTCTGCCTGGACCTCCACAAGGTGGCGCACCGCGTGCAGCATCCCCCGCGCCTGGGGGCAGTCCTCGACCTGCACCGTGTGGCCGATGCGGCGCAGGCCCAATGAGCGCAGTGTGTCCAGCTGGCGGCTGTTCGAGCCGTTGCTCGAACGCCGCTGAATGACGGTCAGAGAGCCCATCAGGCCGAGGTCTCCTCGGCGGGCGGTGCGCCCGGCGGTGTCTCCGTCTCGACCTCCGCGGCGGCCTGCGCCGGCTCGCTCGCCTCGGAGGTGGCGGTCTCGGCCACGCCCTCCGCGCTCGGCTCTGGGGTCCCACTGCCGGGGGCTCCCGCAGCGGGCGCATCGGCCGGCTCGGCCAAAGTATCGGTGGCCTCCGGAGGCTTCTCCGCGAGACCGAGCACCCGGTTGATCGAAAGGCCCCGCAGCTTCGCGACCTCCTCGGGGGTGCGCAGCTCGCGCAGGCCCGTGATCGTGGCCTTCACGAGGTTGATCGGATTCTGCGTCCCGAGGCTCTTGGAGAGGATGTCGTGGATCCCCGCGAGCTCCAGCACCGCGCGCACCCCGCCGCCCGCGATCACGCCGGTGCCGGGGGCCGCGGGCTTCAGCAGCACGCGCCCGGCGCCGAAGATCCCGGTGGTCTGGTGGGTGATCGTGCTGCCGTGGCGGGGGACGCGGAAGAGGTCCTTCTTCGCGCGCTCAACCCCCTTCTGGATCGCGAGGGGCACCTCGTTGGCCTTGCCGTAGCCGACGCCCACCACTTCCCGTTCGTCGCCCACCACCACGAGCGCGGTGAACGAGAAGCGCCGCCCGCCCTTGACCACCTTGGCGACGCGGTTGATCTCGACGACCCGCTCCTGGAGGTCCAGGCCGGCGGGACTGACGGAGCGGTCTGTGGAGATGGTGGACATGGCGCAGTGGTGAGGGTAGCGAGGTGGCGAGGTCGGTGGAGGCGTGCGGTGAGGGTAGCGAGGTGGCGAGGTCGGTGGAGGCGTGCGGTGAGGGCGGAGGACTAAGAGAGGTTGGTGGTGGTCTTGTCTTGGGGAGAGGCTGAACCGGGCTCGGGGAAGTCCTAGACCGTGATCCCCGCCTCGCGCAGCGCCTCGGCGAAGGCGCGCACGTGGCCGTGGTAGAGGTAGCCGCCGCGGTCGAACACCGCTTTGGAGACGCCCGCCGCCTTGACCCGCTCGGCGAGCAGCGCGCCCGCGCGGGGTGTGCGCTCGCCTTTGGCGAGCTTGCCCAGCTCGGGCTCGAACCAGTTGACCGCCGCGAGCGTGCGGCCCGAGATGTCGTCGATCGCCTGCGCCGAGAGCCCCCTATTGGAGCGGAACACCGAGATCCGCGGCCGCGTGGCGGTGCCCGAGATCTTCGCGCGCACCCGGCGGCGGCGCTTCAGCCGGCGCTGCTCCTTCGTCAACAGGGTCATGCGCGCTTCCCTACCTTGCGCGCCACATACTCCCCCTCGTAGCGGATGCCCTTGCCCTTGTAGGGCTCAGGGGGGCGCTGCTTGCGGATGATTGCGGCGGTCTCCCCCACGAGCTGCTTGGAGATCCCTTTCACCACGATCCTCGTCGGCTGGGGCACTTCGAACTCGATCCCCGCGGGCGCCGGGATCGGGACGGGATGCGAGTAGCCGACGGCGAGCTCGAGGTTCTTGCCCTTCAGCTGCGCGCGGTACCCCACGCCCTGGATCTCCAGGCGCTTCTCGTAGCCCTCCGTGACGCCCTGCACCATGTTGGCCACCAGCGTGCGCGTGAGGCCGTGCAGCGCGCGGTGCTCGCCGCGATCGGTGGGACGCGAGACGAGTAGCCGCTCGCCCTCCTGGACGACCGCGATATCGCGGTGGATGCGCTCCGCGAGCTCCCCTTTGGGCCCCTTCACGCGCACCGACTCCGGCTCGATCGCCACGCTCACGCCGGCCGGCACCGGGATTGGCTGTCTTCCGATCCTCGACATGTGCTCGCTCCCGCCCCTACCAGACCTGCGCCAGGACCTCGCCGCCCACGCCCGCGGCGCGCGCGTCGTGGCCGGTCATCACACCGTGGGAGGTCGAGACGATCGAGGTGCCCATCCCACCCTGCACCTTCGGGATGCCGCCGGCCTGCACATAGGTGCGCTGGCCCGGCCGCGAGACGCGCCGCAGGCCCGAGATCGCGGAGCGGCGGTCGTCGGTGTACTTGAGGCGGATCTCGATCATCTGGCCCATCGCGCCCTCGGGCGCGGGGGCGATCGACCACGCCTCGATGTAGCCCTGCTCCACGAGGATCCGCGCGAGCTCCGCCTTCAGCTTGGAGGCCGGGATCTGGACCGTCTCGTGCGCCGCGTGGATCGCATTGCGAATGCGCGTGAGGAAGTCGGCGATCGGATCGGTCATCGACATGGGCGGCGCCTCCCGTGCGAGCAGGTGGACATCGTGGGGGCGTGGGTGTCGGTGGATGTGGGCATGGATTGAGCGATCTTGCGGCTTTGCGGAGGGTCGTCTTGGATCGAGGCCTACCAGGAGGACTTCGTCATCCCCGGGATCTGGCCGTTGTGGGCGAGCTCCCGCAGGCAGATGCGGCAGAGCCCGAACTTGCGATAGACCGCCTTGGGGCGTCCACAGCGGTTGCAGCGAGTATATGCGCGCGTCTTGTACTTCGGCGTCCGCTGCTGCTTGACGCGTAGTGAGGTCTTGGCCATCAGGCGCTCTCCTGATCGTTTGTCTCGGCGCCGGCGTCCGCGAACTCCGCGGGCCGGCCGTAGGTGGAGAAGGGCATCCCCAGCGCGGAGAGCAGCGTGAAGGCCTCCACGTCGGTGCGCGCGGAGGTGGTGATCGTGATGTCCAGGCCGCGCACCTGGTCGATCGCGTCGTAGTCGATCTCGGGGAAGATGATCTGTTCGCGGACCCCCATCGAGTAGTTGCCGCGGCCGTCGAACGAGCGGGGGTAGAGGCCGCGGAAGTCGCGGATGCGGGGAATCGCGATCGAGATGAGCCGATCGAGGAACTCGTAGCCGCGATCCCCGCGCAGGGTCACCGCCACCCCCACCGGCATCCCCTCGCGCAGTTTGAAGGCGGCGATCGACTTCCTCGCGCGGCGCACGCTCGGCTGCTGGCCCGCGATCGTGGCGAGCTGGTCCTGGGCGGCCTTCAGTGCCTTGGAGTCCTGCTTGGCGTCGCCGACACCCATGTTGAGCGTGATCTTCTCCACCTTCGGGGTTTGCATCGAGGAGGTGTAGCCGAAGCGCTCGATCAGCTGTGGGCGGATCTCCTCCATGTAGCGGATCTTCAGGCGTGCCGGGGGAGGCGCCGGGAGGACTTCATCGGAGCGGGACCCGCTGGGGGGGGTCTTCGAACCTGAGTGAGTCTTCGAGCTCGCCATCAGTCGATCCTCGCCCCCGAGCGCCGCGCGATCCGGAAGGGCTTGCCGTTCTCCCGCTCCACCCCCACCCGCGTGGGTTTGCCGCCTTTGGGATCCAGGAGCATCACATTCGAGACGTGGATCGGGCCCTCACGCTCGATCACGCCGCCCCCCGTGTTGCCGCCAGCGCCTCCGAAGGCGCCGGCGCTGGGCACCTGCTGCGGGCGGACGTGCTTCTTGACCATGTTGAGACCCTCCACATACACGCGTTCGGAGCCAGGATCGACGCGCAGCACCCGGCCACTCTTGCCACGGTCCTTGCCCGCGATCACGAGCACCCGATCGTCCGAACGAATCCGCAGCGTGCGGCGGATCTTCGCCTGCCCGCTCGCGCGCTTCGCGGTCGAGCGCTTCCCCCCGGTCTGCTTTCCGCTCGTCCGCGATCCACCCTTGCGCGATCCGCCGGTCTGTGCTCGAGCGCGCGCCATCAGATCACCTCGGGGGCGAGGGAGACGATCTTCATGAAGTTGCGCTCGCGCAGTTCGCGCGCGACGGGGCCGAACACGCGGGTGCCGCGGGGGTTGTTCTGCTCGTCGATGATCACCGCCGCGTTCTCGTCGAAGGAGATATAGGTGCCATCCTCGCGGCCGAAGGGCTTCTTCGTGCGCACCACCACTGCGGTGACCACGTCGCCCTTTTTGACCGTCCCATGGGGGTTCGCCTGCTTGACGGTGGCCGTGATCACGTCGCCCACGTGGGCGTAGCGGCGGCGCGAGCCGCCCTTCACGCGGATGCAGAGGATCTCGCGCGCCCCCGTGTTGTCCGCCACGCGCAGCCGTGTCTCGTTCTGGATCATGCTCCGGCCTCCCTCGTCCTCATCGCGCCCGCTCCAGCACATCCACGAGTCGCCACCGCTTCATGCGCGACAGGGGCCGGCTCTCGATCACGCGCACCACATCGCCCTCGTGCGCGTCGTTGTTCTCGTCGTGCGCGTGCAGAGTGCTCGAGCTGCGCACGATCTTTTCGTAGCGCCGGTGGCGACGGGCCACATCGATGCGCACGGTGATCGTCTTGTCTGCCTTGTTGGAGACCACGACTCCCTGGCGCACGCGGCGGGCGCCCTCGGTCGGGGGGTGCACAGGAGCCAGCGGTTGCGGCGCCGGGGCCGTCGCGCGGCGCGCGGCGCGTTTGGTGCGTTCTTGCAGACGCCGCGCGCGGCGCTTCACGGCCTTGGTGCGGCGTACAGCCTCCCGCTCGGCCTGGCGCTCCTCGGCCGAGCGCGGCTCGCGGGCGCGCCCGGCGTGGGTCGAGCGCGCCTTGCGCCGGCGCTCCTTGGGAGAGAGCTGCTCGACCGGCTCAGCCGGGGGTGCCGCGGCGGCCTGGGGGGCAGGCGCGGAGGTCTCCTCGGGCTGCGCCGGGGCGTCCGCCTCGGGCGGGGACTGCGCCGCGCTCGCAGCAGCCTCCTCGCTCGGCGGAGCCGCGGCCGTCTCCTCGGGAGCCTCGGGGATCTCGTCGTTCTGTTCGTCAGCCATGTGTCTCGTTATCTCGTGGTGTAGGAAGGTTCTTGTGGTGGTCTGGTCTCGTTGGATCGCCTAGTCGGTGGCTATACGGAGAGCTCTCGCTCGCGCAGGACGGTCAACGCACGCGCGAGGTCGCGTCGGGCGCGGCCCACCCCGGCGGTGTTCTCGAGCTCGCCGGTGGCGTTGGCGAAGCGCAGACCGAAGAGGTCCTTGCGCAACGTCCCGATCTGCTCGGCCAGCTCGTCTCCGGGCATGTCGCGCATCTCCTTCGCCTTCATCGCCCGGCCCTCATCGTGCTTGTCGTGCTCGCGCTCATCCTCAGTCCTCGCGCATCACGAACTTGGACTTGACGGGAAGCTTGTGCGCGGCGAGGCGGATCGCGTCGCGGGCGAGCGGCTCGGGGACCCCCGCGAGCTCGAACATCACGCGCCCCGGCTTGACCACCGCGACCCAGCCCTCGGGGGAGCCCTTGCCCGAGCCCATGCGGGTCTCGGCGGGCTTCTTGGTGACGGGCTTGTCGGGGAACACGTTGATCCACACCTTCCCCCCGCGCTTGATCTTGCGGGTCATCGCAATACGAGCGGCCTCGATCTGGCGGTCGGTGAGCCAGCCCTGCTCGAGCGACTTCAGGCCGTACTCGCCGAACTGGACCTTCACCTGGCCGCGCGAGAACCCGCGGCGGCGGCCGCGGTGCTGCTTGCGGTGCTTGACGCGCTTGGGGGAGAGCATCAGCGGGTCACCTCAGGGCTGCCGCCGCCACGCCCGGAGCCTCCGCCCGGACCGCGACCTGATCCGGACCCGCCCGCCC
>JBIOEY010000119.1:0-7432 GCA_044446505.1 Solirubrobacterales bacterium
CCCCCCCCCCCCTTTATCCCCCCCCCGCCCCCCCCCGCCACCCCCCGGCGTTCGCCGCCCCCCCCACCCCCCCCCCCCCCCCCCCCCCACCCCGCGGGGGGCGGCTTCGACGGTCTTGGTGCGAATCTGGGAGGCGAGCTGCATCGTGAGCTGGGCGTCCGCGACCGTGACGACCGCGCTCTCGGGGTTGGAGGCGGTGCCGGTGGCGAGCGCCCGAGCGGCGTGGTCGCCGCTCGTCTGGCTCTGCTCGAGCGAGGAGATCGCGTGGGTGAGCGCTTCCCCGAAGCCGCCCGCTTCCGGATTGGAGGCCCCACCCGCTCCTTCGAGGCCCGCGGCGGAGCCAGTCCCGCTGACGCCTGCGACTTCGCCAGCGCCGGCCGTCTGTTCTGCGCCGGCGGCAGGTGTGCTGAGGCTGAGGCCGCCGGCGGATTGGAACCCGCCCACTCGGGCGCCCGCGCCGACGCCCGACGCTTCGCCCGGACCGAGGCCGGCGAGAGCGCTTGGCGAGAGCACCGAGCCGATCGCGCCGATCGGGGGCAGCGTCACTTGAGGATCCCGAGCGTGGCGGTGAACATTGACTTGGAGGTCTGCATCGCGGTGACGTCGGACTGGTAGGCGCGCGACTCGGAGATGAGGTCGACCATTTCGGTGACGGTGTTGACGTTGGGCATCTTCACGTACCCCTGCGCGTTGGCTTCGGGGTTGCCGGGGTCGTAGACGACCTGGTCGGGGGTCTTGTCGGCGACGATCCCCGCGACCTGCACGCCGCCCGCGGGGGGGTGGGCGAGTGCTGCCGCTCTCGGTTGGATGAGTCCTGCGCCGGCGGGTCCTGGTCCCCCCGCGGCGCCGGGCCCGAGCGCTTCGGAGAGCGTGGCTTCGAAGTTCGAGGAGGGGGAGCCGGTCTGCTGGAGGAGCACCTCCTGGCGCTGGTAGGGCTGCCCATTGGCGGCTTTGGTGGTCTGCGCGTTGGCGAGATTCTCGGAGGTGACGTCCATCCGCACCCGTTCCGCGCTGAGGCCGCTGCCGGCGATTTCAATCGCGTCGAAGAGACCCATCAGCCGACGCCCATCGCGGAGCGGAGGATGTTGTCGCGGGTCCCCTCGACCTGCACGAGCGCCTGGTATTCGAGGCCGTTCTCGGCGAGTAGCGCCGATTCCTGGTCGATGCTCACCCCGTTGCCTTCCGGCCCCACGACCTGGGAGCTGACTTCGGGCTGGAGCTGCACCTGCGCGGGGGATTCCCCGCTGGCGAGCGCCGAGCGGAGGGCACCCTGGAAGTTGAGGTCCTCGCGCCGGTAACCCGGGGTGTTGGCGTTGGCGATGTTGTTGGTGAGCAGCGTCTGGCGCGCCCACGCGCCGCGCATCGCGCTCTCCAGTGCAAGCTGGGTGGTGTCGATGAGGGACATCCGGTGGCGGTCAGGGAAGGGGGTGAATGCTTCGAGATGTTGCCCTCCGTGGGCCAAACCCGACTCTCATCCGTGTGAGCCGCCCCGGGCGATGGAGCCCGGTTCGCTCCGGTCATCGGCGGCGGAGCGCGGACCTTGAGGGCGAGATACGCTTCCCGCGCGCCGCGGTCGAGAGGGTGGGCGCGGCGCGCTGCGTCTGCGGGGGCAAACAGCAGGACCTGCTACGCGCTGCGGTCCATCCGGTGGATGTGCCGCGGGGCCTGGTTGGCGTAGCCGTGGGCGGCGCGGCTCGCGCGCGCTGTCGTGCGCAGATCGCACAGCAGCGCCTCGCGCAGGCACTGCAGCGTGGCGCTCGTGCGCTCGTGCAGGGCCGCGGCCCGTTCCAGGGGAGTGCGCGCGGAGGCGGGGGGCTGCTCGGGGAGGCCCGCTGTCAGCGCGTCCCACTGGGGCGCCAGCGAGCGCAGATCCTCGATCCGGCCGTCTCGCGCGAGCTCGAGCTCGCGCTCGGCGAGCTCGAGGATCGCCGTATAGGGGTCGAACGCGGAGTCGATCTCCGCGGTGGGCGCCGGGGCGATCGTCATCACGGTGGCGGTGCCGGTGTCGGGCTTGGTGTCCACGGCGCTCACCGGTGTGCGATCTCCACCCAGGACTCGCGCAGCTCGCCGAGGATCTCCGAGACCTCGTCGAGTTTGCGGGCCTCCTGGCTCATGCGCGCGCGGTCGAGGTGGGCCAGGCAGAACTGGTAGATCGCGTTCAGCTGCGCCGCGAGCTCGGCGCCCTGCTCGTGGTCGAGGACCCCGTCGAGGTGCGCGACGATCTGTTCGGCCTGGCGCAGCTTGTTGTGGGCGCGCTCCACTTCCCGCGCGCGCATCGCGTCCGCTGCCTGGCGCAGGAAGCGGCGCGCGCTGTCGTAGAGCATCACCACCAGCTGCGCCGGGGCTGCGCAGAGCACAGCGTTCTCGCGGTATGCCTGCGGTGATGCCGTGGGGGGGGTCATGTGCTCCTCGCTCGCTCCTTCGCTCGGCTGCCGGTGGGCTGTCCAGGTGATCGGTCGCGCCCGCCGGAAGTTGAGCCTGGATCACCGAAAACGGGCTGAGCATCCAATACCGAGTCCCGCCCGCCCCCTGGGATAGTCCAGGCTGAGCGCGCGTCTCCGGTGGGACGCTCGCCGGCGATCCTCGATCGGTCGGCGGCGCGCGAGCGGACGCCGGATGGCTTCGCGCGCGGTTCTCAGCCGCCGGAGGAGGACTTGGAACTGCTGGAGGAGCTCGTGTTGCTGGCGAGCATCGAGGTGAGCTGAGCGCTCAGCCACGAGCCCTGAGCCTGGCTCTGGGCCATGATCTTTTCCATCGCGGCGAATTCGGACTCCAGCGCTTTCTGGCGCACTGCGAGCATTTCGTTCATGGCCGCGATCCTGTTGCCCAATTCCGAGGTCTGGGTGCTGTCGCCGCTGATGCGCGCATCCAGCGAGCCCCCCGGGCCGGCGTTTGCGTTGACCCGTTCTTGGAAGCCTTTCGACCAGCTCAGCAGCATCTTCTGTACGCCCGCCGGGTCGGCCTGGATCGCGCTTTCCAGCTGCGCGGTGTTCACCGTCAGCTGCCCTTCCAGCGCCGCCTGCGAGGGAGATCCTTTGCCCGTCGGCGCGCCCGTGCTGATGCCGATGTTCGCGAGGCTTGACATTTCCGCTGGCAGGCCCACGCCCGGTTGGTAGATCGACTGGCGCATCCCGTTAAGCAGGCTCGTCAGTTCGAAGTCCCCAAACAGCGTGCCCGTCTGCAGTTCGGCGGTGCTCCCCGGTGAGGGTGGGGGCTTGGTGGTCAGCTGCGTGTGGATCGCCCCGACCGTCGAGTTGTAGAGGGTCACGAACGCCTGCACCTGTTCGGCGATCGCGCTCACGGTGGGCCCCGGGGGCTGCACATCGACCGTCACCGGCCCCGTGACGGTGGTCAGCGCTTTGAGTTCCAGGGTCACCCCCGGGATCGCGCTCGTGAGCTTGTTCGACGCGGAGCTCCCCGCGACCCCGTCGATCGTGTATTCCGCGTTCCGGCCTTCTTTTGCCAGGCTCGCCTGTTCGACGAGCGTGCCCCCCGGATTGGAGACCGCGATGAAGCCCGCTCCCGTGGCGCCCGTTTCGCGCGTGGAGAGCACCACCGTTTCTTCCCCCAGCGCCGCCGCGTACACCGTCGCGGTGGAGTCCGAGTTGATCTTGTTCACGAGATCTTTGATGCTCGACCCCGCCGCCACTTCGATTTCCTTGCCGTCGATCGCCAGCGTGTCGGCGGCCGCGGGGCTTTTGAACGTGAACGTGCGCTGTCCCGAGTTCGCGAGCTGGGTGACGTTCACCTCGTAGCCGCCCACCGCTGCGCCGGCCGTGGTGGTCGCCGCGATCCGCGCGGGTTCGCTGGAGCTCACCGCCTGGGAGGTTTTGAACAGCGCCGGGGAGCCCAGTTCCTGGGAGTCGAAGGCGAGCTGTGTGAGGCTGCTCTGAATCGACTGCAGCTGCGTGCGCTGTCCTTCGAGGGTGCTCCGCACCTCGGTGAGGCGCGTGATCGGCACGCGTTCGATCCCCAGTAGCGCCGTGATGATTTCGCTGGTGTTCAGCCCCGACGAGAGGCCGTTGAAGCTGATCGGCGCGCCCGAAGCGGATGAGCTCACGGTGGTCACGGCACTCCCTCCTACTCCAGCGGCGCCCCGGCCGCGACTTCGAGTGCCTGTGCGGGGGAGATCGTCTTCAGCACGTTGCCGTTGTGGTCGCGCACCTCGATCTTCGTGCGCCCGCTCTGCTCATCCCGCGAGAAGCGCAGTTCACGGCCCTGGGCGCTCAATGCTTCGTGGGTCTGCGCCGCGCTCGCCATCTGGTCGAGCACCTCCTGCGGGGGGCTCGAGGGGAGGGTGTCGAGCGAGACCGCCGGCTCGAGCGCGGAAGGCGCGCCGGCACCCGGGGGCCCCGCGGATGGCCTCGCCGCTTCGGTGGGGAGCACCGGTCGCGCGGCCGGCGCCTGGGGTGACGTGATGGGCGAGCTCATGCTGTTTTCCTCCTGAAAGCACTCTTCACGGTCCCGTCCCTGGGCCGCTTTGCTCTTGGGTGTCTTCATCCTGATCGGCTGGTGGTCGAAAAACTTTAGGTCGAGATTGGAGCCCGCCCGCTCGGTCCGCCCGCGATTGCGGTCATCTACGCAATCACGGTCATCGACCGCTCCACGCGATCCGTGAGCCGCTTGTCATTTGAATACTTGCCAGCGGCCGATTCCTTGCGAGCGCCGGGTTAGGGCTCAAGCCCACCCGGTGACGTGCCGATTAGGGCGGGGTCTTTGCGAAATCGGACTCCCTCGAAATCTGCGGATGGAGGTCGAGGGGACGGTTCTCGAAGACGCACCACTTTCCCTCGAGAGTCGGAGCACCAGATGAAAACCATGGACCAAAGCCGGGGGACACTCGCCTCCGACCGAAGCGGGGGGACACTTGCCTCCGGCAAGCATCCCCCGTTCGACCAGCATCCCCGTTTAGGCCAGCACGTCGCCAGGATCTCGGCCACCGAGGTGCTGTCGCTGTGGCAGGAGTACAGGCGCACAGGGGATCTCAGGTTGCGGGACCGCCTGATCTTCACCTTCACCCCGATGGTGCGCTACATCGTCTACCGCAAGGTCCGCGAGGTCCCCGCGCAGTGCGACGTGGAGGACTTCCTCTCCTGCGGCCTCGAGGCGCTGATCCATTCGATCGAGCGCTACGACCCCGCGAAGGGCGCCACCCTGGAGCAGTTCGCGTGGACGCGCATCCACGGCGCTGTGCTCGACGAGCTGCGCCGCCACGACTGGGCGCCCCGCTCGCTGCGCCGCGCCGAGCGCGCGATCAACGGCGCCCGCGAGAGCTTCGCCTCCGAGCACGAGCGCCGGCCCAGCCGCGAGGAGCTCGCCGCCGCCGCCGGCATGAACACCACCGAGCTGGGCCGCCGCCTCGACGAGCTCGCGCTCGCGGAGGTCGGCTCGCTGAACAAGACGATCCGCTCCGAGGACTCCACCACGATCGAGCGGATCGACACGCTCGAGAGCGAGGACGAGGGCTCCGACCCCGCCCTCAGCGCCGAGCGCTCCGAAGCCAAGGAGCGCTTCCGCGCCGCCTTCGCCCAGCTGCCCGCGCGCGAGCGCCAGGTGGCGGTGATGCTCTACGTGGAGGGGCGCACCCTACGCGAAATCGGCGAGCATCTCGGGGTCTCCGAGAGCCGCGTCTCCCAGATCCACACCGAGCTGCGCCGCCGCCTGCGCGAGCGCCTCGCAAGCGACGAGTCGTTGTTCGCAGCCGTCTGATTCAAGAAATCTCGGCCCCGGGCGATCACCCGCATTGAGATGGACCTCGGTCTCTACATCGCCGCCTCCGGAATGGTCGCCGAGCAGACCCGTCAGGCGCAGCTCTCGGGCGACCTCGCCAACGCCTCCACCCCCGGCTACAAGGCCGAGCAGTCTCCTCAGCACAGCTTCGGGGAGCTGCTTCTCTCGAATACCTCCACCGGACAGGCGATCGGCTCGATGAACACCGGGGTGCAGCTCGGCAAGACCTTCACCGACATGACCCCCGCCGGGATGCAGCCGACCGGCCAGCCGCTCGACTTCGGGATCGCGGGCGTGGGCTTCTTCGCCGTGCGCACCCCCCAGGGGGTCCGCTACACCCGCGACGGTCAGTTCTCCCTCTCCTCCCAGGGGCTGCTCGTGGACGGCGCCGGCAACACCGTCCTCAGCCAGAGCGGCGCCTCGATCAACGTGGGCGCCAAAGGCGAAGTGCCCGCCGGCTCGCTCGGCGTCTTCGATGTCCCCGGCGCGGTCAAGCAGGGCGAAAACCTCTACACCGGCACCCCCTCCGGGCACGCCGCGGGGACGGTGCGTCAGGGGGTGCTCGAGGAATCCGGCGTCAACGCTGCGCGCACGATGGTCGAAATGATCGGCTCCCTGCGCACCTTCCAGTCCGGCCAGCAGGCCATCCAGGCAATCGACCAGACCCTCCAGGCCGCCTCCACCCAGGTCGGCTCCCTCAACGGGTCCGCATAGAGACTCCGACCAGAGAGGCACAGACGATGCTCGAAGGAATGTACGCCGCCGCATCCGGGATGGAAGCGCAGCAGCAGCAGCTCGACTCGATCGGCAACAACCTCGCCAACCTTTCAACCACCGGCTACAAGGCACAGCGCACCGGCTTTCGCGACCTGCTCTACAACCAGGTGAACATCGCCGGCACCACCACCTCCCTCGGAGCGGGCGCCGCTGCGCAGACGATCGGCAGCGACCACTCCCAGGGGACGATCCAGAGCACCGGCAATCCGCTGGACCTCGCGATCGAAGGGTCGGGGTACTTCACCGTCAAGCGCTCGGGCGGCGCGGTCGCGCTGACGCGCGACGGCGCCTTCGAGGTCAACTCGCGCGGGCAAATCACCACCGCCGAAGGCGATCTGCTCGATCCGCCGCTCACGCTGCCCAAGGGGACCTCCCCGAGCGAAGTCGCGATCGGGCCCGACGGTACCGTGCGCGCCGGCACCAAAGCGATCGGCAAGATCGCGCTCGTCACGGTCGCCTCGCCCGATCGCCTGCTCGCCGACGGCGGCAGTCTCCTCTCCGCGACCGCCGCCAGCGGCGCCCCCCGGGCCGTGGCCGGCTCCGCGATCCGCCAGGGGGCGCTGGAGGGCTCCAACGTCAGCGTTTCCAATGAGATGGTGAAGATGGTGAGCGCCCAGCGCAACTACCAGTTGGAGAGCTCCGCCATCCAGACCGAAAACCAGATGGCCTCGATCGCCAACCAGCTGCGCGCATGAGCTCCGTCCCGCTCACCGCTCCGATCGCCGCCACCGGGCTGCCGGCTCTCAGCGAAGCGAATGCGCCCGCCTCGGTGCGCAACGGCGACGCGGCGATCAAACACGCCTACGCCGCCGCCAAGGGCTTCGAAGAGATGCTCCTCCAGCAGCTCTCCCAGTCGCTCACCCAGAGCAGCGGCCTCTCCGGCGAAGGCGAAGCGGGAGCGGGCGGCGAAGGCTCAGGCGTCGAA
>JBIOEY010000120.1:0-7363 GCA_044446505.1 Solirubrobacterales bacterium
CTCGTGATCGCCTCCGGCGTGCTCGGCCGCCACCCCACCCCCGCGCTCCTCACCCTCCGTCTGCGCGCCACCGCGCGACCGCTCGGGGGGCCCTCCGACAGCCGCCTCTACGGCGCCGGCCTGCTCGACGCCGCCGCCGCCACCGCACCCGGGGGACCCGGGGCCGTCTAAGGGTTCGTGGGCCCTAACCCCGAGGCGCCCCCATCGGCAGCCGTCTGATGCCCGTCAGCGTGTCGAACCCTCGATCGAAGCTCAGGATCTCCGCGATCCCGTGGCGACGCATCACCGCCGCGTGCACCGCGTCACGCGATGACAGCTCTCCGTGCGCGTGGATGAGGTCCTTGGCGGCGAACACATCCTCCACCTCCACCGCCAGCACCTCGTCCACGATCGTCCGCAGGGTTGTGAATGCAAGCTCGATCATGTCGCGGTGATCGCTGGAGGCGAAACGGTGCAGAACCTCCTGGAAGACCTCGCTGCTGGTCACCAGGCGCCTGCGCTCCCCGGCCAGCCGCTCGAGCGCGCGCTGCGCGTCGAGCTTGTGCGGGTGGTCGGGCCCGATGAGATACATCGGGACATTGGAGTCGACGAAGATCAACCCTCGTAGTCCTCCGGAAATCCAGCCTCGATGCCCCGCAGACGGCCGGTCTCGATCTCGGCCAGCATCGTCTCGATGTCAACCTCGGGACCCAGGTTGTAACTGGCCGCCCTGCGGATCGCGGCGAGCTTCGCGTCCACGTCGCCGTCCGAGAATTCCCGCTGGGCCACCCTCAGCGCCTGGCGCACCCACTCCGAGGTGCTCATGCCCGCCGCGCGCGCAGTGCGCTCGTAGCGCTCCAGATCCGCGTCCCCCACCACCACCTGCAATCGCTTACTCATGGCGGTAGTATATCGTACTACCGTATGCGGCCTCCTGGAACTCGTGGCACGCGCTGCGAAGGTCTCTCCGTGACCGCGACCGCCGCGGCGATGCTGAGCTTCTTGACGAGCTCGGGATCGAGCCGGGGAGACGCCAGGGCCCACCCGGGATTGCGGATGGTATGCTTGCTGGTATGTCCCAGCAGATCGCGATCCGCCTCGACGAGGCCGACCTTGAGGCGCTGGACGCGGCGGTGGCCGCCGGGCGCTACCCCAGCCGAGCGGCCGCGGTGCGCGCCGGCATCGGCGAGTTCGTGCGCGAGCAGCGCAACCGCGAGATCGCCGAGCAGTACCGCCGGGCGTACGGCGCGCACCCGCAGGAGCCCTGGTTCGCCGAAGCCAGCGCCCACGCCACCGGGGGGCAGCTGGTAGAGCGCTCCCCCTCGGCGTGATCCACCGCGGGGACGTCTACGACGCCGACTTCCCGCTCGCGGGGGTACACCCCGCCGTGGTCATCACCCGCGAGGAGGCGATCCCCGTGCTGAGCGCCGTCGCGGTGGTGCTCGTCACCTCGACCGTGCGCGGCCACCCCGCGGAGGTGCCCCTCGAAGGACCCCATCTGGATCTGCACCAGCACTCCGTCCTCAACTGCGACGATCTCGCCACCCTCCCCAAGCCTCTGCTGAAGCGCTACCGCGGCCACCTCTCCCCCGCGCAGCTCGCCGCCCTCGACCGGGCGCTCGCGATCGCGCTCGGGCTCGACCGCGCCATCCCCTTCGGACCCTGAGCCGGAGTCTGGCGATCCCTCGAGGGGCCACGGGATCATCGCCACCCGCAACATCCTCGATACCGACGGTCCCATATGGGCCGTGCCCGCGAGCATCGTGGTCTGGCTGCTCGGGAGCTGAGGGCAAAGAGGCGCGCGTTGCGTCCCCGCTCCCCCAGCCAACGAGCTACCATTTGGTGCATCTCTACCAAACCTACCCACATGACGCTGCGCGAGGCCGCGGAGAGCTTGGGCGTGCACGAGAGCACCGTGCGTCGCTACGCCGACCGCGGGCTCATCGACGCCGCCCGCCTCCCATCCGGGGTGCGCCGCCTGCGACGCGCCGACGTCGAGGCGCTGAGACCTCGCGCCGGCGCACTCAACCCTGGGCACGCCGAGCCAGCCGTCCCCAGCGTGGCGATCGCCACGCTCTCCGCCGCACACGGCATCCCACCCCTCCAGAGCGCCTCCGAACTGGCAGACCACGACATCTGGGCGTCCGACGAGGAGGCCGACATGTTCAACGCCACCGTCCGCTCCGAGCGTGACCGCGACCGCTGAGGCGATCGTGCTCGACACGGACGTCGTGTCCAGGTCGATGCGGGATACATTGCCCTCCGCCGTCGCGCGAGGAATCCGGGGTCTCACGCCATGCGTTACGTTCGTCACCATCGGCGAGCTCTACCGTGGCGCGGCCCACGCCGAATGGGGCGCCCGGCGAGTGGCCGCGCTCGAGCGCTGGCTCGGACGGGTGATCGTCATCCCAGCCGACCACGCAGTCGCGCGCCGCTGGGGCGAGCTCACGGGACGCGCCCTGCGAGCGGGAGAACCGCTACCCGCGAACGACGCCTGGATCGCCGCCTGCTGCCTCACCCACGACACCCCGCTCGCGACGCTCAACTCCCGCCATTTCGCGGGCATCGACAGCCTGCGGCTCCTCACAGCGACCTGACGACGGGCGGAGGTGGCGGACGTTGGTGGTGAGGAGCTCCATGTCGAACACGATGGCCGTCGCGGCGATCAGGTAGTCCACATCGTCGATCCCGCTGAACGCCTCGCGGTGCTTGCGCGCGAGCGAGCCCGCGGTGCGGGTCACGTCCTCGTCAACCGGCAGCCACAGGCACGCCGCGAAGAACTGCTCGAGCGCCTCCACCTCATCCGCTCGCACCCCCGCCAGCAGCTCGAAGCGGACGAGCTCGCTCGCCGCAATCGTCTCGTCCTCCTGCGCCAACCGCCCCAGCAGCTCCACCGCCGGCTCGGCGCCACGAAGATGGTCGACCGCGACCGCCGTATCCAGCAGCTTCACTGCAGGCCGTGCCGCCGTAGGCGCTCATCCAGGTCCCCGCGGATGGCGTCCACGTACTCCGCGCCCGTGAAGCCCCGGCCGCGCCAAGAGCCCGCGCTCGCCGCGAGCGCACGCCCCCTGTCCGCCTTCCCCTTGACCCCGAACGCCTCCCTCACCGCACGTCGTATGAGCTCCGATCGCGTGGCCCCCACCGCACGCGCCGCGCGATCAAGAAGCTCCAGTTCCTCGTCTCCGAGGTACACCTGCGTGCGGCCCATATACACCCCTTCCGCGACTTCTGCCGGCTCCTCGGCGGGCTGGAGGACCTGCCCAAGATCGCCGCAATCCAGCCGCGGGAGATGATGGAGCGCGAAGTCCGCGACGCAATCGCGGAGCTGTCGTTCTGGTCCAACGACCTCGTGGACGCCTGGGAGCTGTACCTGCGCTGCGGCGGCTTCCCACGCGCCGTCCGGGACCTCATCGAGACCGGCGACGTGACGCCCGGGTTCATCCAGGACCTCTGGGACGTGGTGCGCGGAGAGGCGATTCGCGCCACCAGCCTCGGCGACGCCGACCTGCTCAACCTGCTCGCCCGGATCGCGCAGAACCTCTGCAGCCCGCTGAACGCGAGCGGCGTCGCCAAGGATGTCGGCCTCGGCAGCCACCACGCAGTCAACGACCGCGTCAACGACCTCGTGTTCGCCTTTCAGACCTGGAAGTGCCACCAGATCGACGCACGCGGACGACCCAACACGAACTCTCGCGGCCCGCCACGGCCACGGGATCATCGCCACCCGCAACATCCTCGATACCGACGGTCCCATATGGGCCGTGCCCGCGAGCATCGTGGTCTGGCTGCTCGGGAGCTGAGGGCGAAGGCAGTACCGTCGTCTGTGGGGAGCAGTTGGCGGGAGCGCTCCTTCTCGGTGTGATCCACCGCGGGGACGCCTGCGACGCCGCCCGCCCCGTGCCAAGCTACCTGAGAGCAGTTGGATGAAGCTGCCCCAGCAAAGCACCGTCGCAGAGGAACTGCGAGGCCGCCACCAGGTGCCCGTGAACCACGATCTGGGTTGCGCCGAAGATACCATCCATTTTCATCCGCGCCACCGGCGCCGCGGGGCGCAGGCTCCGCAGCGTTCGGTCTCCGACGTTCCAGCTCGCCGAAGCGCTGATCGGTGCGTTTAGGGAGATTCGCTTGGCGAGCGCCAGCCGGCAAGTGAAGCTCCGACCGGCCGGGGTCTGGATTGCACAGCCGCCAAGCGCGCGCCCGTCGAGATATGCGCCGAGACCCACACGGCCCGCCGCCGACGCCCTCGCCGTCATCACCAGCGTGTGCCCCACCAGCATCGCCTCCGGCCGCGAGACCCCGGGCGGGATAGGCGAGAGAGCGGCCTTTGGGCCACCCGCGCCCGTCATCGAGGTCGCCGCTGCTTCTCCCGGAAGCGGCGCCGTGGGCGCCGGCGCAGCGGGCGGCACCGGCACGATCGCGATCGTGCGTCGATCCTCGCCGCCCCTCGCGCTGCGGGCCGTGAGACTTACCGTCGTTCCAGCCGGCGAGACCGACGGGGCGGTGTAGAGACCACCCGAGGAGATCGAGCCGGCGCTTGTGCTCCAGGTGACCCCCGGGCGGTCGTTTGCGACAGCTGCGGAGATCTGGACACTCGTCCCGGCGACCAAGCTCGACGGCGCACCCGCGATCGCCACGCTCGGCAGGGGCTCCGCGGCGGGCATCGCCTTTGCCGAGCTCGCCCGGGCCAGCGCATGTGGCGCAACGGCGGCGCCCGCGGAGGAGGCACCGGCGGCACCCACAGGAGAGGTACCAGTGGCACCCGCAACCGCCGTACCGGCGGTCCCCGCGACGGGGCCGAGCGCCTGGAAGCCCACCGGCCCCTGGTTATAGGTTTCCCACGACGCCTGCGCCGTCAGTGAGGCGAGCCCTCCCGCTTTGCTCTCCACGTTGCCCGCGCCGCCCACGGTGACCGCCACGTTGTAGTGAAGCTTCTTCGTGCCTTCGCCCAGCGGCAGCACCACTAGCCAGTACTTCGTGGCGCTCACCACAGCCGCCCTGAGGCCCGTCGCCTTGATCCACGCATTTACCGCCGGTTCACCCGACGCGGTCGCCTGCCCCAGCACTTCGCCCGGTTTGCCCGCGCTATCAGCGAAGACGCCAAGCACCACGCCGGTCACACCCGTGTTCGCCACCGCGTTCGTGCGGAACTGCATTTCTTCCACCGTGCCCGAGGAGGCAGCGGTGAACTGGAACGCTTCCTCCCGCCCCGCCGTCGTCTGATCGCCCACCGTGTAGGTACTCGTCGCATCGCCCGCCAGCAGCACCCTCGCGGGGGTGATTTCGATCGTGCGCTGGTCGTGCGCGCCCTTGGAGCTCGTGGCAGTGACCACCGCCGTGCCGCCCGCCGGGGGTTCGGCGGGCGCGGTGTACAGCCCACCCGTGGTGATCGAGCCCGCGCTCGCTTTCCAGGTGACCGTCGGGCTGTCGTTGAGGACTTTCGCGGAGAGCTGCACGCTCGTGCCCGCGGTCATCCTCGCCGGTGCCCCTTCGATCGTCACACTCGCCTGCGCAGTGCGGCCGAGCGCCTGGAAGCCCACAGGTCCCTGGTTGTACGTTTCCCAGGTCGACTCCGCCGTCAGCGCGCTCAGCCCGCCCGCTTTGCTCTCCACGTTGCCCGCGCCGCCCGCGGCCACCGCCACGTTGTAGTGAAGCTTCTTCGCAGCTTCGCCCAGCGGCAGCAGCACGAGCCAGTATTTCGTCCCGCTCACCACCGCCGCCGAGAGGCCCGTCGCCTTGATCCACGAATTCACCGGCAGTTCGCCCCACACCGTCGCCTGCCCCAGCACTTCGCCTGGTTTGCCCGCGCTGTCGGCGAAAACCCCGAGCACCACGCCCGTGACGCCCGTGTTCGCGAGCCCGTTCGTGCGGAACTGCATTTCTTCCACCGTGCCCGTGGAGCTGGCGGTGAACTGAAACGCTTCCTCGCGCCCCGCCGTCGTCTGATCGCCCACCGTGTAGGTGCTCGTCGCGTCGCCCGCCAGCAGGACCCTCGGGGTGGCGGCGGTGACTTCGATCGATACGGTGGCCACCGCCGGGCTCTTCGGGAATTCGCTGTTCGGATCGGCCGCCGAGAAGGTGAAGGAGTCCGCGCCCACGTAACCCGCGTTCGGGGTGTACGTGACCTGGTTGCCGTTCACCGCCCCCAGTTTGCCGTGCAGGGGCTGGGAGACGATCGTATATTTGGGGGTGACCGAGTCGTTCCACGCCTTGACCTGAAGCGTCACCGTCCTCGCTTCGCCGGTCTGCGTGCCGGTCGTCTGTGCGAGCGCGTCGAAACCCGGCACGATCGTCGGGCTCGTCGCGTACGCCGGTGCGTTGGCGCCACCCGTTTCCCTGATCACCCCGAGCGGGTTCACGTCCTCGCGCAGCCAGTATTCGCCGGGCAGCACACTCGACACGTCCACCCACTGGAAGGCCAGTTCGTGGCTGTAGACATCGCGCCAGCCGGGAGAAATGCCCTCGAACAGGCTCGTCGCGTTGGGGCGATACTGCTGGCAGAAGGCGCGGAAGGGAGCGACGTTGTCCGCGTAGACCGCTTTTTCCGGGCCGATCGGTTCGACGTGCTGGCTGTCCTCCAGGCAGAAGCCTACCTTCGCCGCCGGGGCGGCTTCGGCGGTCTTCGCCCCGTTCCACAGCGAGTACTTCGCCACCCGCTGTAGATGCCAGTGATGGTGGCCGTCGGCGCTGACATAGATCATTTCGCCCGCGCTCGGTTCTTCGACGTGGGGCCGTTCGATGTTGGTTTCTTCGGTGTTTGTGGTGAACAGCCGCTGGAAGACTTTCATCGGCGGCGTCGCCAGTTCTTCTTCGACTTTCTGCGGCAGGCTTTCCGCTTTTTCCCTGGCCCGTTCGACTTCTTCTTCGACCGCTTTACTCACTTTCGGTTTTTCGCGCGAGCCCCGGAAGTCCACCGCCCCCGGGCCCTTGTTGTGGACGTACCCGTTGAAGCGCAACAGCAGCCGGTTGGAGCCCGTCGAGCTATCCGTCGCGAGGCTCACGTTGTCCGGCGGATCGGCCACGAGATTCGGCAGCAGCGGTTCCGCGCCGGCGGCGTGCGCCGGGCGCGTTACGCCGGCGAGGGCCAGGCCGAGCAGGAGCACGAGGGCCAGCGCCGCGAGGATCGCACGAGGACACTGCCTATTGGGAACCATCATCCTTGACATGAGTTATGTGAGAAGACTACGCCACGGCAAACGCCTACTCGAAGAACGGCCCCCGCCCCCGCCGGCTTTCGGTGCTCAGCCGTCGGCTGGCTCGCCCGTACCGCCGTGGCGCAGCGGGCGCACCGCCGCGCGCGCGATTCGACCCGGCGCAGATTCCCGCAACGGGAAGAAGAGCCTGCGGGACTTCAGCGCGAAGCCGACCCTCCGGTCGAGCGAGTCGA
>JBIOEY010000121.1:0-7265 GCA_044446505.1 Solirubrobacterales bacterium
AACGCGGACGGGGGGGCCGGCGGGGCAGGAGCCGGCGGGGTTGCGAGGCGCGTGGTCATCCAATCTCCCCAAACGCCGCCGCCGCGGCCTCCACGGTGTGCTCCACGTGCTCGGAGGTGTGGGCGAGCGAGGGAAACCATGCCTCGAACTGCGAGGGCGGTGGGTTGACTCCGCGCGAGAGCAGGCCCCGGCACCACGCGGCATGGGCCTCCAGGTCGCAGCGCTGCGCCCCATCCAGGTCGTGCACGGGGCGCTCGCTGAAGAACACCGTCAACAGGCCCGGGAGGCTCGCGATCTGGATGGGATGCCCGGGCGGGCCTTGGTTGTCCGCCGCCTCGCGCAGCCCCGTCGCGAGCTGCTCGGTGATCGCCGCCAGACGCGCGTAGGCGGGGCCGTCGAGCAGCCGCAGCGTCGCGAGACCCGCGGCGACGGCGAGCGGGTTGCCCGAGAGCGTGCCCGCCTGGTAGACCTCGCCGGCGGGGGCGAGCAGCTCCATCAGCTCCGCGCGCCCCCCCACCGCCGCGGCGGGGAGGCCACCGCCGAGCACCTTGCCCATGATCGTTAGGTCCCCCTGCACCCCCGTGAGCTCCTGGGCGCCGCCGCGGGCCACGCGGAAGCCGCTGATCACCTCGTCGAGCAGCAGCAGCGCCCCGCTCGCGTCGGCCTGCTCGCGCAGCAGCTCCAGGAAGCCCGCGCGCGGCGGCACGAGGCCCATGTTGGCGGGGATCGGCTCCGCCAGGATCGCCGCGGGCTCGTGCCGGCGCACCGCCTCGGTCAGCGCCTCCCGGTCGTTCCACGGCACCACCACGGTCGCCGCGGCCGCGCCGGCGAGCACACCGGGGCTCGCAGGGATCGCCTGCGTGGCGAGGCCCGAGCCCGCCTGCGCGAGCAGGCCGTCCACGTGGCCGTGGTAGGCGCCCGCGAACTTTACGATCCGCTCGCGGCCGGTCGCCGCGCGGGCGAGGCGCAGCGCGGTCATCGTCGCCTCGGTCCCGGAGGAGGTCATGCGCAGCATGTCCACCGCGCCCATCCGCCGCACCACCTCCTCCGCCAGCTCGACCTCCCCCGGCGTGGGCGCCCCGAAGCTGGTCCCCCGCTCCGCCGCGGCGCGCACCGCCCCCAGGATCTCCGGGTGGGCATGGCCGTGGATCAGCGGGCCCCACGAGCAGACGTAGTCCACGTAGCGGTTGCCGTCCACGTCCACCAGCTCCGCGCCCGCGCCGCGCGCGATGAACACCGGGTCGCGGCCGATCGCCGCCATCGCGCGCACGGGCGAGTTGACGCCCCCGGGGAGCACCTTCAGCGCGCGCCTATAGAGCTCCGCGGAGCGTGTGTCAGTGAGCGCGGCCGTCACAGACCCCGGTTCGAAGAGGCCAGAGGCCGAGCCGATGGGCAGCGATGGAGCGCGCGCCGGGCGGGTCCAACGAGCGATGGAGGTGGGGCCTGGCGCCGCGCCATCCGGTGCCGAGGCGGCCCCGGGATCGGCGGCCCAGGCTCAGGCGTGCTGGGCTTCCCACCGCTTGTAGTCGTCGGTGAAGTAGAGCAGGCGGACCTTCTTGAACTCCGTGGAGGAGTACAGCGTGGCGCGCTCCTCGATGCCGATCTGCTCGGCGATCGCGTCGAGGATCGCGTCGCACTCCTCCTTGGAGCGGCCGTGGGCCATCGTGAAGACCGAGTAGGGCCAGTCCTCGTAGGTGGGGCGCTGGTAGCAGTGGGAGATCCCGCGGTACGACGCCATCCGCGGGCCGAGCTCCATGATCCGCTCCGCCGGCACCTTCCACACACCCATGCCGTTCGCGGAGAAGCCCGCGCGGCGGTGGAAGAGGATCGCCGCCACCCGCCGCAACAGGCCGCGCTCGCGCATCCCCGCCATGTGCTCCAGCAGCGCCCCCACCTCGATCCCGAGCCGCTGGGCGGCGGGGACGTAGGGCTCGCTCACCACCGGCATGTCGCCCTGGGTGGCACGGATCACCGCGATGTCGTGCTCGTCGTAGGGGACCGACTCCAGCATGGCCTCCTCCTGGGGGGCGCCCTCGCTGGCGAGCGCCTTCGTGTCGCCCTCCATCTCCAGGTCCATCCTGATCTTGAACAGCTTCAGCGTCGGCAGCTGGCGGATCGACTCCGCGCCGGTGAGCTGCTTGAGGACGTCGAGCGTCCCCTGCAGGCCGAGCGGGGAGTCGGGCTCGGTGGCGAGCGTGAACCACATGTTGAACTCGTGGTTGCGCAAGTAGTTGTGTGAGACCCCCGGATGGGAGTTGACGATCTTCGCCGCCCGCCACGGATGCTCGGGGTCGACCTTCGCGGCCACCAGCATCGAGGAGTAGCCCAGCGCGCGGGTGTCGTAGATCGGTGTGACCTGGCGGATTATCCGCTCCTCCAGCAGACGCCCCACGCGCTCCAGCGCCTGCTGCTCGGGGATCTCCGCGGCGCGCGCCACCGCCGCGTACGGGCGCGGCTCGAGCGGGAAGCTGCCCTGCATCAGGTTCAACAGCTTGCGGTCCAGCTCGTCGAGCGCCACCGCCGCGCCCTCGGTGCGGCTGCGCACCTTTGGCGTGGCGGCGCTCGCGCGGTCCACCGCGACGCCCCCACTGTCCGCGGGGTCACCCGCCGGCTCCTCCGGGAGACTCGGATGCTGCACTGTGGTCAATTCCGCTCGTTCAGCCATCGGGCCGCGTCCTTCGCGTGGTAGGTGATGATGACGTCCGCGCCCGCGCGGCGCAGCGAGGTAAGGATCTCCAACACCGTCGCACGCTCATCCAGGTGGCCCGCTGCGGCTGCTGCCTTGACCATCGCGTACTCCCCGCTCACGTTGTACGCCGCCACCGGCAGGTCGGTGGCGCTCCGCACCGCGCGGATCAGATCGCCGTAGGCGAGCGCCGGCTTGACCATCAACATGTCGGCCCCCTCCTGCACATCGAGCAGGGTCTCGCGCAGCGCCTCGCGGCCGTTGGCGGGGTCCAGCTGGTAGGCGCGGCGGTCCCCGAACGCCGGCGCGGAGCCCGCGGCGTCGCGGAAGGGGCCGTAGAAGGCCGAGGCGAACTTCGCGGAGTAGGCGAGGATCGGTGTGTCTGCGAAGCCCTCGCCGTCGAGCTCCGCGCGGATCGCCCCCACGCGGCCGTCCATCATGTCCGAGGGAGCCACGATGTCGGCGCCCGCTCGGGCGTGGCTCACCGCGGTGCGCGCCAACAACTCCAGGGAGGCGTCGTTGTCGATCGCCCCGTCCTCGCTCAACACCCCGCAGTGGCCGTGCTCGGTGTACTCACAGAGGCACACGTCGGTGATCACGAGCAGCTCCGGCAGCGCGTCCTTGAGCGCACGCACGCACAGCTGCACAACCCCCTCCTCGTCCCACCCTGAGGAGCCCTGCGCGTCCTTCTCAGCGGGGATCCCGAACAGCAGCACCGCCGCGATCCCCAGCCCGGCCGCGACGCGCGCCTCCTCGACGGCCTCCGCGATCGAGAGTCGCGCGAGGCCGGACAGTGCGGCGGACTTCCGCTGTTCGTTTGGACTCTCCTCAACGAATAGCGGCAGCACCAGCTGTCCCGCCCGCAGCTCCGTCTCGCGCACGAGGCCGCGCAGCGCGGGGGATGCGCGCAGCCTGCGCATGCGCGTCTGGGGAAATGCCATCGTCCGTCGAGGATACCCGCGCGGCGCAATCACTCCGCGCGGCTCAGCCCCAGGCGCGCGAGGGCCGCGAACAGGACGGTGAGCGCGAGCAGGTGCGCGAGCGAGACTCCGAGGCCGGGGGAGGAGCGGTTGACCGCCGCGTCGAGCGCCTGCAGGGCGGCCTTGTAGGGGAATACGAGCGAGATCGCGCGGATCGCGTAGTACACCCCGCCCGCCACCGCCCCCGCGGGGACGAGCGCGAGGAAGGCGAGCGGCAGCGACAGCAGGAACGCCAGCAGCGAGGCCGCCCGCACCTCGCGCGCGAGCGCGCCGATCGCCACGCCCAACGCTCCGAAGGCGAGCGCTCCGAAGGCGAGCGCCACAAGCCACTGCCCGACGCGGCCCCAGTCGAGGCCCACGAACGCGCCGACCCCGGCGAGCATCGCAAACGCCACCACCAGCGCGCAGCCCGCGGCCAGCAGCAGCTTCTCGGCGATCAGCAGCTCGCGCGAGACGAGTGCTCCCCGCCCCGGCCCGCGGTCGGCGGGGGGGCGGCGACGGAAGGCGCGGCGGAGCCGGGAGACGGTCGAGCCGCGGACGAGGCGCGAGAGCGTGTGCTCTTCGCGCTCCAGCGCGATCCCCCCGGCGGCGAGCAGCACGCAGACGAACATCAGCGAGATGCTGACCGCCACGACCACGGCGTAGGTGTCGAGCGGGGTGCGGCGGCCGTGGAGCAGCGTGCTGCGCACCTGGATCGGCTGGCTGACCGTGCCCAGCACCTCCTGGCTGACGCCGAGGTTCTGGGCGGCGAATTCGGAGAATTCCGCGAGGCGCTGCAGCTGCGCGCGCTCCTTCCCGGGCGGCTGGCGCGCGATGATGCGGTGCAGGATGCCCGGGATGCTGCCGAGGCCGGGGAGGTTCTGCGGGGCGCCCGGAACGCCGAGGCTTCCCCCCCGCACGAGCCCCCCGATCACCTTCGCCGCGAGGCGCCTGATCTGATTGGAGAGTTCGAGGTTCGCCTGCGCGAGCGCCGATTCGATCGTGGAGTGCACGAAGCTCTGCTCGAGCGCTTCCCCGTTGTAGATCACCTCCACCTGGCCCTGGCTCGTCACGGAGGAGAGCCGTGAGGCGATGTTCGCGGGGATCACCACCGCCGCCAGCACCTTCCCCGACCGGACCGCCTGCACCGCCTCCGCGCGGGTGGCCGTCGGCACGGGCTGCACCTGGTTGAAGAGCCCGCTGTAGTAGTGGCCCACGTTCAGGCGCGAGCCCCCCAGTTCGACGGTCGCCGAGGGCGGAGCGAGGTTGACGATCGCCACCTTCGGCTTGGCGGGCGCCCGCGAGATCGCGAGGCCGATCAGCAACGCCACCGCGATCGGATAGACCACGAGCACCCCCACCATCACCCGCGAGCGCGCCAGGATCAGCAGGTCCTTCTTCAGCATCCACCTCAAAGCGGCTCAGGGCACCTTCCACAGACCCACCCGTGGCGGGTAGCGTGCGACGGGGGTCGCATCCACGAGGATCATCGCTTCAGTGCCCCCGCTCGCGCAGGAACTCCACGAACGCCCCTTCGAAGCCAAGGCCGCCATCGGTTCCCGCTGCCCGCGCGAGCTCCTGGGGGGAGCCGCTGAACAGGAGCTCCCCGTCGGCGAGCACGATCACCCGCTGCGCGTAGCGCTCGGCCTCGGCGACGTTGTGGGTGGAGAAGACCACGCAGCGGCCCCGCTGCGAGAGGGCGCAGATGAACCGCCACAGCCGCTCGCGCTGGCGGGGGTCAAGCGAGGAGGAGGGCTCATCCAGCGCGAGTGCCAGCGGCTCGGAGAGCAGGCCAAGCGCGATGTTGACGCGCTGGCGGTTTCCGCCCGAGAGGCGCTCGACCCGCTCGGAGGCCCGCTCCTGGAGGCCGGTCTGCTCTAGCATCGCCGCGACCGCCGCGGTCGGATCTGGACTCCCACCCGCACGCTGACCCCGCGCGCTCTCGAGGCGGGCGAACAGCTCGAGGTTCTCCGCCACCGACAGCCGCGAGTAGACCGCGGGCTGCTGAGGCACCCACCCGACGCGGCCCGCCGGGAGGCTCACGCTCCCCGCGCTCGGGCGCTGGACGCCCGCGACGATCGAGAGCAGCGTGGTCTTGCCCGCCCCGTTGGGGCCGATCACGGCGACCATCTCCCCCGCGTGCGCCTCGAAGCTCACGTCGCGCAGCGCCACGCGCTCGCCGTAGCGCTTGGCGATCCCCCGCACGCTGAGCAGCGGGCTTGGCGGTGATCCGGTCACGCCGGACCGCCCGGGTTCTGTGCAACATGGCGCGCCAGCGGGCGGTCCGGCGCAAGGTTGGGCCCGATCACAGCATCCCGCCCGGCGAGCGCTCCCAGGGCTCGAGGGTGAGGTGGCGGCTGAAGTACACGGAGGTCTCGCGGAGGATCGCGAGGATCGGCAGCGCCACGAGCGCCCCGACGACGCCGTAGAGCTGCAGCCCGAGCAGCAGCGCGAAGATCACGAGCAGCGGGTTGATCCGCAGCGTGTGCCCGAAGATCTGGGGCGCCACCACATGGCCCTCGAGCTGCTGCAGGCCAACGAACAGCAGCGCCACCCACAGCGCGGAGACGGGGTTGGTGAGCAGCGCCAGCAGCACCGGCGGCACCGCCCCGAGGATCGGGCCGATGTAGGGGATCAGCTCCATCACGCCGTAGAACATCGCGAACGCCACCGCGTACTTCTGGCCGTCGGGAAAGATCCCGAGCACGCCGAAGATGTACAGCGCGATGCCGGTGGAGGCGCCCATCACGAAGCTGAACAGCAGCTGCCCCCCCACATAGCGGGAGACGGCGTGCTGGGTCAACGTGGGGTAGTCGTCCGCGGGCGTGCCGTCCCCGTCGGGCATCGCCCTGCGCACGAGCTGTCCGATGCGCTCGCCGTAGAGCAGCATGTAGACCGAGAGCACGAAGATCAGCACGAGGTCGAAGATCGCGCTCGCCGTTTCGGAGAGCAGCCCGCCGCCGAACGAGGCGAGCGAGCCGGCGCTCTTGGCGACTTTGTCCTGGACGGTCTGCAGCGCGGTCTTGCCCTGCTTGATGAGCTTCACGTGGATGCCGTGCCGGTTCAGCCAGCCCTGGAAGGAGGCGATCGATGCGTTCGCTTCGTTGACCAGCTTGGGCAGATTGTGCGCGAAGGACTGCACCTGGTGGACGATCGGGTTGGCCAGCAGAAAGCCGATTCCGGTCAGGGTCAGGAAGAATGCGAGATACACGGCGAGCACCGCCAGGCCGCGGGGGAAGCGCGAGCGCTGGAGGAAGGCGACAGCCGGATTGAGGATCAGCGCGATGAGAGCCGCCACGACGAACAGCAGCAGCACTTTCCCCGCCGCCCGCGCGAGCGCCCACAGCGCGAGCAGCGCGAGCGGCAGCAGCACGAGCTGCACCCAGCGCGGCACCACCACGCGCGGCGGCTCCACCGGCGCGGCGGCGGTGCTGGCCGCTGCGGCCTCCGGGGAGTCCACCAGCTCGCGCTCCTGCGATTGCGGCGGGGCCGACTCGGTGGTTCGCTCCTCGACGCTCACGTCCCTCCCGTCATGGGCGAAGTATGGCTGAGGGACAGGCGAGCACTCCGGCCTCGGCGGATCACCCCGAGGACTCCGCTGGGGCGGGGCGCTCCACAGC
>JBIOEY010000122.1:0-7258 GCA_044446505.1 Solirubrobacterales bacterium
CTCCCCACCCGCCCGGGAGCTCGACGTCGAGGCGCACGAGGCCGGCTTCGCCGCCCCGCCCGTCTGCGGTGTGCTCGATCGCGTTGCCGATCAGGTTGCGCAGCGCCTGCGCGAGGCGGTCGGGGTCGGCGAGCAGCGTGCCCGCGGGCACCTCCCCCAGCTCGAAGCGCCGCGGGACCGAAGCCGGGAGACACTCGCCTCCGGCGAGCATCCCCCGTTCGGCGAGCATCCCCGTTTCGACCAGCAGCGTGATCCCGCCCCACAGCTCCTCGATGAAGCTCTGAAGCTCGACCGGCTCGATCCGCAGGAACTGCGTCTGCTCGGCCTTGGCGAGCAGCAGGAGGTCGTCCACGAGGCGGGTGATGCGGGCGATCTCCGCCTGCGCGAGGCGCTCCACGCGCCGCACCTCCTCGACCGAGGGCTGCTGCTGGGCGGCGAGCACCTCGAGCTGTCCACGGATCACGGTCAGCGGGGTGCGCAGCTCGTGCGAGGCGTCGGCCACGAACGCGCGCTGGCCGGCGAACGCGTCGGTGAGGCGGTCGAGCATGTGGTTGAAGGCGTCCGCGAGTACCCGCACCTCGCGGCCCTCGCGCTCGACGTCGTGGATGCGCGGGTGCAGGTCGCCCGCATCGACCTGCGTCGCCACCGCGGCCATCCGCCGCAGCGGGCGCGAGAAGCGGGTGCCGATCAACAGTGAGGCGACCAGCGCCCCCGCGAGCGTGAGCAGGCCCGCGAGGATGAACGCCCGCGCCACCCCCCGCTGCGCGTGGGCGACGCTCGCGAGGGACTCGCCCACGCCGATCGTCGCGCGAGCTCCCCTGGAAACCCGCACCGTCTGCTTGTGCAGGCGCAGGTACCCGATGTCGGGGAGGTTCAGGGTGGAGTACCCCGCGCCCGCGCTGAGCAGCCTGCGGGAGAGCCCGTTCTCGCGTTCCTGCACCGCGACGCTCTCACCGTCGTCGGGGGCGAACCTCCCGAACAGCTCCGGCGTGTTGGTGGCGGTCCCGGCGCCGGGGACGAGCGCGAACAGCAGCGTGGAGCTCGCGTTGAAGGGCTGGGCGCTGACGTATCCGTGCGCCGCGGCGAGCATCTGCGCGGGGGTGCGGGCCCCCGAGGAGGTGAGCGCGTGCGCGAGCTCGTCGGCGTCGGCGCCGATCTCGCGGTCGATCTGCCGGCGCAGCTGGGTGCCGGTGCCGCCGTACACGGCGATGAAGGTGATCGCGGAGGAGACCACCACCACCAGCGCCACCCACCCGGCCAGGCGCCAGCGCAGGCTGACTCCGCGCCGCGGCTCAGCCGGCATGGCCCAGGCGGTATCCCACCGCGCGCACGGTGTGGATCGGCGCCGGGGATTGGTGCCCACCCGCCCCGCGCAGCTTGCGGCGCAGGTACCCGATGTACACGTCCACGATGTTCGTCGCCGGATCGTGCTGGTAGCCCCATACGGCGCTCAGGATCTGCTCGCGCGAGAGCACCGTGCCGCGGTGGCGCAGCAGGTACACGAGCAGCTCGAACTCGGTCGTCGAGAGTTGCACGGGCTCCCCCGCGCGCTGCACCCTGCGGCTGAGGAGGTCCACCTCGATGTCCGCCACCCGCAGTACGGTGCCCGCGTTCGCCCCCTGCGAGGCGAAGCGCAGCTGTGCGCGCACCCGCGCCAGGAGCTCGGCGAGCGAGAAGGGCTTCACGAGGTAGTCCACGGCGCCCGCGTCGAGGCCCGCGACGCGATCCTCGATCTCGCCGCGGGCGGTCAGCACGATCACCGGCAGGCTCGGCTTGGCGGCGCGCAGCGAGGCGAGCACCTCCATGCCGCCGCGGCCGGGGAGCATCAGGTCGAGCACGACCGCGTCGAAGCTCTCCGCGAGCGCCCGGCGCTCGCCCGCGACCCCGTCGTGCTCGGCCTGCACGTCGAAGCCCTCCGCCTCCATCCCGCGCCGCACGAAGTCGACGATCCCCGGCTCGTCCTCGACCAGCAGGATCGATGGTCGCATCGCCGCCTCCCGGGGAGACTCGGTGGAACGCTGCACCCGGCCCAGGATAGGCGCCGCGGTCCCGGCAGAGGCGGCGCCACCCGCGGCGGCGGGCGATCCTATGAGCTCTCTCATCGAGAGATTACGCGGCTCTTAGCGTCCGTGCCGACACTCGTCTCATGGATGCCGGGCGCCTGACCGCGGGCGGGAGCGACGGCAACGAGCGGCTCACGGTGTGGAGCGGCGTCGTGCTGGTTGTGCTGCTCGCGGTGATCGGCGTGACGCTCCTGCGGCTGCGCACGACGCTGCTCTCGGTGCATCTGTTCGTGGGACTGCTGCTCGTGGGGCCGGTGCTCGTGAAGCTCGCCAGCACCGGCTACCGCTTCGTGCGCTACTACACCCACAACCCCCGCTACCGCCGCAAGGGGCCGCCGCCCGCGCTGCTGCGCGCGATCGCCCCGATGGTGGTGCTCACCACGATCGTCGTGTTCGCGAGCGGCGTGGCGCTGCTGCTGATCGGCCCAAGCTCGCGCGGAGCGCTGCTGCCGGTCCACAAGGTGAGCTTCATCCTGTGGGCCGTGTTCACGAGCGTGCACGTGCTCGGCCACCTGCCCGAGGTCCAGCGGGCGCTGAGCGGCGGACGGGAGCTCCGCAGCGCCGTGCTTGCCGAGGCGTGGATCCAGCGGGCGCTCGGACAGCCCACCGGGCAGGCGTCCCACCATTCCCCACCCGTGACCGGACAGCCCACCGGGCAGGTGGCCCACGATTCCCCGCCCGTGACGCCGGAGCGCGGCTCGGGATCGCACGACCTGCGCGCGGGGCGCGCCGGGCGCGCGCTCACGCTCACCGTCGGACTCGCGGCAGGTCTCGTGCTGGCGATCGCGCTGATCCCCCAGTTCGGCCCCTGGCTGAGCTACCACCGCGTCTTCTTCGACCACTGACGATGCAGGAGATGGACGCCGCACGGCCAACGATCTCGTGTGGGGCGCGTCGGAACTCTTATGGAACTTCTCACTTGCCCTTTAGTCGGAGCTTCTGCAAGCTGGGCACACTGACCTGGCAGCCTCGCCACCCGACACCTCGATAGCGATGCCCGAGAACCTCCACACACCCCGCTCCCGCGACGCCGCCGTGCGCCGCCTGTCCCGCTACAACCGCTGGCTGATCGGGGGCAGCGCGGCCCTCACCGGCGTGCTGACCGCGGTCGCCGCCAGCGCCTTCCCCGGCAAGACGCTCAAGAAAGCGACCCGCGCGGCGGGCGCTTCGGCGGCCGCGCAGAGCTCCGCGCCGCGGGCGCAGAGCTCGGGCGAATCCTCCAGCGGCTCCTCGGAAGCGGTCCGGCCGCCCGCGCAGGCCCCGCAGACGAGCACCGAAGAATCGGCTCCCGCCCAGGAAGCCACGCCCTCCGGCGAAGCCTCCGCCGCCGCGCCCGCGCAGGAAGCGGCCCCCAGCGAACAGGAAGCCCCCGCCCAGGAAGCGGCGCCGAGCCAGGAAGCTCCCGCCCAGGAATCGGTGCCGGCGCAGGAAAGCGGCCCCGTGATCTCCGGCGGATCGTGAGGAGCACCCACGCGATGCCGCGCGGCGCACAGAGCGCACCCTCCACCCGCACCGGGGACCCCGCGACCACCCCCACCGGCGCTCTCGCGACCGCCCGCTGGGAGGCGCTCGGCACGAGCGTGGTGCTGCGCCTCGCAGACCCCGCTCCACTACCCCGCGCGCGGGCGCTCGTGGAGCGCGAGCTCGAGCAGATCGACCTCGCCTGCAGCCGCTTCCGAGCCGACTCCGATCTCAGTCGCGTGAACGCCCACGCCGGCGGGCGCCCCGTGCGGGTCTCCCCGCTGCTGATCGAGGCGATGCAGCTCGCGCTGCGTGCCGCCGAGCTGACCGACGGCGACGTCGACCCCACGGTCGGCGCCGCGCTCGTGCTCGCCGGCTACGACCGCGACTGGCGGCTGCTGGAGGCGGCGGAGGCTCCTGCGGAGAGCGGGGCGGGCGAGGATCTGCGTCCCACTCCCCCCGCGCTCACGGCGTGGCTGCGCAGCGGCCACGACTCCGCGGAGAGCGGGGCGGACGGCGATCTGCGCCCCGCTCCCCCCGCGCTCAGGGCGCAGCTGCGCAGCGGCCACCGCACGGTCGCACTCGACGCCGCGCTCCAAACGATCCGCATCCCCGGCGGGATCATGCTCGACCTCGGAGCGACCGCCAAGGCGTGGGCGGCCGACCGCGCCGCGCGCGCCGTGCACGAGGCGGAGGGCTGCGGGGTGCTGGTGAGCCTCGGCGGGGACATCGCCACCGCCGGCGCCGCTCCCGCGGACGGCTGGCGGATCCACGTCACCGACGACCACCGCGACGGCGTGGATGCGCCGGGCCAGACGATCTCGATCGCCTCGGGCGGCCTCGCCACCTCCAGCGTCGCGGTGCGCCGCTGGCGCCGGGGCGCCGCCACGATGCACCACATCATCGACCCCGCCCTCGGCGCCCCCGCGCGGGGGCCGTGGCGCACCGTCAGCGTCGCCGCCGCCGACTGCGCCGACGCGAACATCGCGAGCACCGCCGCGCTGGTGCGCGGCGAGCGCGCCCCACAGTGGCTCGAGCAGCTCGGCGTGCCCGCGCGCCTGGTCGCGCACAGCGGCGAGGTGCTCATCATCGGCGACTGGCCCGCGGAGCCGACGACGGAGCATCCCCCGCGGTCGCGGGGTAGGAGGCCCCGCGCGCACATGCTTGTCGGAGATACCACACACGCGGACGATCCCCAATGACCACCCTCCTCTCCCCCCTCGCCGCGGCCGGTCCAAGCGTGGACTGGTACCTCACCCGCTCCAGCGGAGCGGTCTCGCTGCTGCTGCTGACGCTCGCCGTCGCGCTCGGGGTCGCCGACGTGCAGCGCTGGAGCAGCCCCCGGTGGCCGCGCTTCGTCGTGGACACCCTGCACCGCAACGCCTCGCTGCTCGCGCTCGCGTTCCTCGCCCTGCACGTCATCACCGCCGTGCTCGACACCTTTGCTCCGATCTCGCTCGTCGCGGCGTTCGTGCCCTTCGTGAGCTCCTACCGGCCCTTCTGGCTGGGGCTCGGCGCAGTCGCGCTCGACCTGATGCTCGCCGTGATCGTCACCAGCCTCCTGCGCCGGCGCATCGGGGAGCGGGCCTGGCGGATCACGCACTGGTTCGTCTACGCCTGCTGGCCGATCGCGATGCTGCACTCGCTCGGCACCGGCAGCGACGTCAAAAGCACGTGGCTGCTCGCGCTCAGCGTCGCCTGCCTCGCGGTCGTGCTCGCCGCCGTGCTCGCGCGCACGCTCGGCGGGTGGCCCGCGGCAAGCGTGCGCGTCCGCAGCCTCGCGCTCGGTGGCACCGCCGCCTTCACGCTGGGCCTCCTGCTGTGGCTCCCCGGCGGGCCGCTCGGCTCCGAATGGGCGCGACGCTCCGGGACCCCCAGCTCGCTGCTCGGCCATCGCTCCGCCGCGCAGTCGAACATCGTGGTGAGCAAATGAGCGGGCCAGAGCACAGTCACGAGCAGCTGAGCTGCCAGAGCGATCGTGATGAACCGATGCGCGATCAGAGCATCGAGGCGATCTCGTGAGCGGCCGCGAGCAGATCGCCGAGCGCCCGCTCCCCACCGGCGCCCCCACCGGCCTGCCACGGCTGCTCGCGGGGATTCCCGACCACGGCGCGCTCAGCCTCGGTGAGCATCTCGCGCTGCATGGCGAGCTCCCGCCGCTCGACGGCCGCGGGCGGCGCGCCGGCGCCGCGCTGATCGACCAGGTCGAGGAGGCCGGGCTGCGCGGCCGCGGCGGCGCGAGCTTCCCCACCGCCGCCAAGCTCCGCGCGGTCGCCGGCGCCTCGCGCTCCCCGCTCGGCGGACGCCCGATCGTGGTGGTCAACGCCGCCGAGGGCGAGCCCGCGAGCTCCAAGGACCGCACGCTGCTGCAGTCGCTCCCCCACCTCGTGCTCGACGGCGCCCAGCTCGCCGCCGCCGCGGTCGGCGCGCAGGAGATCCTCGTGGGCCTCTGCGAGTCCGCCGCCGGCGCCCACGAGGGGACCGCGCGCGCGATCGCCGAACGCGGGCGGCCCCGCCGCGGGGAGCCGGGCATCGAGCTCCTCGCCGTGCCCAACAGCTATGTAGCCGGACAGGAGTCCGCACTCGTCAACCTCCTCGGCGGGGGCCCCGCGCTGCCCACCTTCACCCCGCCGCGGCCCTTCGAACGCGGGGTGCGCGGTCGCCCCACGCTCGTCTGCAACGTCGAGACCCTCGCCCATCTCGCGCTGATCGCGCGGCACGGCCCCGAATGGTTCCGCGAGCTCGGGACCGCCGCGCAGCCAGGGTCGGCGCTGATCACGCTCTCCGGGCCCGTCGCCTACCCCGGGGTCTACGAGATCGAGCACGGCTCCCCCCTCTCCGCGCTGCTCGACGCCGCCGAGGGGACCACCGCGCAGCTGCGCGCCGTGCTCCTCGGCGGCTACGCCGGCACCTGGATCGACGCCGGGATGCTGCGCGGCGTCGCGCTCTCCGACGAGCACCTCGCCCCCCACGGAGCCACGCTCGGCGCCGGCGTCGTCGTGCTGCTCTCCGGCGAGGCGTGCCCCGTCGCCGAGCTCGCCCGCATCACCCGCTGGCTCGCCGCGCAGAGCGCGCGCCAGTGCGGGCCCTGCGTGTTCGGCCTCGACGCGATCGCCACCACCGTCGAGCAGCTCGTGCTCGGCGGCTCCCAGCCGAAGGTGCAGCGGCGCCTCGCCAGCCTCGCCGGCCTAGTCAACCGCCGCGGCGCCTGCGCGCACCCCGACGGCGCCGCGCGCCTCGTCGCGAGCGCCCTCGACGTGTTCGCCGAAGAGCTCGCCGACCACGTCCGCCACGGCCCCTGCGCCGCCTGCGGGCGGCCCTCGGAGCTGCCCCGGCCCCGCGCCTCCGCCGAGCGGCCCGCCCCGCGCTCCGGTACAGCCCTCAGCAACGTCGCGTGAGCCGATCGCCCCGATGAGCCACCGTCTGCGCGTCAACCCGATCACCTGCGAGGCCCACGGCATGTGCCACGAGCTGCTGCCCGAGCGCATCGCCCTGGACGAGTGGGGCTACCCGATCCTCGACGGCGAGCCACTGCCCGCGGAGCTCGTCGGGCACGCCCAGCGCGCCGCCCAGGCCTGCCCCACCTTCGCGCTGCTCGTCGAGCGCCGCAAGGGCTGAGCACAAGCCGGTGAGGGGGCGCCCGTACGGGGCGGGCGCGCACCCGGCCCTGGGCCCGAACGGGGGGGCGTCGCCATAATTGTAACCACGGGGGGGAGAAGCATACCCCCCCCCCA
>JBIOEY010000123.1:0-7216 GCA_044446505.1 Solirubrobacterales bacterium
GGGATCGGGGTGGTCGATCCGTGGATGAGATGCGACGCACGTGAGCGCAGCCGTGCTGGTGGCACGGCGAGCATCACGGGTGGCGCAGATCGCCGCGGAGCGGCCGCACCGGACCGTCAGTTATTTTGTCGTGGGCCCTTAAATGCGAAAAGCGGCCCAGGGCCGCCCGCGGGACGCCGGATTCACCGACGCCCCGCAGTCGCACCTCGAGATCGCTAGAAGACCAGATCGACCTCGCGCTCGCCGCCCTCGGCGCCCAGCTCGTCCGCCGATCCGCGCTCTCCGCCCTCGCCGGCGGGCTTCTCCAGGAACTGGACGTTCCCCGCCACCACGCTGACCGCCTGGCGCTTCTGTGGGCCGAGCTCCGACTCGTCCGCGGTCTCCCACTCGCGCCACTCCAGGCGCCCGTCGATCGCCACGAGGCTGCCCCGGTGCATGTAGCGCGCCACGTTCTCCGCCAGCCCCCCGAAGGCAGCGACGTCGAAGTAGTTCGGGCGCTCGCGGTACTCGCCCTCTGGGTCGCGCCGGATGCCGTTGCACGCGACCCTCAGGTTGCACACGCTCTGGCCCGAGGGCAGCTCGCGCAGCTCCGGGTCCTGGGTGAGGCGGCCGATCAGGACAACGCGGTTGATGTTCGCATGTGACATGGATTCGTCTCCTTTGCTGTAAGCCACTGCCCCACCCGGCAAGCTACGCGCTGCTTGGGACGGTACGCTCGATCGGCCGCGTCGGGAGCGCCTTGAGGGGAACGACCACCACGCGTTCGTGGGCGCACGACCGCTCGATCGCGCGCTCCACGGCACGCTCCGCCTCGGGCGAGGCGATGTAGAGGACGCCCGCCACGCAGCGCGCCCGCGCCCACCCCCGGCAGATCTCCTCCAGGCGCTCCGGCGCCTTGACGGTCAACTCCACCTCGACCGCCACCGGGCCCCCGGGGGGTTCTGGCGGAGAGCCTCCGTCGGAACCCGTCGTATGGCTTCCGTTGGGCCCCGTCGCCTGGCTTCCGTCGCGCTCCAACGGCCAGAGCACGAGGTCGGGGCGGTGGCGTCGGGCCTCGTCGCGGCGGCCCGCGCCGAGCTCCGCGCTGGCGAGCGCGCGGCCGTGCTCGCGCTCCTCGCGGCGCAGCTCCCGCTCGCCCTGCACCCGGTGGTCGGGATAGCAGCGCTCCAGGGCCACCGCCACCCGCACGCACTCGATCAGGTGGAGGGTGTTCGAGGGGCTCACGCGGCACGGGTCCAGGCCGCTCGCACCGGCCGCGCGCAGGCCGGTGCGCGTGACGGTGTACAGCGCCGGCCGGCCCATCAGCGGGCGGTGACGCTCGAGCAGCCGCTCGCGTTCAGCGGCCAGCAGCCGCGCCCGCGCCGAGGCCGCGGTGACGTCCAGACGATCCGCCAGCGCCTCCGCAGTGATCGCGCCGAGGCCCGCGGCCCAGTACACGATCGCGATTCGCTCGGGGGGCTGGCTCTTGGTATTTGTGTGTGCCGAGATCATGGGGTAGTCCTTCCTTTCGGTTGTCGTTTCAGTCCCGCTCCGGCGAGTGCATCCGCGCGATCGCCACGCCGCGCCGGCCGCCGAGACGGATCACGGCGGCGCAGCCCCGCGGGAGGCTCAGCACCTCCTCGGGGGCCAGCAGGTGCTCGCGCACCCGCGTGCGGGTGCTCGTGCCGCCGCTGTTCCAGGTGGTGCGCCAGGCCCCCCGGCTGCCCGTCAGCCGCGCGATCAGTTCGGCCGAGTCGGGGACCACCTGACGGTGGGCGATCAGGCTCGTGAGGTTGCCGAGCACCTGCTCCAGCAGCGTCTCGCGGCCCGGCAGACGCAGGTCGGAGAGCTCCTGCGTGCCCAGCAGCAGGCTCATCCCCGCCGAGCGGGCCCGTCCGAAGAGCCTCGCGACGTGCTCGGCGGCGACGGCGGAGAACTCGTCGATCACCACCAGGCACGGCGCCGGAGCGCTCTGCAGCGCGGAGACCACCGTCTGCAGGTCCTGCACGATCGCGGCCCCCAGCATCTGGGCGAGCAGCGGGCGGCGGTCGGCCTGCAGGCTGAGGCACACCACCGCGCCGGTCCGCACCACCTCCAGCAGGTCGAACGACTCGGCGGCCGACCCGGCGGTCTCCAGCCAGCGGCCCACGTCGGACTCGCAGACGATCGCCAGGCGGTCGCGCACGCCGGTCAGGTCGCTGCGCTGACGAGGCGTGAGCGAATCCAGATAGGCGTGCACCGTCCGCGAGCGCTCCGGCTCCAGGTCCCGCGCGAGCAGCTCCAGCCGCGCGGGGTCGAGCGCCTCGACGAGTCCCGCAAGGCTCACCTCGCGCCCCGCGGCGCGCAGCGTGCGGACCGCGTGACCGAGGTAGCGCTGCGCCTGGCGCTGGTAGTGGGGCTCGGTGAAGCGCTCCGCCGCGAGCGCCTTGTCGGCGATCTCCGTCTCGCCCCCGCGGGCGTACGGGTTGTACACCGAGGACCCCTCCGGCGTCCACGCGATGAAGCGCCTCCCCGCGAGGAGCGCGGCGCGGCGCACCTGCTCGCGCAGCGCGCGGTCGTCCTTCGGATCGATCACGATCGCCGCCATCCCGTGCGCGATCGCCCGCGTGGCGATCCAGGTCTGCGTGACGGTCTTGCCCGAGCCCGTCGCGCCCACCACCAGCGTGTGGGTGCCGCCACCCTCGCCACCGAGCTCGATCGAGACGGAGCGGCCGCCGCGGTCGCGCCCGAGCGTCAACTCTTCGCCGCGGAAGCACCGCTCGCTGCGGCGCGCGCACAGCTCCGCCGCCGCGTCCACGATCCGGCTGCCCGTGAGCCGACCGCCCGCGATCCGGCCACCCGCGAGCCACCGGCGCACGGGGGACGCGGCGCCGCGCAGTGCGTCGAGCGGGCTCGTGCGGCTCGCGGCGATCTCCGCGAGGTCGGCCCCGGACTGCAGGTCTTCGCGGTGCCAACGCCGGCCGCGCGCGGTGGCCACGAGCGCGCCCACGCCCAGCGTCGTGGCGGCGCCCACGAGCGCGGCGCGGGCGAGCACGACGAGCACGAGTACTCCGGCCGCCCAGCTCCAGTGCAGGTGCCGGCGGCGCATGAGGTGCGCCGCGAGCAGGCCGAGAAGCGCGCCGAGGACGATGTGCAGGGTGGTGCCGGTCAGCCACTGAAAGAGGTGCTCCAACGGCGCCAGCGGGTCCGCCTGCGAGTTGAGGTCGAGTTCGTTGGGATTGAGATGGGTTTCGTTCGATCGGGGCATCGAGGCCCCTCCTTTCGCTCTTGAAGCGCGCGGCAGAGCCGAGCGCGGGGGTTAACGAGCGACGGCGAGCCCGAGGGCTCGCCGTCTTGGGTGCTGCTGGATGTCAGGAAGCTCAGGTCAGGCGGTAGCCGACGCCGTGCACGTTGACCACCCAGCGGTCGTCGCCCGCGGCGCGGAGCTTGCGACGCAGGCGGCTGGCGTGGCTGTCGAGCGTGCGGGTGGAGCCCGGCGAGGCGTAGCGCCACACTGAGCTCATCAACTCCCCCTTGGCGAACACGCGCTGCGGCTCGCGGGCGAGGTGGAGGAGCAGCTCGTACTCCATCCGGCGCAGCTGCACCGGAGCGCCGTGGAGGCGCACGGCGTGGGCGTGGGAATCAATCTCGAGCGGACCCACCCGCACGTGCCGTAGGACGCCTCCAGACTCGACGCGGGCGAGGAGGGCGCGCAGCCGCGCTCGCAACTCCAGGTAGCGCGGGGGACGCGCGAGGTAGTCGTCGGCGCCTGCCTCGAAGGCGCGCAGCACGTCGGACTCCAGCGACTGGGAGCTCATCACGATCACCGGCAGGTCCGCGGGCCAGCGGTCCTCGACGCCGGCAGACGCGTCCGTGCCGGCGGCGCGGATCTCCTCCAGCAGCCCGAGCCCCGCACGTGGGGACTCGAGGTCGCCGATCAGCGCGAGCGTCGGCGGACGGGCGTGTGCGAGCGCCCGCGCGTGCTCCGCGGTGCGGGCCAGCTGCACCCGGTAGCGGTCGGCGGCGAGCTGGTCGAGGATCGCGCGGCCGAGCGCGGGGTCGTGCTCGACGACGAGCACCCGCGGCGGTTCCTGGGGGTGCTCCTGCGGGGACTCACCCCCGATGCTCATAGCTCCACCTCGCGCGGACTCACGCCGAGCCCGCGGCGCGCGATCACGGCGAGCACTTCGCTGTGGATCCACGGCGTGGGCACGCCGCCGCCGCTCTCCGGTGAGATGCCCACGCGGCGGGCGAGCCAGCTCGTCTCGCCACTCGCGTTGCCCCGGCAGTCGCGCTTGATCCGCCCGCAGCGAAAAGCGATCTCGCTCAGGCTGAGCCCCTGGGTGCGCATCGCCCGAATCACCGCCCCGCGCAGCCCCCGGTTGAGCACTAGGCGGCTCCCGTCGAGCCGCTGCAGCTCGGCGCGGAGCGCCGCGACGGAGACCGCGGGGTCCGCGCGGTGGCGCGCGAGCGCTTTTGCGGTGAGCGCGCGCACGGGCTCGTAGCTCTCCATGCCCGCGACCGCGTCGCGCACGCTCTCGGGCTCGGGCTTCCCGCCGTTCCCCTGTGGAGGATGCCGGCGCCAACGCAACTCCGGGATCGACATGCCGGCGTTGAGCGCCTCGAGCCGGTGGGTGTGCCCGCGGCGATCGAGCAGTTCCACCGTCTCGAGCGCCACGGAGACATCGGGCGCGAAGCGCCCATGCGTGCGCCCGGCGGCGAAGGGGGCGGTGAGGAGGTCCTTGGAGGAGACCGGCCGGCACGTGCGGCGGCGGGGGTCTTGCAGGTAGTGGCGGCAGACGAGGCCGGCGTTCTCGGGGGGCTCGTCCGCGGCGAGATGCGCGACGAGCCGGCGATCGCCGAGTGTGGCGCCGTCGCGATCGATCACCAGCACACTGCCCGCGTGTCCGGGCAGCGCAACGACCTCGCGCGGGCGCCCCTCGGGGTCGGTGTAGCGTCCGAGCGCACCGTGCCCGGCCGCGGGCCTGGGCGCGACCGCGGGTGCGTGCCAATCGTGGGCGGCAGGGCGCGCGGCGCGCACCGTCCGAGGCGCCCGAAGGATCTGGGATCGGGATGCGCGAAGTGACTTTTCGGGGAGCGTGGTGAGGGTCATGGCGTGTCTCCTGGCCCACGGGGCCGCCGTCGTGTGGTCGAGTGGGGGCGGCTTTGTAGGGCTCCTGAGGACAGCCGTCAAGCGGCGCGAATGGTGCGTGTGGCGTGCCGCGCTCGGCGAGATCCCCTTAAGGGATCTCGGAGATCGCATCGCGCCGCGCCGGAGATCCAAAGTTGGCGCGAACGGGTCCACTGGCATCCGTGCGAGACGCGCTTGTGCGAGGAGACTCGAAGGCTCGCGAGCGCTGTGAACCGGCCTTCGAGCGGGATGGGATCCCCAGTCGATCCGCGATCGGACGGGGGAGCGCGCGGGATGAAGCTAACGGGCTGCTTCGAGCGGAGAGGCTGTGCTGCTTGGCGAGGAGGGTGAAGGAGATTGGGGGGGCGGCGATATTAGCGACGTGCGGGATGAGTGCTCGGCGCTGTGGGCCCGGGGGCGGACGCAGCGGTGCAGTCGCCCGCGCTCGACCGGCGCACTTCGGCTCAACCAGGCGGCCCGTGGGGCGCCTCTCGCGCAGTTGGGTACCAGCGGAGCGGTCGGGCGACTGCGCGAGCGGGCACGGGGTGAGGGGGGCAACCGCACATCCGCGGGGGGCGGCTGCACATCGAGCGCGGCAACTGCAGGCGTCGCCTCCCGCCAGGTTGCGAGTGCGCCCGCACCAGCGAGGCGCCCGCACCGGCCAGGCGCCGCACCGGCGAAGGACGAGGCCCTCCGCGGGCGATGCCGGATCACCTCGGCAACAGCGCCCGCGGCTCGCACGCGGCCTCGCGGGCGCCGGGGTCCTCGCCGGCGGCGCGCACCTCCGGAGGCAGGCGGGGGACGCCGTAGGCGAGCAGCACCCCCTCGTGGACGTCGCGCTCGGACGCGAACGCGATCGCGGCGCGGCCGGGGTACTCCCAGTCGTGTGGGTGCTCGCCGGCGTAAGCGCGGCAGGCGCTCAGCAGGTGGTCGGCCCCCCTGGCGCACTCCCGCGCGCGGGGGCGGTCGCGGCAGAGGAACACCACGAGCGGGCTCGCCGCGCCGCGGCGGGCGAAGCGGGGGGTGCACGCCGCCCAGCCGGAGAGCAGGTGGTCGTAGCGCTCGAGCTTCGCGGCCGCGGACAGATGGGAGCGGGTCGAGAGGCGGTCGTCGAGCTCGATCAGCAGGCACGCCCCGGCGGCGCCCACCTCGACGCTCGCGTCGGGGCGCACGGTCTCGAAGCGCTCCACCTCCACGCGGGCGCCGGCGGGGTCGGTACGCAGGAAGTCGTGCGGCGTGCGCCCGCCGGGCAGGCGCAGGTCGCCGGGCCCGATCGCCACGCTGGCCGATCTCCGATCGCTCGCCGAGGTCGAGCGCAGCGGCGGGGAGAGCACCGACTCCTCGGGCCCCCGCAACCGCAGCGTCCCGCCGAGGGCACGCTCCAACGCGAGCGCCCACCCGGTGACGTGCACGTCGTGGCGGGCCTGGCGCAGCAGACGGTCTCCTGCCGCGGGCGGCGACGAGGACCGCGGCGAGCGAGCGGACGGAGCGTTGGGATGGGAGGATTTGGGGGAGGGGTCGCGCAGCTCGTGGATCTCGCGCTGCGCGAGGGCATCCAGACGCTCGTCAGCCCGCAGTAGATCGAGCCCGCGGGGGGCGATCGCGTAGCACATCGGCGCCCCTCCACCATCGCGGCGATGGAACTGGAAGCGCTCCACGAGCCCGGCGTCGGAGAGGCTCTTCAAACGCCGCTGGGTGGTGGTGAGAGCCCGCCGGGAGTTGAAGCGGCGGTGGATCTGGCTGGTGAGCACGTGTCGCATGGAGGCGATCAGCGCGAGGATCTCCAGATCGAGCGGGTCGGGGTCGAGCGTCCGGGGAGAGGCCGGCGGCCGGGCCCAGCGGACGCGGTGGGCGGCGTCGAGGTCGACGAGCTCCGCATAGCTCTCGGCGGCGGTCTCGGGAGGGAGCGGCCAGTGGTCGCCCCGGTCGCTGCCCCCGCGCTGCGAGTGCACCTGCTCCTCGCCCACGGCAATGCCTTCGCGATCATCCCTCCCATGCCCGTCGGCCTCTCGACCGCGATGCTCCACCCCACCGCCGTGGGGGGGGGCGGGGGCCCCGCCCGCCCGCCCCCCCGCGCCCCCCCCGGCCCCGCGGCCGAGGCCAAATGTAAACCCCCCCAAACCCCCA
>JBIOEY010000124.1:0-7168 GCA_044446505.1 Solirubrobacterales bacterium
CAGGCGGGCAGCACGCCGACGGGGTTGACGGTCGATGAGCATGTGCCGCAGGAAACGAGCTTGAACCCGACGGGGCTGGGCGAGTCCTACGTGAAGGGCCTGTCGGTGACGCTGCCCGCGGGAGTGGCGCTGAACCCGGCGGCGGCGGACGGCCTGCAGGCGTGCTCGATGGAACTGATCGCGTTGCAGAGCCCCGAACCGACGGGGTGCCCGGAATCGGCGAAGATCGCGACGGCGAAGATCAAGACGCCGCTGCTGGCGAACGCGCTTGAAGGCGCGGCGTATCTGGCGACGCAGAACCAGAACCCGTTCGGGTCGCTCGTCGCGATGTATATCAATGCGGAAGACCCGGTGTCCGGTATCCGCGCGAAGGCCGCCGGCGAAGTGCTTGAGGACCCGGTGACGGGCCAGTTGACGGCGCACTTCGAAGGCGACCCGGTGTTCCAGAACGACCCGCGGTATGCGGGTGATGTCGCGGCGCAGTTTTTGCCGCAGACGCCGTTTGAAGACGTCGAACTGCACTTCTTCGGCGGGGACAGGGCGCCGCTGACGACACCTCAGGCGTGTGGGGCGTATACGACGACGGGGACGTTCACGCCGTGGTCGGAAAGCGCGACGGTCTCCTCGTCCTCGACGTTCAACATCACGACCGGCCCGAACGGGAAGCCGTGTTCGAGTCCGCCGCCGTTCCAGCCGACGTTGACGGCCGGGACGACGAGTATCCAGGCGGGCGGGTTCACGCCGTTCGTGATGACGATGGGCCGCGCGGACGGCGAACAGAACCTGCAGGCGATCAAACTCAAAATGCCTTTGGGGATGTCGGGGACGCTCTCAACCGTGCAGTTGTGCGGCGAAGAACAGGCGAACCTCGGGACGTGCGGTCCGGAGAGCCTGATCGGGGAAACGATCGTCAGTGTCGGTGTCGGCGGCGACCCGTTCACGGTCACGGGCGGCAAGGTGTACATCACGGGCCCGTACAGGGGTGCGCCGTTCGGGCTGTCGATCGTGAACCCCGCGAAGGCGGGCCCGTTCGATCTCGGGAAAGTGATCGTGCGGGCGAGGATCGACGTGGACCCGGAAACCGCGGCGCTCACGATCACCACGGACAACGAAGGGCCGTACAAGATCCCGACGATCATCCAGGGGATACCGCTCCAGATCCGGCACGTGAACGTGAACATCAACCGGCCGAACTTCACGTTCAACGCGACGAACTGCAACCCGTCGGCGATCACGGGGGCGCTGACGAGCAGCGAAGGCGCCTCCTCGGCGCTGTCGAGGCACTACCAGGCCACCAACTGCGCGGTCCTCGCGTTCAAGCCGAAGCTCGAAGCCTCGACGTCGGGGAAGACCTCCAGGGCGAGCGGCGCGAGCCTGCGCGTGAAACTGGGGTATCCGGCGGGGCCGTATGACGCGAACATCTCCAGGGTCAAAGTCGAACTCCCGAAGGCGCTGCCCTCGGAGCTCAGGACGCTGCAGAAAGCGTGCGTCGCCGCGGTGTTCGAAGCGAACCCCGCGAACTGCCCGCCAGCGTCGATCGTGGGCCATGCGACCGCGACCACACCCGTCCTGCCGGTCCCGCTGTCCGGCCCGGCGTACTTCGTCTCGCACGGCGGCGAAGCGTTCCCGAGCCTGATCATCGTGCTGCAGGGCTACGGCGTCACGGTGCATCTCGTCGGTTCGACGTTCATCGACCAGAAGACGGGGATCACGAGCAGCACGTTCAAGACGGTCCCCGACGTACCGGTCGGCACGTTCGAACTGACGCTCCCCGAGGGCCCCTTCTCCGCGCTCGCGGCGAACGGGAACCTCTGCAAGCAGAACCTGCAGATGCCGACTGAATTCGTCGGTCAGAACGGCGCGCTGATCAAGACCAGCACCAAGATCGCCGTCACCGAATGCAAGCCGTCGATCGGGGTCGTGCGCCACGCCGTCCACGGCAGAAAGGCGACGATCGCGGTCAGCGTCCCCTCGGCCGGTACGCTCGTGGCGACCGGCCCCGGCCTCTCCCGGGGCTCCGCGAAAGCGGGCGGCGCCGGCACCGTGACCGTCACGGTCTCGCTCTCAGGCCGCGAGCAGCGCTTCCTGCGCCACCACCCCGGACGGCGGCTGAAGGTGAACGTCACACTCCACTTCACCCCCAAGCACGGCGGCGGGCTCACCAGCCACGTGGCGCTGCTGATGCGCTGAGAGCAGCGTCCAACGAGCCGCCGGCGCAGGCGGGCCCGGCTGAGGCGCGGAGGGCTCGTCGCGCGGGAAGGGCGCTGCTGCCCGGGCCGGTGCGGCGCGCCCGGTGGGCCAGGCGCCACCGTTGGCTCGGCCCGCCTGGTCCCCCCTCCTTATCCTCCTAATCCTCCTCCTCGTCCCCCTCGTACAGCGACTCCCGCGCGAGCTCCTGGCCCTTCGCGCTCCACAGCTTGATCTCCAGGAGGTCGTGGCGGTAGTCGTCGGGGGCGATCAGCGTGAAGCGGCTCTCGATCAGCTCGCACTGGTCCACCGCGTCCTCGCCGAGCTCCGCCGTGACCACGCTGCCGCCGGCCACCAGCGGGCGGCCCCAGATCAGCGTCATCGCCGCCTCCGCGCCGCCCTCGCCGCGCCAGCGGCCGATCACCTCGTCGCACAGGTCGAGGCTCCACTGCGGGTTCGCCGCCGCCGTCTCCTCCGTGAAGTCCGCGTGCGCCGAGAAGCCGCCCGGCTCGCCCCCCTCCTCGCCCGCCGGGACGAAGCGCACGTAGCCGAACAGCTCGTAGCCCCCCGAGGTGCTCGCCGTCGCCGGCACGTACGTGCGCCCGTGCCAGCTGCGGTCCGGGAACCACGCGATCTCCCCCGGCTCCCCCAGGTCCTCCTGCGCCTCCGCCAGCTCCAGGCACGCCCCCAGCAGCTCCCGCTGCAGGCGCTCCGCCCAGCGGCCGTAAGGCAGCCCCTCCTGCGGGGGCTCCGCGGCGAACTGCGGGACGAGGCGCTTCGCGGGGGGCACGGTGGGCAGACTACCGTGGGCGTGCGATCAGCCGAGCGCCCACAGCAGTGTGTGGGCTGGGATGAGCGTGTAGCGCTCGCCGGGTCGGTACACGCCCTTCGTGGCCATCGCCGTCGGCCGGCCGGGGTGGGCTCTGGCGGCGGCGGCCGCCGCGGTGAGCGCCGGATCCTCGCTGTACTTCACCTCGACGACGTCGAGCTCGCGGCGGGGGCCGCAGACGAAGTCGATCTCGCCACCCCGCGCCGTCTGCCAGATGTGCAGGCGCTCGGGCAGGATGAACGTCTCGATCAGCCGCTCCGCCTGCTCGTAGCGGCGCAGCAGCGCGATCCCGACCACGTTCTCGACGAGTGCCTGCTCGTTGAAGCCGAGCCCCGGGGCGTGATCGAGCGCGATCGTGTGCAGCAGCGGGTCGGCCAGAAAGACCTTCTTGTCCCTGGACTGCTCGTTGGTCTGCGAGCCGCTTCGCCAGAAATAGGCGACGAACAGGAAGTAGCCTCCGGCCAGCAACTCGATGTAATCGCGCAGTGTCTGGTGGCTCGACCGCGCACCGGACCGCCCGAGCGGAACGTCCATCTCGCGAGCCATGCTGCTCCAGCTGACCTTCGACCCGAGCGAGCGCACGACGCGCTCGAGCAGCGCATGGGTCGCGGCCACGCTCGCGCCCCTGCGCTGCAGCTCCCTGAGGAGCGAGTCGTACAGCATCCGCTTGACCTGCTGCGATGGCTCATGGGCGCCCGCGGCGGCCTCGGCGAGATGCCTGCCCTCCAGGAGGTCGAGCGCCACTAGCAGAAAGGACGATAGATGCTGCCCTTATTGGGAAGCCGTGTGCAAAACGTGCTGCATTTATTGGAAGCGCACCTTCATCAACGGCAGCACGATTAAGCTGGGCGCGCGAACAGAGCCCGCCCAAAGCCGCAGTGGGGCGCTCAGGCGCCGAGGGCCGCGACGATGTCCTCGGGGGTCAGGCGAACGTCCAGACCGTCCACGCCGAAGCCGCCGCGGGAGATGCCGACGAGGAGCGTCTCCTCGCTCGCGCCGGGTATGAGCGCTCGGTGTTGGATCAGTCTGCTGAAGTCGCCGCGGTCGAACTTGCCCTTCTCGCGCCACTTGATCGAGCCGACGAAGTCGATCTGCTCGCTTGCCGTCGGGCCGCGACCGCCGACGAGGTCGACCTCGACGCTGTTGTCCCGGTTCCAGAAGGAGCCCACGAACTCCGCGCCGGCGAAGCGCGGGTCGGGGAGCAGCGCCTGGATCGCGCTGCGCGCGAGCGGCTCGATCGCGTGGCCCGCAAACGACGCCCAGCACTCACGGATGTGCCGGTGGACGATGTCGCCGCGGCCCCGCTCGAGCGCCGGGATGCTCGCGCGAATGAAGCGAAGCCAGAAGCGCAGGTAGGGATCGGAGACGTGGTAGCGAGAGAGCTTGGGATGAGGCTGGGCGGAATAGGGCAGCGTCTTGTCGATCACGCGCTTTGCGATCAGCGTCGCGAGCGCCGTCTCCAGCGTCTTGTTCGATATCTTCGCCCGCTGCAGGATCGCCGTGAACACCCGCTCGCCCGCGCCGATCGCTTCGAGCGCGCCGCGCGCCCTCAGCTCTGTCGGAAACTCCGCCGCCAGTGAGCGCTCGCCGAGCACGATCAGCGGCGACTCGGGGTTCTGAAGCTCGCGCCGCAGAAACCTCCACAAGTCCTCGCCGCGGTGCCAGATCTCCGCGAGTCGCGGAAAGCCCCCGATCGCCAGGTACGCATCGAGCGCGGCGGTGGGCGGCAGATCCAGCAAGTCGCCGATCGCCGCAGGCGAGAGCGGCCCGACCGTCATCTCGCTCACACGTCCGTAGAGCGGCCGTCCGTAGTCGCTCAGGGCGGCCATCATCGACACGTCGGAGCCGATCAGCAGCAGGAGTACCGGTTGAGCCGCCAGCCTGCGGTCCCACTGCTTCTGGATGATCGCCTCGATCGCCGGCTCGCTCTCGATCAGGTACGGCAGCTCGTCGATCACGAGCACGATCGGCCGCTGCGCAGAGGCGTCGCCTGCGGCGATCGTCAGCGCCGCCTCCCACGAGCCGATCGGCCCCGCGACCGCGACCGCTGCCGCATCGGTTGTGGATGCGGCGATCTGCTCACTGAAGCTGCGCAGCTCCTCCGCTGCGCCCTGGCGCGAAGCCGTGTAGAACACCGCGCTCGCGCCGCTGCGCCCGATGAACTCCTCGACCAGGCGCGACTTGCCGATCTGCCGCCGTCCGCGCAGGGCGAGCATCCGCCCCGATCCACTGTCGCGCACCCAGTCGAGATGCTCCCCAAGCCTGGCCAGCTCGGCCTCTCGCCCTACAAAATGTCTCACCGCGTAAAGTGTAGCGCAGTAAACACTACTTGATTACACTTAGTATGCTTCCGCGCGCTGCCGTGCCTACCGCAGCAACCGGTAGGGCACGTCGAGCGCGCGGTAGGTGCGCTCGGCTCGGCCGTCGCGTGTGAGGAGCTCCAGATCGTGTTCCAGTGCGGTCAGGGCGATCACGCCGTCGTAGGTGGCCCCGCCACTGATGCCGGCTGCGGCGAGCCGGGCGGGGGCCTTCGCGTAGTCGTCCAGGAGCGCAGCGATTGCGATGCTGCTGTCGGCTGCTCTGCTCACCGGCGCTCGCGCACCGCTTCGAGCGTGCGCCGCACGTCCTCGTCGGTGATCGGCGTGCCGGTGGCGGCGAACGACGGCCCGTAGGGGCCGGAGACCACCTTTGCCGGTTCGTGGGGCGCCGAGAGCTCCAGCCGCCCGTTGACGACCTCGGCCTCCAGAGGCCTATCCGGCGAGAACCCGAGCTCCTCGCGTATGCGCTTGGGCACCACCACCCGACCAGCGCTGTCGATTGACACGCGCATGGTAGGAGCCTACCACGGAAATGCCACATTTTGGGCATCCTCACAGCCAGTGGCGCAGGCTCGTGGAGGCCGTCCCGGGCTGTTCGCCGAGCAACTGCTCGAGGGCGGTGACCATCCGCCCGATCGTTCGCCGATTGCCGCGCGGGTAGCGGCGGGGGTTGACGAAAACGATGCCGTGGTGTGTCTCCCCGCGCTGATCGTGGCTGTCGGCGAGCGCGCTGAAGTCATCGATGTTCTCGGTGACGACGGCGCGCTGCTCCCGTTGCGCCGTCGCGAAGATGTCGGGATCCGCAACCGCGCGAAGCTCCCCTCGGGCAGCCACTGCGTCCACGTCATGGCCGCGGCGGCGAAGCTGCTCCGCGATCGCGGGCGGGTACATCTCATCGAGGAGGAGCTTCAAGCGAGCGCTGCCTGCGCTCGCTCCCACGCCGCCTGCCGGCGGTCGGCCTCCTCGCGGTTGCGGGCGATTCGCTCGTCCACCTCCTCGCGGAAGTCGGCGTAGTAGCGCACCGCGGTGCGGACCTGTGCGTGCGTGAGGGCGCCCCACTCGGCGGTGGCCGCGATCGCCTGCTCGCCCGCGAGCCCCGTGCCTTCGAGCGTCTCGATGACCTCCCACACATCCGGGCCGCCCGCGAGCGCCGCTCGGCGTCCGGCGGGGCCGTCTCTGAAAACGACGCCGGGGTGGTCCTCCATGCGCAGGCCCTCGTCGATGAGTCGCTCGGCCGTCCGCGCCTTGGCCTCCCCGCGGCGTCGTGCGCCCGCGTCGAGGCGGGCGAGCGTCCCTGCGCTCATCCGAATCGAGAACGGCTTCTGTGCTGGCCGGCTGCTCATGTAGTCAGCTCCTCGGTCCAGCTCGGCGCCTGCGCCAAGACCATCTCCTTGGCGGTCATGATCGGATTCTAGCGGCGCGATCAGGCTGGAAATGTAGCTGTGCTCAAACCTCCCGCAGCACCGCCGCCGCGTCCTCCGGGGCGACGATGTTGAGGTTCACCCCCGTGGAGAGCTCCAGGCCCGCGAGGTGCGTGAGGCGTGGGAGCACGTCGATCCTCCAGCAGAACCGCTCCGTCCCCCGCGGGGCGGTGCGCACCCACAGGTTCAGCGGCGGGCTCGTCCCGAGGTGCCGGGAGAGGCGGCGCAGGCCGTCGTGCAGCAGCGCCGCGCCCGTCGGCCCCTCCTCCTCGAAGCGCGCCCGCGGGCGGCGCGGGGCGAGCATCAGCTGGAACGGCACCCGCGAGCCGTACGGCGCCATCAGCACCGCCTCCTCGTCGATCGCCACGATCCGCTCCCCCCGCCGCACCTCCTCCGCGACGAGGTCCCCCAGC
>JBIOEY010000125.1:0-7115 GCA_044446505.1 Solirubrobacterales bacterium
CCCCCGACCCCGCCCGCAACCGCGACTCCGCGCGGCGGCTCGCCGCCCTGGAACCGGCGCTCGCCTGCTTCGGCCACGGCGCCCCCCTGCGCGACCCCCGCAAGCTCGCGGACTTCGTCGCGCGGCTGCCGCAGTGAGGCGTCTCGCGGCCGCGCGCTGCGGATAGCATCCGTGACGATGGGCAACAGCACAGGGGCGGCGGGCGCCGAGGAGACCGCGGCAGCGAGGACGGACGCGGGCGACACCGCAAGCGTCTTCCTCTCCGACGGGGAGGGGCGCTTCACGCCGACCGAGCACGCACGGGGGCCGTGGGACCCGCGCGCGCTGCACGGGGGTGCCCCAGCGACGCTGATCGCGGGTGAGCTCGAGCGGATGCTGCCCGAGGCCGAGCTGCCGTTCGCGCGCATCTCCTTCTCCTTCCTGCGCCCGATCCCGATGGCGCCGCTCGGGCTGAGCACCCGCGTGCTGCGCCCCGGCCGGCGCGTGCAGGAGCTCGAGGCGGAGCTGTACGCGGGCGACGAGCTCGTCTGCCGCGCCCACGCACTGCGCATCCTCCCCGCACCCGCGGAGCTGCCCGCGCTCGCCGTGCGGGTGATGGAGGAGCACGAGAGCCCCGCGCTGCCGGGCCCCGAGGAGGCGCACCCGGTGCGCTTTGCGCTGGACGACATGGAGCGCAAGAGCTTCGCGGCAACCGCCCTTGAAATGCGCTTCCTGCACGGCCGCCCGCTCAAGGGCCAGCTCCCCGAGGTGGGAGTCTCCAGCGCCCACGCGCCGGTGGGCTCGGCCGCGGTGTGGATGCGTCTGCACCGCCCCGTGCTCCCCGGCGAGGCCCCCAGCCCGCTCGTGCGCGTGATGGCGGCGGCGGACTTCGGCAACGGCGTGAGCGCGGTGCTCCCGTTCGAGGAGTACGTGTTCATCAACGCCGACCTCTCGGTCACGCTCAACCGCCGCCCCGAGGGAGAGTGGATCGGCCTGGACTCCCGCACCCTGCTGCACCCCGGCGGGATTGCGTGGGCGGAGAGCGTTCTGCACGACGTGCGCGGACCGCTCGGGCTCGCCACGCAGGCGCTGGTCGTGCAGCGGCGCTAGGAGTGTGGTTGCGCGCGCAACCTTTTGCTATCGTTGCGTGCACAACTACTATCGGAAGGAATCTCCCATGCCCGAGTCCGCCACAGCCGTCGCACCCGCTGCACCAGCCGCAGTCGCAGCCGCAACGACCCCGCTGCCCGCCGGCACCTGGAAGGTCGACCCGGTCCACTCGAGCGTCGAGTTCCAGGTCAAACACCTCGGCATCGCCACCGTCAAGGGGCAGTTCACGAAGTTCGAGGGCACGCTCGAGGTCGGCCCCGAGGGCGCGGTCGCCTACGGCACCGTGCAGGTGGACAGCGTCGACACCCACGAGCCCCAGCGCGACGCGCACCTGCGCTCGGCGGACTTCTTCGAGGTCGAGCAGTACCCCGAGATCGGCTTCCGCTCAACCACCATCCGCCCCACCGACGAGGACGAGTTCGAGATCGAGGGCCAGCTGAGCATCCACGGGGTCACGCGCTCGGTCACGCTGAGGGCAACGCTGGAGGGCGTCGAGCCGGAGGACCACCAGGGCAACGCCCGGGTGGGGGTCTCCGCGACTGCTCAGATCAACCGCTCGGACTTCGAGATGCGCTTCAACGCAGCGCTCGGCTCGGGCAACGTGGTGGTCAGCGACAAGGTGAAGATCCTCGTGGATGTCTCCGCGGTGAAGCAGGCGTAGCGAACGTGGACGACACGCGGGCCGCCCGGCGAGTAGCGTTTGGCGATGCCCTCCGGGTGGCCCGCGCTTTCCTACGAGCAGTGGAGTGCGACGTGCGACACGCTCCACGCGCACACCCAGGTCCTCGGCAAGCTGGCGGTGGCGCTCGCGCCGGCTGAGCCAGAGCTCCAGCACGCGGCGCTGCGGCTCACCGCGCGCGGGTGGGAGACCGCCCCGCTGGGGGCGCCGGACGGCTCGGGGACGTTCGTGGTCGTGCTCGATCTACGAACCCACGAGGCGGTGGTCGAGCACAGCGGGGGTGGCGTTCGACGCGTGGCCCTCACCCCCGATCGAGCGGTGGGCGAGGTCACACGCGAAGTGCTGGACGCAATCCGTGGTCTTGCCGGGGCCGTCGAGATCGACCCCAAGCCACAGGAGGTGCCCTGGAGCGTGCCGCTCGACGAGGACGACGAGCACGCGCGCTATGACCCCGAGCAGGTCTCCACCTACTTCGCCGCGGCGACCCGCGTCGCACTCGTTCTCGCGGCGTTCCGTGCGCCGTTTCGTGGGCGCTCGACGCCGGTCAACGCGTGGTGGGGATCGTTCGACCTCGCGGTGAACCTGTTCTCCGGCCTCCCAGCCGATCCACCGTCGGATGACTTCATCATGCGCAACGCGATGGATGCGCAGGAGGTCGCGGTCGGCTGGTGGCCCGGCGACCCGCGCTACCACAGGGCGGCGTTCTACGCCTACGCGCACCCGGCGCCCGCGGGGTTCGCGGCCGCCACGCTCTCCCCCGCGGCCGCGCGCTGGGATGCGACACTCGGCGAGTACATCCTCGACTGGGACGATGTCCGCTCGAGCCCGGACCCCCATGCGGTCGCGCTCGAGTTCGCCCGCTCGGCGTTCGCTCACGCGTGCGTGGTGTGCGAGTGGGACCCGGCGCTCGCCGCGAGCGCCGAGGGCACGCCGCCGCCCGTCGTGTGAGGGCCGGCCGGCGCGCAGCGCGATCGGCTCGGCTCCCCGGCGCGCAGCGCGATCGCTCAGCGCACGACGACTTCGCCCAGCGCCTCGTCCACCGCGGCGAGGGTCTGAGCATCGAGCGTCACCTCACCACCACCTCCCCCAGAGCCTCGTCCACTGCGGCGAGGGTCTGGGAGTCGAGGGTGACGCCGGATGCGGAGGCGTTGGCGTGGACCTGCTCGGGCCGGCTCGCGCCGACGATCGCGGAGGCGACGTTGGGCTGACGCAGCACCCAGGCGAGCGCCAGCTGGGCCATCGTGAGTCCCATGCCCTCGGCGACCGGCACGAGGCGCTGGGCGGCCTCGAGCACGCGGTCGTCGAGCAGGCGATCCATGAACACGCTCATGCTCTCGCTCGCCGCGCGGGAGTCCGCGGGCGGCGGCTGCCCGGGGGGGTACTTGCCGGTCAGCACCCCCTGGGCGAGCGGCGACCACACGATCTGCGAGATCCCCTCGCGTTCGCACAGCGGGATCACCTCCGCCTCGGGGGCCCGCCAGATCATCGAGTACTGCGGCTGGCTGGAGACCCAGCACTCCACGTCGGGCAGCTCCAAGGACTCGGCGATCCGTTGCACGGGCCACTCGCTGAAGCCGATGTAGCGCGCCTTGCCCGCGCGCACCACCTCGGCGAGCGCCCCCATCGTCTCCTCCAGGGGGGTCTGCTCGTCGTAACGGTGGCACTGGTAGAGATCCACGTGGTCGGTGCGCAGGCGCGCCAGGGAGGCGTCGATCTGCTTGTGGATCTGCGCCGCGGAGAGCCCCCGATCGGTGTCGGACATCGGGAAGTACACCTTCGTCGCGAGCACGTAGGAGGAGCGCTCGTAACCCGCGAGCGCCTCCCCCAGCAGCGTCTCCGAGGCGCCCCGCCCGTAGACGTTGGCGGTGTCGATGAAGTTGATCCCCGCCTCGAACGCCGCCCGCACGCAGGCCTCCGCCTGCTCGCGCTCCACCCCACCCGAGTAGGTCAGCCACGATCCCAGGCTGATCTCCGAGACCTCCAGGTCGCTGGTGCCGAGCTTGCGGTATTTCACGCCGGGAGGGTACCTCAAGTGCCGATCGAACCAGTGGAGCCTCTGCCCACAGCTGGCGCCAACACCAGTCCGTGGCCCATGATCTCGCACTTGGCCATTGAATCATCCTTCCCATAAAGACATTTTTATTGCTTTTAAAGTGCTTTATATATATTATAAAGTCATGAAGCTAACTCGCGCATACTCGCGGTCCACGCTTGAAGCGGCGCAGCTTCTCGGCTCCCAGGTCTCCCTCGCCCGACGCGGGCGGCGCTGGTCGATGCGGGAGCTGGCGGAGCGAGCCGGGGTCACGCTGCCCACGCTGCGCAAGGTCGAGCGGGGCGATCCTACGGTGAGCCTTGGCGTGGCATTCGAGGTGGCAACGCTCGTCGGCGTGCCGCTGTTCTACGAGGATCAGACACGGCTCACCCTCGACCTCGATCGCACCAACACTCGGGTCGCGCTGCTTCCGCAGCGCGTGCGTGTCCCCACGGACGGACTCAAGGATGACTTCTGAGCGGCCGACCGAAGCGTACGTGTGGGTCTGGCTGCCCGGTACAGCCAGACCAGTCGTCGCAGGCCGACTCGAGACCGTCGGCGACATCCTCAACTTCAACTACGGTCGCGGCTACCTGGGCCGCGACGACGCCATCGCTCCCTACGCTCCGGAGCTGCCGCTTCGGCGCGGTGTGCTCCCACCTCCTTCGGGCGCACGGGTAGCCGGTTGCATTGCCGATAGTGGACCCGACGCGTGGGGGCGTCGCGTGATCCTGCGACGCAGGAACGCAACCGACGATACCGCGGACCCTGGGCTGCTGACCTTCCTGCTGGAATCCGATTCAGACCGGATCGGTGCCCTTGATTTCCAGGCCTCCGCGGAGGTGTATCAGGTCCGCGGCGGCACCAGCGCCTCGCTCGAGGAGCTCGTGCAGGCGGCGCAACGGCTCGAAGAGGGAGTCCCATTCTCGCCCGCCCTGGATCAAGCCCTGCTCCACGGCAGCTCAGTCGGCGGTGCGCGCCCGAAGGCGCTGCTGGACGACGACGGGCGCAAGCTCATTGCAAAGTTCTCCTCCACCACTGACGAATACCCGGTCGTGAATGGGGAGTTCGCAGCGATGGAGCTCGCGCGTCGGGTCGGACTCGAGGTATCGCCAGTACAGCTTCGTCGGGCACTTCGTAAAGACGTCTTGCTCGTCGAGCGTTTCGACCGCCCACCGGGGACAGGCCACCGGCGGGCCGTCGTTTCGGCGTCGACCATCCTCCAGCTCGGAGAGACTCCGTGGCGGGGCGCCAGCTACGCGGACCTGGCGGAGAGGATCCGCCACGACTTCACCGACGCGCGTACCACTCTACGCGAGCTGTTCGCTCGCATCACCTTCAACATTCTCGTGGGCAACACTGACGACCACGCGCGCAACCACGCGGCGTTCTGGGACGGTGAGCAGCTGTCGCTCACGCCCGCATATGACATCTGCCCGCAGCCGCGGGCAGGCGGCGAGGCGAGCCAAGCAATGGAGATTGGCACCGACGGCTTCAGGCTCAGCCGACTCGACGGGTGCGCTGGCGCAGCCGAGGCGTATCTGCTCTCTAACGCCGAGGCGAGACAGATCATCGATCGTCAGGTCGAGGCGATCAGAGCAAATTGGGAGGAGGTCAGTGAGCTTGCGCGCATGACCGCCGAGGACCGAAAGTACTTCTGGGGACGGCAGTTTCTCAACCCCTACGCCTTTGAGGGCTATGACGACTGAACGGTCGCGCGTGCCCTCGCCCCTACCGCCGCCGCCCCGCGGCGAAGCTCTGAACTGGCGGGGCGACCGCTCGCATGCCGGCGCCCACCTCGGCGCCTTCCTCATCCGCATCGCGGCCCGCCTCGCCATCACCCATCGCTCCATCGTGGCCCGTCTGCAGGGCGCCATCCGCAGTGACGCCGCGGAGGCGATGGACCCGCGCCCGCGCAGGGACCTCCTCGCCGGAAAGGGGGGCCAGGAAGCGCTCCAGCGCGGCGAGCTCGCACACGATCACATTCACCACGGGGGGCACCTCCTCGATGCCCTCGACGCGCTCCACCGCGGTGCGCTCCAGGTGCCCGCGGGCGAGCAGCAGGGGCTCGGCGCGGGCGAGGGGGCGGTGGCGCTCGTACACGGCGCGGGGGACGATCAGGTTGATGTGGCCCCACTCGTCCTCGAACAGCAGGAACATCGTGCCCTTCGCGGTCCCGGGCCGCTGGCGGGCGATCACGAGCCCCGCCACGGTCACCGCGGAGCCCTGGGGCAGTCGGGCCAGCTGGGGGCTGGTGGCGAGCATGTGCGCGGTGAGCCGCGGACGCAGCGCGGCCATCACGTGGTCGCCGACGGTGACGCCGGCTGTGGCGTAGTCGGCGATCAGCCGCTGCCAGCGACTCAGCGGGCGCAGGCGGGGCGCCTCGGGTAGCTCCAGCGGCAGCGCCAGCTGGGTGCCCCCCTCGCCCGCCGCGCGCCCGGGGGTGGCGATCCCGAGCTGCCAGAGGGCGAGGCGGCGGCGCGCATCCGCGGAGCCGGTCGCCTCGCGCGCATCCTTGAAGCCCGCCGCTTCCGGCGCCCCCTCGGCGTCCACGAGGTCGTCACAGGCGCCGGACCACGCAAGCTGCTCAAGCGTTGGACGTCCCGCGCCGCAGCGCGCAGCCAGTTCCCCAAGACTGCGGAAGGGCCCGCCGCGCTCGCGCTCGGCGACGAGTTCGCGCACCTCCTCGGCGCGGACGTCCTTGATGTAGCCGAGGCCGAGGCGCACGGCCAAGCGCGGCTCCCCCGCTCCGGTCGCCTCTCCCCCGCCGCCGGCCTCCGCGCCAGGCGCCTCCCCCGCGCCGGGCATCTCCCCGACGCCCACCGCCTCCACGGCGCACTGCACCCCGGAGGCGTTGACGTCGAGCCCGAGCACGGGGATGCCGCGGCCTTCGGCCTCGTGGAGGAGGGTGTCGGGGGCGTAGAAGCCCATCGGCTGCTCGTTCAGCAGGGCGCAGAGGAACTCGGGGCCGTGGTGGACGCGCAGCCACGTGGACTGATAGGCGAGCAGGCCGAAGGCGGCGCCGTGGGCCTTGGGGAAGCCGAAGCCGGCGAAGCCCTCCACCATCTCCCACACGCGCTCCGCCGTGGCGAGGTCCGCGCCCACGTGGCGACGCGCGCCGTCGATGAAGCGCTCGCGGTGGCTCTGCAGCGCCTCGTGGGAGCGCTTGCGGCTCATCGCGCGACGCAGCCCGTCGGCCTCGCGAGGGGAGAAGCCGGCAAAGGCCTGGGCGACCTCCATCACCTGATCCTGGAAGATCACTGTCCCCAGCGTGCTCTGCAGCACGGGCCGCAGGGAGGGGTGGGGGTAGGGGAC
>JBIOEY010000126.1:0-7095 GCA_044446505.1 Solirubrobacterales bacterium
CCCCCCCCCCCCCCCCCCCCCCCCCCCCCCCCCCCCCCCCCCCCCCCCCCCCCCCCCCCCCCCCCCCCCCCCGCCGAGCAGCTGGATGCGGAGGATCTGTTCGAAGAGCTCTTCGTGCTGGCCGTGTGCGGAGAGCCGCGCCATCATGGGGTGGGTCTCGGTGTGGTTCCCCACGACGTCGCCCGCGCGCAGCTCGGCGAGGGTCCCGGCGGAGAAGTAGCGCTCCTCCTCGCCGATCGCGAAGAAGGTGGCGTGGACGTGGAGGGAGTCGAGTACGTGCACGAGCTGCGCGGTGTAGGGCCCGGGGCCGTCGTCGAAGGTGAGCGCCACCTCGTGGCCCCGGGAGCCTCCCGATCTGACCACGGGCGTGTAGGAGAGGATCCGGTCGATCGCCTTGTCCTCCGCGCTTCGCTCCCGCACGGCCAGCTGCGCGGGGGTCGGCCGCACGGCGGGAACGCGGCGCGAGTGGGCGCGGGGCGCGGAGTGACGGCGGGCCCCCCCGCGCGAGTGGGCGGCGCCGATCGCGAGCAGGAGGAGCGCGATCAGCGCGAGAACCGCCCCACCGCGGCGGCGGTGGTATCGGGCCCGGGCGGGGTCGAACCGCGGGAGAGGGGAGGGCATCCGAGCACTTTGTAGCGCAAAGGGCGGCGGGTGCCCGTTGTCGGAAGGGGTCCGGCGACGCTGCCAGTTGCGCGAGTGCCTCTATGTTGAGTCGCGATGCTGCCCTTTTGGCTCTCGATCGGAGCGCTGTCGCTTGTGCAGGGCGCGGTCGTGGCGCTGCCGGGCACGCTCTCGATCCCCTGGCTCGAGCGGCGGCGCTGCCGTATGTGGGCGGCGATCCCGCCGCTCTCGGTGGTGGCGTTCGTGCTCATCGCACGCGCGGCGGAGCGGGCGAGCGCGCAGAGCCTTACGTATCTCGCCCTCGTTGCGGTGCCCGTGCTCGCGGCGCTCGCTCTGGGTCTGCTGGGCCGCGGCGCGCGGCCGAGGCTCGCGCTCGTGGTGCCAGCGCTGTTCGCGCTCGCGTGGGCGGATCGCGGGGGGCTCGCGGGGCACGCGGCGGCGCTTGCGCTCTCGGCGTTGAGTTGCGTGGCGCTGGGGGTGCTGCTCGCCGCGGTCACGCCGCTGCGGTGGCTGGCCGCGGGGATCGTGCTGATGGCGTGCGCGGACACGGCGCTGGTGGCATCCGAACTGTTACAGCGCCCCAACGAAGCGCTCAACGTGGCCCACCCCGCGGCGGGCCTGCCGCGGCTACAGGCGGAGGCGCTCGGCTCGGCGGCGATGGGCTACGGGGATCTGTTCGTGGCGGGCCTCCTCGGCGGCCTGCTCGCCTGCGGGTGGCCGGCTGGAAGATCGCGTGGCGCCGCCCGCATCCTTCAGCTACGCGCCGCGGTGCTCGTCGCGGGCCTCGCGCTGGCCTTCGACCTCCTGTTCTTCGCCGTCGACGAGTTGCCCGCAACGGTGCCGGTGGCGCTGGTCCTGGTGGGGCTCGCACAGTGGAGGGCGGAGGTGACCCGATCGCAGACCCATCCGGATCCGAACGCGATAGTGCGGGCGGAGGGATTCGAACCCCCAAGGGCCTGAGCCCACCGGCTCTAAGTTCTGCCATTCCGCCGCGGACACCTGTAAAATATGGCTTGTTCAAGCGGTTTTGACGCCGCTCGTCCAGTTGCTTTATGCGATTTGGGAAGATGTCGCCGTCTCGATCTTAGATGTCAGGTTCAGCCACTTTTGTATAAAAGAGCGTTTTCGCTATCATAGCCAGAGTGATCGGTGGAGACGTCGTATGGATGGCGCGCCGGCGCGCCGGGCTCACGCAGCGAGAGCTGGGGCGCCGCCTCGGCGTGCCGGCGTCGACGATCGCGCGCTGGGAGTCCGGCGAGCACGCCCCGTCGATGGACGGGGTGCAGGCGCTCGCGCGGGCGTGCGGGCTGGAGCTCGTGGCCGGCCTCGCCAATGGCGATGACTCCTATGCCCGCGACGTGGCCGCGCGGCTGCGGCTGACCGCCACCGAGCGTGTGCGGAGCCTCGCAGCCCGCGATGCCGCCGACCCGCTCGCGGTCGCCGCAGCCTTGGCGCATCAGGAGGTGCGCTACGTGCTGATCGGCGATGTGGCCGGCGCCGTGCACGGCTGGCCGATCACGCTCGCCCGCGGCGAGTACCTGCTGGTCGCCGACGAAGGCCCTCGTAACCTCGAGCGCCTGCACGCCGCCGTGGAGGCTCTGGATGGCGGGCCGCGGGAGATCGAGGATCCCTTCGCCGGCCAGGACGTCACGCTCCGCTGGCCGCTGCGCGCCGGCGGGTCGCTGGCGCTCGCCACGCGCCTGAGCGGCACGCGCGGCTACCGCGACCTGCAGCGCGCCGCCAGGCCGGTGGCGCTCGAGCAGGCCGTGACGACGGTCGCCTCGCTGCGCGACCTCATCCGCATCGCCGACGCCAGCCCCCTGGAGGAGCGTCGCGTGTTCCTGCCCGCGCTGTGGGCAACGCTGGAGCAAACCGAGCGCCTGCGGGCACAAGCGCAAGCGGCGTGAGCGACGCGGAGCCGGCCGAGGCGGACCGCCAGGGCGTCCTCGAGATCCTGGAGCGCCACGGGGTGCGCTACGTGGTGATCGATCGGCGGCGCGGCCGCCGAGGCGCGCGGCTGGCGCGGGCGCAGCCTCGACATCGATGTGGTCCCCGCCCCGGATGAAAGCAATCTCGACCGCCTCGCGGTGGCCACCCGTGAGCAGGTGCCCGGGAGCGACCTGCGGGTACTCGTCGCTGCCGGAGCGGATATCATCCGCAGCAAGGCGGCCGCCGGACGCCCAAAGGATCTCGCGGTGCTGCCCCAGCTTCGCGAAGACCTCGCGCCCGGCGCAGGGCCGGGGTAGCGACGTTCATCGACTCAGTGGAGCGTAAGCCCGGGGCAACCCTGCCGCAGTCCGCCGGCTAATCGCACTCCCACATCGCCTGAATCTCATCGCGCGTTGCCACGTCGCGCGCCTCGGGAAGCATCACGTCGTGAGTGCACGCCGGATGAACGAACCACTGCTGGAATGCTTCTGGGGGGTCAGCGCCGCGCCGCGGTGATCAGTTCGCCGAGGGGGTGGATCTGCCGCCCGTGGTCGTCGAAGTTCGCGGGCTCGAGCCAGGCCGTGAAGCCGGCGCTGATCGCCGGCCACTGCTCGTCGGTGATCGCGTACCAGGCGGTGTCGCGGTTGCGGCCCTTGATGACCTGGTGCTGGAGGAAGACGCCCTCGAAGGCGAACCCGAAGCGCTGCGCCGCCCGGCGAGACGCGGCGTTCAGCGCGTTGCACTTCCACTCCAGGCGCCGGTAGCCGAGGTCCTCGAAGGCGTGGCGGGCGAGCAGGTAGATCGCCTCGGTCGCGGCGGTGGTGCGCTGCAGGGGTGCGCCGAACCAGATGTGGCCGATCTCGATCACGCCGAACTCGGGCGTGATGCGCAGGTAGGACGCGAGGCCGAGGGGGCGCTCGTCGGGGAGGTGCACGAGCGTGAAGTAGAGCGGGTCGGTTGAGGTCTCGGCCCACACGAGCATCTGGCCCAGGTGCGCGGGGCTCTCGTAGGGGCCGTCGGGGAGGTAGGTCCAGATCGCCAGGTCGCCCTCGGGTGGGTGCGAGACGGCGTACAGCGGCCCAGCGTCCCGCGCGGCGTCGACGGGTCGCACCAGCACGTGGGCGCCGCGCAGCGCGGTGCGCACGGGCCGCTCGACCGGCGTCCAGTCGAGCGGCTCGCCGAGGGGCAGCTCGCCGGGCGCGCTCAACGGCCCGCATCCCCGTTGTCGATGCGCACCTCGCCGGCCGGTGGGACGCGCTGGACGAACTGGGTGACGAACGGCACGGCGCCCCGCCGCTCGTACAGCCGGGCCGCGTCAGTATTCGTCGTGAGGACCGCGATTGCCATGTCCTCGACGCCCAGCTCCCGCAGCCGTGCGTCGACCGCGTCCAGCAGCATCGAGCCGACGCCCTGCCCGCGAGCGTCGGGCACCACGACGAGCGTGACGAGCTCGGCGAGGGGGTGGGAGGCGCGCCATGCGGCGGCGAACCCGTGCCCGGAGCGGACGCGCACGAACGCGTAGCCGACGAGGCGGCCGGTGTCTTGAGCCGCGAGGACGAAGGAGTGCGGCTCTGAGTGCAGCCACTCCCGCTCCAGGCCCCGGCGGGTCTCCCAGGCGCGCTCGAAGGAGACCTCGCGGTCGCGCAGGTGCGGCGCGAGCGCGCGGTGGTGCTCGTACAGCATCCGCCACAGCGGCGCAAGGTCGTCAAAGCGGTCCTCGGGGATGGAGATGACGGAGAGCTCGGCCACGCGGGAAGACTTGCAGAAAGCCGCTGCTCATCGGCAGCGCGCGCCTGCGACGGGATGGCGGCGGGAACGTGCTGATAAGCGTTGAGACGGAGCGTCTACGCAGTCGAGTCGCTGCGCTCGCGCGCCGTGCTATCAGGGTGGCTGTGCCCCCGCGCATCACCCTCCACTGCGGCGACATCACCCGGGACGCGCCGGCTGAGGCGATCGTCAACGCTGCGAATCCTGGCCTGCGCGGTCTCCACGGGCGTGTACGGCTACCCGCTGCAGGCGGCCGCCGGGGCCGGCGCTCACGACGACGACGGCGGCGCTGGCCGTGCACCCCGAGGTCGTGGAGGCGCGCTTCTGACTGTTCGACGAGACCGCATATGAAGCGTTCGCGGTGACACTGGCCGGCCTCTGGGCGGTCGGGTTGTGCGTCCACGTTGCCGTCGCGCCTATGACCCGCTGAGCGTGAATGGCCCATCGAGGCCCGCGCCGAACGCGAAGGCCTCGAACACGCCATCACCGAGGCCAGCCGTGAGCACACGGCGCTGCGCAACGAGCTCGCCGAGCGCGAACTACACACCCCCGCTGCGTGGGTGAAGGCCACCTTTGGTGAGCGGCCTGACCGGCCCGCGCAGCGCGAGGCATGGGAGAACGGCGTGCGTCACGCCGCGCGTTACCGCGCGCAGTACGACATCACCGACCCCACCGACGCTCTTGGGTCCAAACCCGAGCAGCGGGGAGTGCAGCAGCGCGACTGGGAACGCGCCCGCGAAGTGATCGACCGCGCGGAGCGGCGCCTCGGACGGGAGGTCACGTCCGATCGCGGCATCGACCTCGGAATCGGGCTCTGATCCTGCGGGTGGCGGAATGGCACAGCGTGACGGCACTGTTCATCCACGAGGGGAACGAGGATCGAGCGCGATCAAGCCGGCATCCTGTATACGCTGGGGCCAATTCCCGCAACGATGGTTGGCGTATTGAGCGATGGCTGAGCAGCAGATCCTGACCGTTCCCCAGGTCGCCGAGGAGCTCCAGGTGACCGCTCAGACGATCCGTAACTGGATCGATAGCGGCGCGCTGCCGGCAGCGAAGATCGGCCGCGCCTTTCGGATACGACGCGAGCATGTCGACGCGCTGCTCGTACGCGCACAGGCTGACAGCAGCTCGCTGGCGACCCGCCGCGACCTCTGGGCGCCGGAGACTCTCGGGTTGCCCCACCGCCGCCGCGAAGCCGAGCTTCCGGCATCGGTATGGGATGAGACGGGGACTCCAGCGCTGCCATCCAAGCGCTCCTGAGCCACCTTGGAAGCGACTGCAAGCGAAGTTCTCTCCCCAGGTCAGGCTGAGCGGCGCGCGCGGGAGCGTGGTCGCCTGCCGCTCGCCCCGTCTTCGCGCTCTACCGCCTCTGCGAGCTCCGCGGCGGCAGCGGCGAGCTCGTCGTAGGCGCGGGCGACATCGAGCATGTTCTGTCCGGTCGCCGCGGTGTTCAGCTGCCGGACGGCTTCGTCGAAGCGCCGCCAGAGGCCCTCGTGTCCGCGGCGTCCGGTACCGGGCTGCAGCTCATACGGCGGCCGAGGATCGGCGGCACGGTGGGGCGGCCAGTCAAAGCCCGCGGCGTCCGCGGCCCGGCAGGCGCGCGCCTCCTCGCTCGCGGCCTGGGCGAGACCGGCCAGGCGGGCGCTGAAGCCGTGATCGGGGGGCGCCATCCGGTGCGCCTCAAGCGCATTACGCCAGCCATTGAGCGCATCCCTGAAGTCGCTGAGCACCCCCTCCTCGTCCCTGGTGCTGCTTGTTGTGTTCATTTGGTCATCGTAGCTGGTGCGGGGGATGACCAAGCGCATGGCGCGCGGACTCGCCTGTTGGGGGAGACCGAGAGCTCGGCTCCGACCCTTGACACCCTGATCGACTTCGTCGACGCAGTTGGGCTCCCGCCGGATCAAGCGCCAGCCGGCCAAGCGCAGCGGGGACTACTCGCCGCTGAAGATCCAAGCCGCCGTCTGAGCAGGTACCGGAGCTTCCGGGCGGGCGCGCGGCACACTTGTGGGCATCTGGGGAACACGGTTTGGGAACACAAGGCCAAAATGACCTCTCCAAACTCAGCCCTCGATCCCGAGAAAAGCCAGTAACCAAGCGATAGTGCGGGCGGAGGGATTCGAACCCCCAAGGGCCTGAGCCCACCGGCTCCTAAGGCCGGCGTGTCTGCCAGTTCCACCACGCCCGCGCGGCGCTCTCGGGGCCCGCGCGAAGGACGATGCTTGCGCGAAGTCCTCCGGAGATTGTATGGTCATCTGCATAGTGTCCACCCCAGACGGCCAGCAGACGCAGACGGACATCGTGATCACGCACCCGAACCGGGACAAGCCGGTCGTGCGGGCCACGCGCGCCACCGTGATCGTGCTGCTGATCGCGAGCGCGGCGCTCGTGCTCGCGATCACCGTCGGCGGCTTCGGAGCCCTGGAGGGCGGTGGGCCAATCGCGGTGCAGGGCTTCTTCATCCTCGTCTATCTCGTGCTCGCCTTCTTCGCGGCTCGCTGGAACCGCGGGGTGCTGCCGGTGGCGTCGGCGCTCGCGGCCCTGCTCGCCACGTTCGCGTTCGTCGCGGCTCCCGCGTGGTTCAACCGCGACAAGGCCGGCTTCGCTGCTCCCGCGCTCAACGCCAGCTTTCTCGGCCTCCTAACCCTGCTCGTGATCCCGGTGCAGATGCTGCTCGTGGCCTTCGCCATGCGCGGCTTCTCCCAGGGGTGGAATGTGGAGCTCGAGCAGCGTCGCCCCCTCCCGCGCTCCGCGGACTACGGCGGCGCCGCCCCCCAC
>JBIOEY010000127.1:0-6985 GCA_044446505.1 Solirubrobacterales bacterium
AGGTTGTGGCCGTGGGGGGTGAAGTACTCCCCCACCGTGATGTCCAGCGCGCCGCCGTTCGCGAGCGACTGCTCCTCCTGGAAGACCCCCTTGCCGAACGTGTGCGTGCCCACCACCGTCGCGCGGCGGTGGTCCTGGAGTGCACCCGTCACGATCTCCGCGGCGGAGGCCGTGTTGCGGTCCACGAGCACCACCACCGGTACCGACGCCGGGATCGCACCGCCCTCCGCGGCGATGATCTGGGTGGGCTGGGTGCGCCCCCGCGTAGTCACCACCACCGCCCCCTCCGGCAGGAAGACGCTCGCGACCAGCCGCGCCTCTTCCACCAGGCCGCCCGGGTTGGAGCGCAGGTCGAGCACGAGCCCCCGCGCCCCCGCGCGCAGCTCGTGTTCCACCGCTTCGCGCAGTTCCCCGTGGGCGCCCGCGCTGAAGGTCGCGAGCGCCACCACCCCGAGCTTCACCCCGTGCACGGTGCGCGTGATCGAGGCCACCACCGGCTGGTAGATCGTGGCGCGCGTGAGCGTCACCGTGCGCGTGCTCCCGCTACGCGCGACCCGCAGCGTCACGCTCGTGTCCGGGGGCCCTTTCACGAGGCCCGTCGCCGCGCTCTCCGGGAGGCCCGCGAGGCTGTGGCCGTCCGCCGCCACGATCACGTCTTCCACCTTCAGGCCCGCGCGGGCGGCGGGAGAGCCGTTGAAGACCTGCACGATCCGCAGCCCCCGGGGGTCCGGGTTGACCTCCACCCCGATGCCGCTGAAGCTCCCGGGGCGGTCGAATTCGCGCAGCTCGCTCGGGGTGAGGTAGTGGGAGAAGCGATCGTTCAGGCTCGCCACCGCGCCCGCGATCGAGGCGTTCGCGAGCTGCCCGTCGCCCACGGGGCGGTAGTAGTCGCGGTGGATTCGCGCCAGCGCTTCGTCCACCACGCGCGTGCTGCGGTTCGCGACGAACACCCGCTGCATGAACCCCGGGAGGTCTTCCGAATGCCCCCCCAGCCAGATCCCGCCGAGGAGCAGCGCCAGCAGCACCGCTGTGAGCGCGGCGACGGTGGCCAGCATGGCGGGGATCGGCGGTCGGCGGCGAGGGGTCAAGACCCCCTCAGCCTACGAGGTCCCGTCCCGGCGGGCGGCGCAATCGCGCACGTGCCGGGTTCCCAGCGTCGGCTCCCCATTGCCTTCGCCCCGCGCGGGTCTGGCCGGCTCGGGGCGCGGGTTCAATAAGGTGGAGGCGATGGCGAGCGTCACCACCACCGCGGTCCCCGCGAACGGCCTGCCCGTGCACCGCATCGGAGTGCCGGGCACGCGCGCGCTGACCGCGCTGGTCGCATTCGACGCGGGGGCGCGCACCGAGCGCTCGGAGGAGAACGGGATGGCGCACTTCCTCGAGCACCTCGTGTTCAAGGGCGGGGAGAAGTACCCCACCTACACCGACGTCAACGAGACCGCGGAGCGGCTGGGGGGCGTGCTGAACGCGTACACCAGCCACGACCTCGTCGCGTTCCACATCACCGTCCGCGCGGAGTCCGCTCCGGCGGCGATCGACCTGCTGAGCGACTTCGTGGGCCGCCCGCGGATCGACCCCGAGGAGCTCGACCGCGAGCGGGGGGTCGTGATCCAGGAGATCAACCGCGCCTACGACCAGCCCTCGACGATCGCGGAGTACCTGATCGACCGCGCCGCCTTCGGGGAGCACCCGCTCGGGCGCACCGTGCTGGGGCCGGAGGAAAACCTGCGCGGCTTCACCCGCGAGGCGATCGTCGCGTTCCGCGAGCGCCGCTGGGCGGGGGCGCGCGGCGGGGCGTTCCTTGTGGGCAACCTCGACCACCTCCCCCCCGAGGCGCAGCTGCACGAGATGTTCGCTCGCTTCCCCGCGCTTGGGGCGCCCGAGCCGTACGTGCCCGCGCCGGCCTTTGCACCGGAGACGCTCGTGGAGCAGCGCGACACCAACCAGTCGCACCTGCGCATGATCTACCGGCCCGCGGTGCGCGTGCGGAACCGCCGCGAGCGCGCGGCGCTCGCGATCTACTCGACGCTGCTCGGCGGCTCGATGGGCTCGCGCCTGTTCGACGAGATCCGTGAGAAACGGGGCCTCTGCTACTCGGTGTACGCGATCGACCACTCCTTCGCCGACGTCCCCATCCTGCAGCTCGGCTCCGGCCTCGACTCCGGCAAGTGCATTGAGGCGTATACCCGGATGCGCGAGATCGTCGAGGAGCTCCGCGCCGAGGGCCCCCGCGAGGAGGAGGTCGCCCGCGCGCGCGCCTACGCCGCCGGGCGGCTCGTGCTCGCGTTCGAGAACACCAACGCCGTCGCGCGCTACGCCGCGAGCCAGTCGATCGTGTTCGGCGAGGAGATCGACCCCGACGCCGCGATCGCCGCCCTCGACGCGGTCACCTACGAGGAGGTCCGCGAGGTCGCCGCCGGGATCACGGAGAATCTGGCAGTGGCGTGCGTGGGACCGCACACGGCCGAGGAGTTTTAGCTTCAGATCGGGGGGGCGTCCACGCCGCCATCCGGACGCAGACGCAATGGTCGAGGCTCGCCCTGGGAACGACGTCGGGCCTGCGCTGCGGCCAGCTGATCGATACGCCGGTCGTCCCCCACCATCTCCCGGATCCACTGACTCACCTCGTCGAGGTCGAACGATTGGGCCTCGACCATCGCCTCGATGTCAGCCCAATCCTGTGTCCGATCGAACATCGCCTTGAAGACGGCCAGGGCGGTGCAGCTCAGGACCGGGATGGTGCGTCCTTCGAACGGCACCTGCCGGATGTGGCCGCCGACATAGTCGTGGAAGGGGAGGACGTTGAGGAACAGGTCGACCGGCGTGATCCCCGATCTGAGCCTCACCTGACCGTCACGTTCGAGCCGTTCCAGCCGCTCCCCGCTGACCTCGATCCCCTCCGGCAGCGCCGCGAACACTTCGCGGGCTCGCTCAGGTCCCACGAACACGTTGACGTCGAGGTCTCTCGTGCCGCGCGGGTCGAGCGTGCAGTAGGCCAGCGCGATGGCCCCGCCAACCGCGTGCGGGATGTCCGCTCGCTCCAGCGCGTCGTGAACGGCGAGCAGGAGCTCGCTGAGATCGCTCATGCTCGGAGCTGGATCAGTGGCGGATAGGCCAGCTCGGCTCGCGGCCGGTACGGCAAGGCCTCAGCGAGATCAAGCACCTGGGCCAAGACTCGACCCGCGTGCTCCTCCGCGGCCGCATTGGGAGAAGCCGCGAGGTCCAGTTGCATGCCGGCTGCGGCGGCGATGCGGGCAAGTGCTGCTACCGATGGCTGTCGACGTCCATGCTGGTAGGCGCTCAGCGCAGAACGGTCGAGCCCGCTGCGGAGCGCAAGCTCTGTCTGGCTGAACCCGCGCGCCCGGCGAATGCGAGCTATCAGCTCGGCTGCCACATCCTCAGCGTCGACGACCATGCCAGCATAGTAGCACATCCGCCACAGTTATCATTATAGTTGTGACTGATCCGCCACACTACCCGATCGCCACCATCCTGTCGATCGGTATCCGCGCCCGTTCTGCGATCTCCGGCGGGACTCGTACCTCGTACCGCATGTCCCTGAGCGCATCGCGCAGCTTGGGGAGCGTGATCATCTTCATGTACACGCAGCTCGCCTCGGCGTTGGCGGGGATGAACTCGACGTCGGGCGCGGCCATGCGCAGCGGGTAGAGCATCCCCGTCTCGGTGGCGACCACCACCTCGCGCCGCCCGCTGCCCTGGGGGCCCGCGCTCGCGGCGGCTCCCGGGGCGCCACCCTCGCCATCGACCCACCGCTCGACGCCCGCGCCCTCGACCGCCTCTGCCGAGGCCCTGTGCTCGGCCTGCTCGGCGTACTTGAGCATCCCGCCGGTGGAGAGCATGTGCACGCCCTCCGAGGAGATGTCCCCCGCGGCGACGTACTCCATCACGCTCGTGGTGCAGCCGCACTCCGGGTGGATCAGGAAGTCCGCTCCGGGGTGCGCGGCGCGCGTCGCCTCGATGTCCGCGGGGCGGATGCCGGCGTGCACGTGGCACTCGCCGTCCCACACGTGCATCCGCCGGCCGAGCTCCTTCTCGACATACGCCCCGAGCCACATGTCGGGGCCGAACAGGATCTCGGTGTCGGGACCGCGGGTCTCGTAGATGTGGCGCACGACGTCGACGGCGTTCGCCGAGGTGCAGCAGTAGTCGGTGAGCGCCTTCACCCCGGCGGTGGTGTTCACATACATCACCACCACCCCCCCCGGGTAGCGGGCCTTCCACTCGCCAAGCTGCTCGGCGTCGATCGAGGCCGCCAGCGAGCAGCCCGCGTCGAGGTCGGGGATCAGCACGGTCTTCTCGGGACACAGGATCGAGGCGGTCTCCGCCATGAAGTGCACCCCGCAGAACACGATCACCTCGCCCTCCGCCGCAGCCGCGCGGCGCGAGAGGCCGAGCGAGTCGCCCACGTAGTCCGCGACGTCCTGCACCTCGGGCACCTGGTAGTTGTGGGCGAGGATCACCGCGCCGCGCTCGGCTGCGAGCGCGCGCACCTCCTCCTGCAGGAGGGCGATCTCCTCGGGGGAGAGCGCTGTGGGGGGTGCCTGAGTGGGGGCCATGGGCAGGTTCATGGCAGTGCCTCCAGGAGCAGGGAGAGGTCGAGCGCGGGCGCCGAGTGGGTCAGGGCGCCCATCGAGACCCATTCTACCCCGGTCTCCGCGCGCGCCCGGAGCGTCTGCAGGGTGACCCCGCCGCTGGCCTCGAGCTGGGCGCGGCCGGCGACCTGCGCGACCGCGGCGCGCAGCTGGGCGTCGTCCATGTTGTCCAGCAGCAGGCGCGGCGCCCCCGCGGCGAGCGCCTGCTCGATCTCCTCGGAGGTGCGCACCTCCACCTCCAGCGTCTCCGCGAGTGCCGGGGCGGCCTCGCGTGCGCGAGCCACCGCCTGTGCGATCCCCCCGGCGGCGGCGATGTGGTTCTCCTTGATCAAGATCGCGTCATACAGCCCCGCGCGGTGGTTGTGCGCACCGCCCGCCGCCACCGCCGCCTTCTCCAGCGCCCGCAGCCCCGGGGTGGTCTTGCGCGTGTCGAGCACCCGCGCCCCCGTACCCTGCACCGCGATGGCGGCACGCGCCGCCATCGTCGCCACGCCGGAGAGGTGCCCGAGGAAGTTCAGCGCGGTGCGCTCCGCGGTGAGCAGCGCGCGCGCGGAGCCCTCCACGGCGAGCACCGGGCCACCCCGCTCGCGCCACACCCCCTCCTCCACGAACCGCTCGCAGCGCGCCCCGGGGTCGAGCAGCGCGAACGCGGCCTCGGCGGCATCCAGACCATAGATCGCCCCCGGCGCCTTCTGCACGATCGTCGCCCGCGCGCGCGCCTCCACGGCCACGGTGGCCTCGGTCGTCACATCGCCCGGGCCAACGTCCTCCTCCAGCGCGCGGCGCACGAGCGCGGTGAGCTCGGCGCTGTCCACTAGCCCTGCGACGCGGCCTTGAGAAGGTAAGCCCTGACGAACCCGTCTAGATCTCCGTCGAGCACGCGCTGGACGTCGCCCATCTCGTGGCTGGTGCGGTGGTCCTTGACGAGCGTGTAGGGGTGCAGCACGTAGGAACGGATCTGCGAGCCGAAGTTGACGTCCTGGGCCTCGCCCTTCTCGCGGGCGATCTCCGCCTGGCGTTCGCGCTCCTGGCGTTCGAGCAGCTTCGCGCGCAGCATCGCCATCGCGGTGGCGCGGTTGGATGACTGGGAGCGCTCGTTCTGGCACTGCACCACGATCCCGCTTGGGCGGTGCGTGATACGCACCGCGGAGTCGGTCTTGTTGACGTGCTGGCCGCCCGCCCCGGAGGCGCGGTAGGTATCGACCTGGAGGTCGTCGTCCAGAATCTCGATCTCCCCCGCCTCCTCCACGACCGGAGCGACCTCCACGCCCGCGAAGCTCGTCTGGCGGCGGTGCGCGGAGTCGAACGGGGAGAGGCGCACGAGGCGGTGCACCCCGCGCTCAGCGCCGAGGAGGCCGTAGGCGTTCTCGCCGGCCGCGCGGAACGTCGCGGACTTGATGCCCGCTTCCTCGCCCGCGCTCGCCTCCAGCAGCTCGACCTGGAAGCCGCGCGACTCCGCCCAGCGCATCTCCATCCGCAGCACCATCTCCGCCCAGTCCTGCGCGTCGGTGCCCCCCGCGCCCGCGTTGACGCTCACGAGCGCGTCGCCCGCGTCGTAGGGGCCGGAGAAGAGCCGCTGCTCCTCGAGCGCCTGCAGGCGCACCTCCGCGGAGGCCATGTGCTCCTCGACCTCCCCCGCGATCGACTCGTCCTCCTGCGCGAGCTCGACGAGCCCGTCCAGTTCTTCGACGTCGCTCTCCAGCGCCCGGAACATCTCCAGGCGTCGCGTCACACGAGCGTGCTCGGCAGAGACCTTCCCCGCACGCTCGGAGTCGTCCCAGAAGCCCGGTGCTTCCATCTCCCCCTCGAGCGCGCTCGCGCGCTCGCTCAGCGCAGCCGGGTCAAAGATAGTCCGCGAGCAGCTTCAGCTGGTCACGTATCGCCGCAAGTCTCTGCGGCGTGGACTCGGTGGAGGCAGTGGTGGCCATCCCTCCACGCTATCAGCGTCGCCGGTCTACGCGCCGTGAGAAGAACAAACCTGTAGGACGGCCGTGGACCAAGCAGGGCAAGGACGCAGGAAGCGAAGTGTGCTCTGCACACGAGCGACCGAGGACGCAGCCATGCGCCGCGTCCACGGCCGTCCTACGCGCCGTGGCACTTCTTGAACTTCTTCCCAGATCCGCACCAGCAGGGATCGTTGCGCCCCACCTGGTGCTCTGAGTCGACCACTCTCTGCTCGACCACCGGCGCCATTTCGTACTCCTCGCCGCCGCCGTTGGAGGCGTACGCCTCCATGCCCGCGGGCCCGGCGGCCGCGGCTGCCGCGGCGATCGCGCCCGCGCCCATCGCGGCGGTGCCGCCGGAGTAGGAGACGCGCGCGGGGCGGGTGGGGTTGCCGGCCGCGGCGAACGCAGGAATTGATGGCCCACCCC
>JBIOEY010000128.1:0-6845 GCA_044446505.1 Solirubrobacterales bacterium
CCACCAACCTCGCCTGGAGCCCCGGCGCGATCTTCATGAGCACCGCCGACTACCGCCGGCTGTGGGCCACCCGCGCCCCCACCGCGCTCGCCGTCGCGCTCGCCTCTGGCGCGAGCGTCGCCGGCGTGCAGCGCGCGATCCAGCGCACGCTCGGCCCCGCCAGCGGCCTCGCCGTCACCACCGCGCGCGAACGCGAAGCGAGCATCGACGCGCTCACCAGCGAAGGGCTCGGGCAGCTCGGGGAGATCTCCACGCTGCTGTTGATCGCCGCGGTCCTCGCGCTCGCCGCCGCGCTCACCTCCGCGATCTGGCAGCGGCGCGTGTCGCTCGCCGCGCTGCGCCTCTCCGGCGTGCGCGCCCGCCGCCTGCGGCTGATCCTCGCGGTCGAATCCGCCCTGATCCTCGGCGCCGGCTGCCTCACCGGCGCAGTCGCCGGGATCTACGGCCAGGCGATCATCGACGGCTACCTCGCCCACGTCACCGGCTTCCCCGTCGCGAGCGTCGGCGCCAGCCTCCGGCCGCTCGAGATCCTCGCGCTCGTGACCGTCGTCGTGCTCGCGATCGCCGCGGTCCCCGGCTGGTTCGCCTCCCGCGTCTCCCCGATCCTCGCGCTCAATGAGTAGTCCCAGCCTCGCCCTCGGGGTTGCGAACGCCCGCTACTGGAGCACCGTCGCGCCGCTCGTGCGTGCGCAGCTGGCCCACTGGGAGCGGCGCGCCGGCGAGATTCCCGATCCGGTCCTGCAGAGGCTCGCGACCAGCAAGCTGCGCAAGGAGCGCTTCAACGTCGAGGTCGCCGCGACGCTCGCCACACTCGCGCCGCGTGCGCACCGCCGGAGCGCCGTCGAGGCGATCGTGGCGCTGCAGGTGATGTACGACTACCTCGACCTCCTCACCGAGCAGCCCTCCTCCGACGGGCTGACCGACGGCCGTCAGCTGTTCGCCGCGCTTTGCGACGTGCTCGCTCCGGAAGCCGCGCTCGACCGGGACTACTACCGCCACCACCCGCACTCGGACGACGGCGGCTACCTCGGGGAGCTGGCGAGCACGGCGAGGAGGGCCTTTGCGCAGCTGCCCGCGGCCGCCGCGGTCGCCGAGACGGCGCAGCGGAGCGCCGAGCGCTGCGCGGAGGCACAGGTCCTGAGCCACGCGGCGGCGCGCTCGAAGCGGGGGTCGGGTGGTGCGGAGTCGGGTGGTCCGGAGTCGGGTGGTCCCGGAGTGGGCGATCCGGGGGTGGACGAGCTCGAGCGATGGGCCGGACGCGAAGCGGCGGGCACGGCGCTTCAGTGGCCCGAGTTCCTCGCCGGGGCAGCGGCATCGGTGATCGCCGTGCACGCTCTGATCGCCACCGCAGCCGACCGCCACACCGGACCCGAGGACGCAAGGGCGATCGACGCCGTGTACCTCTCGATCGGCGCGCTCACGATGCTCGACAGCCTCGTGGACCATCGGGAGGACATCGAGGCGGGCGAGCTCGGCTACCTCCGCTGCTACGACGGCCCCGAGCAGATGGCGCGGCGGCTCGTGCGCGTCGCCACGGACGCTGCGGCGCGGGCACGCCTGCTCCCCAACGCGGCGCACCACGTGATGACGCTCGTCGGCGTCGTCGCCTACTACGCCTCCGCGCCCTCCGCGGGGAGCCCGGTCGCGCTGCCCGTGGTGAAGCACATGCGCAGGGAGCTGCGACCGACGATCGTGCCCACGCTCGCGCTGATGCGCGCCTGGCGCCTGGCGAAGCGGGTGCGGCGGATCCCCACGAGGCTCGCCGCGACGCTGCTCGGGGTGCTCGCCGCGGGAGCGCTCCTCGCGGCGGGGCCCGCGGAGGCCCACACGCTGAGGGCGACCGACACCGCCCACCTGCACTACATCTCCGCCGCGGGCTCGCTGCTCTACGAGGAAGGCCGCGCCTCGGGGACGCTGCCGGGCAGCATGCGCGTGCACTTCAACGTCGGCAGCACCCTCAGCGGCAGCTTCACGATCTACACGCGCGGCGGGACGATCCGGGGCCACGGGGAAGCCACGCCGCACGGCGCCGGCATCTACGAAAGCTTCGCCGGCCAGCTCATCGTCACCGGCGGCACCGGCCGCTACGCGCACGCGCGCGGGCGCACCGGGCTCTACGGCACGTTCGACCGCCAGAACTACGCGCTGCTCGTGCAGACCACGGGCACGCTCACCTACTGAGATGCGGCGACGCTCCTCACCTGGCAGCGCGAGGCGCAGGCGGGGGTGAGGCGAACGGCGGCCGTGCGCCGGACCCTCATCGCGGCGGCGCTCCTCCTCGGGGTCTGCCTGCCCCCGGCGGCGCCGGCCGCGCCATCGGCGACGCTCAGCGCGAGCTTCGCGCCGGAGCGCCTCGGGCGGCGGACCACGCTCAGCTTCGGCTTCCAAATCGGCGCCGGCGCCGGGCGGGTCCCACCGGCGCTGACGGCGATCGGTCTGAGCTACCCCAACTACCTCGGGATCGCGCTGAGCGGCCTCGGCCTCGCGACCTGCGCGGAAGCCACGCTGCAAGCCTCGGGGCCGGCGGGGTGCCCGGCGAACTCGGTCATGGGCCACGGCACCGCGCGCGCAGAGATCGCGCTCGGCCCGGAGGTCGTCAGGGAGAGCGCCCCGATCACGATCCTGCGGGCGTCCGACCAGGAAGGCCACATCGCGGTGCTGTTCAGCGCGATCGGCACCAGGCCGCTCGCCGCGGGGGTCGTGTTTCCCGGCGTCCTGCTGCCCGCGCCCGCGCCGTTCGGCGGGCTGCTCAGCATCGGCGTACCGCTGATCCCCAGCATCCCCGGCGCCCCCAACGTGGCGCTCGTGCAGCTGCGCTCGACGCTCGGGCCGAGCATGATCGTCTACTACGAACGGGTGGCGGGCCGCACGCTGGCCTACCAGCCGCCCGGCATCCTCCTGCCAAACAGCTGTCCCCGCGGGGGCTTTCCGTTCGCCGCCGACTTCAGCTTCGAGGACGGCAGCCGCGCGAGCGCCGCCACCTCGGTGCCGTGCCCCGGGCGGCGACGGCACCGAGGGCGAGGGGCTCGGGGCCGAGGCCACCGAGGGTTGGCAGCCCAGGGCGGCGGGGCGTGAGCGGCCATCGCCTACCCTGCGGTCGATGCGCGCACTGGTCCAGAGGGTCGCCCACGCCGCGGTGAGCGTGGAGGGTCGCGAGGTGGCGAGGATCGGCCCCGGGCTGCTCGTCCTGCTGGGGGTCGCCCACGACGACGACGCCGCCACGGCGGAGCGGCTCGCCGAGAAGGTACGCGCCCTGCGGATCTTCGCGGACGCGGAGGGTCGCATGAACGAGCCCCTCGGCGAGCGCGAGATCCTGTGCGTGAGCCAGTTCACCCTCTACGGGGATGCGGCGCGCGGCAACCGCCCCAGCTTCGCCGCCGCCGCCGGGCCCGCACACGCGGAGCCGCTGTACGAGCACTTCTGCGAGAGAGCCGCCGCGAAGCGAGGCGTGTTCGGCGCGCACATGCAGGTCGAGCTCGTCAACGACGGGCCCGTGACGCTGCTGCTGGAGTGAGGCATGTACTTTTCGCGCTGGCGCTCTTCGGTGCTGCTCCTGCGCTGGGCGCGACGCACACGTGGATCGGGCCTACCAACGGGACATGGTCCAACGCGGCCAACTGGAGCGGCGGCAGCAAGCCGACGAGCGGGGAGGCCGGCGGCACGATCGTCCAGTTCGGCGCGAACACCACTTCGTCCATGGACATCGCCGGCCTTGTGGTCGATCAGATCCATTTCACCGGTGCGAACAACACGATCAACGGCGCCACCGCGCTCACGATCAACGGCAGCACCCTGGTCCAGAACATCGTCTCCGAAGCCGGCGGTAACACGCTCGGCGCGACGCTCCCGGTAGCGATCACCGGCGCGGCGCTCGAGGCCGCCTCCAGCGCCGGCACGCTGACCATCGCTGGGCCCGTCAGCGGGACGCTCGGCCTCGTCTTCGCCGGCAGCGGAGGCGACTTCGCGCTCACCGGCAGCAACACCTACACCGGGCCCACCTCGATCCTCTCGGGTGCACTGCACATCGCTACCCCCGTTGGCTACGTGATCGTCGGCTCGTCGATCACGATCGGCGACGGGATGGGGGCCGGTGCGCAGCTCGTCCTCGACCAGTCCTCCGATATCAGCCCGGAAACGGTCGTCACCGTCAACAGCGACGGGGTGTTCGACTTCCAGTCGCACAGTGATTTCGCCAAGAGCCTGACCGTCGACGGGGGCCGCGTCTTGGGGGCGAGCCTGAACATGACCGGACCCCTGGTGGTGAACGAAGGGACGATCACGATCGGCGGCGTCCTCTCGGCCGGCTCGCTGAGCATGACCGGCGCCACCATAAGCGGTCCCGGGCTGCTCGCTCTCTCGGGCGACGTCCAGGCGGCATCCTCGCCTTCCGGACCCGCGACGCTGGCGTCCGGGGTGCGGCTCAGCGCCAGTCCGACTGTCACGGTCACCCCGGGCGCCGCGCCCGAGTTGCGCGTCACGGGCGTCATCAGCGAGACGGGCGGCTCCCGGAGCATCACCAAGGCCGGCACCGGGACGATGCTGACCAGCGCCAACAACACCTACACCGGTACGACGACCGTCTCCGCCGGAACGCTCGTGGCCAACGGCAGCCACGCTGAGCGTCGCCGAGTCCGACGCGAACCAAGACCCGCTGGCGACCACCTGGAACTTCGGTGACGGCACGACGGGCACCGGTGCGGCGACGTCGCACGCCTATACGACGCCGGGGATGTACACCACGGTCGCAACCGTCTCCGACGGACTTGCGCAGGTCCAGTCGACCACCGCCGACCGGTCCGCGCCGTTTCGCGTGCGGCTCACCGTCACGCGTACCGCCACCTCGGGCAGCACGATCAAGCTGCGCGCCAAGGCCTATCTCGAGATCCACGGCGGCAAGCGCCGAGCCAAGCCGATCACGGTGGCCGTCAAGGTGTGCTGAGTTCAGTAGCTGCCGTTGCCTTCGGCGGCGGATTGGCGAAGTACGCGAACACGATGCCGCCGATCGCCGCCGCCACGACCCGACACGAACCGCCCACATCGCACGCTTGAAGAGCTGCTGGGTGCGTCGCCTGTTCCAACGTTCGCTTGTGCTCTTGATCGTCCGGCCGTTCCTTGTGGGACCGGGATCGGCCGTCGATGGCTGCCCAGTCGAGGTCGGTGGGCTCGAAGTAGGCGGCGAGGAAGCGGTTAAAGGTGACGGCGAGAACGTGGTGATCTTCGTGTTCGTAGTGGTGCTCGTGGCGGTCGGGGACGATGTCGCGGTCGTCGCTGATGAGGTAGTCCGCCTCGGCGAGCAGCGCGGTGTAGACAATCGGGTCGTCCTGACGGTCTCGTGTGAGGATGGGCGCCTGTAGAGGGTTGAAGGGCGGCGATCCCGCGGCGCAGATGGCCTGCAGCTGGCGACGTAGGGGCCCGACATCAGTCTCGCGCACGTTGGGGTTCAGTCGTTTGCCGATCTCCCGAACCTTCCGCTCGTACTCCTGGAAGAGCACGGCCGAGCCGAGAGCCACCCAATGCTCTGGCGCATTGTCGGGCAGGAGATCGCGGAGGATCACACGCTGCTGTTCGGTAGCCTCCGCCTCCACGGCAGCTCGTTGAAAGCCTACTGCCTGCGCGCCGAGCATCTCGGCCTCGGCGCGCAGCAGCTCGAGCTCTATGCGGTGCCGCTCGGCGTGATGGTTGAGGGCCCCGTAGGCGAGCAGCACCCAGAGCTTGCGCGCCATCCCCGTTGGGCTGAGCGTCGCCGGAAGCGACACGCTGGTATCGACGACCACGCGGGGCACAGTGTGCCAGCGTAGAGATGACCGCCGACGGGCCGGTGCTACTCGCTGTCGGCGAGCGCCGTGCGGACCTGCTCCTCGGTCACCGAGGCGAAGCGCTCATCGAGCCCGGCCAGCTCGCCCGCGAGATCGTAGTTGCCGCGCAAGGACTCCAGGAGCTGCGCCTGGGGGATGCGGTAGCCACCCCCAGGGAGCTTCAGATAGGGCACCTTCTCCGCCTCGATCCAACGGCGGATCGTGCGATCGCTCACGCTGAGCAGCGCCGCGGCCTGCGCAACGGTCAAGAGCTGGGGTCGAGAGACGGTGAGTTCCATGAGAAGACCAAGATACGGACACCATGAGCATAGCGGACATTCCAGCTGGAAATGGCATCCTGGACATTTAGGCCAAACCAGCCATTAGCGGCTCCGCTCGTCATGCAGGTCAAGACTGTCCTTCGATGGCACGCCAGGGGTGCCCGTGGCTGCCGCCAAGGCGATCGAGACGCTGTAGACATGAGGCCAAAAGGCTTAGCTAAGTCCGGGGCGTGTTGCACTGTCCGCGTTCTCCTTGGCCGATCCCCTTCCCTCCACGGCCTCCGCCGCCCCGCCTTGGGCGTTGTTCGGCCGCTTCTCGGGTACTACGGGACCGTCCGACTGCCCACCATCGTGCATCACGGGATTACAGCCTTGGCCTTCCCCGCGCGACCCGCGACCCGCCGACATGCCACCCCGCGATCCATAAAGGGCGGGGCATCATCGGACGAGCACGGGTGAGGGTGGGCTCTCCCGGTTCTCAGCCTGGAGAGATTGCACGCGTGCCGGGCTCTTCGACCCCGCGGGGCCCGCTGACGGCTCGCGAAAGCGCCGCCAGCGATGTTGCCTTCCGACGTTGATGAGCGCGTCGGCACCCCAGACAAGTGTATTTCGAGGCTCAATAACCGGCCCACGTGCCCCCTGTCAACGCTTCGCTGCGCCCTCGCGGGTCGCCAACGCATGACTCGGGGCCACCATGATTCGCTAGATCTTTCGGCGTACGACTCTTTCATTCGCTTCTCCATGCCGGTTGTCCGGCGCTTTCCACCAA
>JBIOEY010000129.1:0-6844 GCA_044446505.1 Solirubrobacterales bacterium
GCGGAGAGGGAGTTCTTCGTGCGCTACGTGTCCGAGGGGCGGGGTGGGCGGGGAACCATTCCTGCGGGCGAGCCGGTGATGGTGCAGCGCGCGATGGGCGGGCCGGAGCTCTCGATCGACTGCCTGGGCGACCTCGAGGGCCGCTGCCTGAACGCGATCCCGCGCACGATGCTCGAGTCCCGCGGGGGAGAGTCGATCAAGGGCGCCACGCTCCGCGACCCCGAGCTGATCGAGCTGGGGCGCCGCACGATGGAGGCCCTTGCGGTGCGCGGCCCCGCCACGATCCAGGTTTTCCGCGACCCCGAGATCGGCCTCGGGATCACCGACGTGAACACCCGCTTCGGCGGGGCCTTCCCCGCGCCCGCGTACGCTGCGCTGCCCGGGCGCAGCTACCCGGAGCTGATCGTGCGCATGGCGGCCGGCGAGACGATCCCCCCGCATGTGGGCGAGTTCCAGGAGGGGCGCACGTTCACGCGCTACTACTGGCAGCTCGAGCTCGACGAGCAGCTGCGCCCCACCGGCCGCGAGATCGTCCCCGGAGGCCCACCGGCGCCTCGCCTCACCCCCCACAGCTAACCCGCCCGCGGAGGCGGGCGGGCGCCCTCCGTGCCACGGGTCGGCGCCGACCGGCGCCAAATCGGCGATCTGGGGGTAGACTCGGTGTGCAGTGGATACGTTGCTCGCCGATCCTCCGGCTGCATCCGGCACCGAGCAGCCGGCTTCGTCTGGAGGCCCGCCCACCCCGCCGGTCCCGCCCGAGGGGGCGCCCCAGGCCGCGACGCCCGCGCAAGTTTCCCCAGAGGCGCGCACGTGCGCGCACTGCGGCGCCCCGCTGCAGGAGGGCCAGCAGTGGTGCCTGCAGTGCGGGGCCTGCGAGCCGGGCAGCCTCGGCGAGCGCCCGAACTGGAGGCCGCTGGTCGCGCTCGGGCTCGCCGCCACGCTGCTCGCCGCGGGGGCCGTCGTGGCGGGCGCCGCCGCGCTCGACAAGCACAACTCCACCAAGCACCCTGCGGTGGTCGCGCTCGTACCCGGCGCGCCGAAAGCCGCGACCCCCACCGCCACCACGCCGGCCACGCCGAGTCTTCCGGCGACGCCCGGGGGAGCGGGGGGAACGAGCTCGCACTCCTCGGGCAAAGGCTCCGGCGGCCTGCTGTTCCCGCCCTCCAGCACCGCCAAGCCGCCGAAGATCCCCGCGCCCGTCCCCACGCCCAACTCCGGCGGCGGCTCGGGCTCCTCGGAACCGACAGGCTCCACGGAACCGACGGGCTCCGGCGGGGAATCCGGCACGGGCTCATCCGAAAAAGGCACGGGAACCACCGGCACCTCGACGAGCGAATCGAAATCGAGCGAAGGCGCGGGCAAGAGCGAAAAGCCCAACCCGATCCTGCTGGACACCGACGCGGCGAGCACGTACAACCCCTCGAACTACCCCGCGGCCGGCTTCGGCGACCCGGCGCTCGCGATCGACGGCGAACCCTCGACCGCGTGGACCGCGCAGGTCCAGGCGAGCTCCTTCCCGAACATGGCGGAGGGCCTGCTGATCGATCTACGCAGCCCGACGAAGCTCGCGAGCCTCGAACTCGCGACCCCCACCCGCGGGATGACCGTGCAGGTGTACGGCGCGAAAGGCGCCAAGGCCCCCGCGCTGATCGTCGATCCCGGCTGGACTCCGCTCAGCGGCTCGCACGTGCTGAAGAAGAAGGTCACGCACCTGAAGCTCCGCACCGAAGGCAGGGCGTACCGCCGCATCGTCGTATGGATCACGAAGGCCCCCCCCGCCTCGCAGGGCACCGCCCAGGCGCCCGGGCACGTGGCGCTCAGCGAAGTCGCGCTCTACCCGCCCGCCTCCTAGAGCGACGCTTCCGTCCGGCGCCCCCTCAAGCGGAGGCCGACGGCCCCGCGGCGCGGGTGCGGCGGGCGGGACGTTTGGCCCGGGCCCTGGGCTCGCGCCACACCTCGTCGAGGAACGAGGCGATCTCCTCCGTGAGGCGCTCGGGGCGCAGGCGCAGCTCGACCAGCGAGTCCGCCTCCAGGAGGCGCCCGTTGGGGAGCTCCTCGGCGAGCATCCCCGCGTCGGAGAACGGGTGCACCGGGTCGCGCCGGTGGCCGATCACGAGCGCCGGCATCTCGAACGTGTGCCGCTCCGTGCGGTGGGGCGCGATGCGCCCGAAGAAGAGCCCCTGCAGCACGGCCGCCCCCGGCCCGGGTTCCTGGCGGACCAGATCGAGCAGCACGTTGCCGTAGTGGGGCAGCAGGCGCCGCGGGATCGCGCGCGCGCCGCGCGCCACGAGCTTCATGATGGGCTCCCCGAACGTCAGCGCCACCAGGATCGGGGTGAACGTGAGCGCGCTCGCGAGCAGCCCGTTGTCGAGCACCGGCATCTCGATCACCATCCCCCGCAGCCGCCGCGGCGCCTCCAGCGCGACCTCCAGGGCCGCGTTGGCCCCCAGCGAGGTGCCCATCACCACCGCTTGCTCGAGCTCCAGGTGGTCCATCAGCGCGACCACCTGCTGGGCGAAGAAGCGCATCGAGTAGCGCCACATGTCGCGCGGGCGCTCCGACTCCCCGTGGCCGAGCAGGTCCACGGTGACCACCCGGTTGCCGCGCGCCGCCAGGTCCTCCGCGAGGCGCGCGTGCATCGTCTGGCCGAGCAGCAGCCCGTGGACGAGGATCAGCGGGCGTGTCACCGCGGGCGCCGAGCGCGCGGTGCGCCCGCGTCCGCCCGAGGGGGTCAGCGCGGCCGGTCCCCCGCCGTACTCGGTGTAGGCGATCCGCTGGCCCTCGAACTGGAAGTGCGGCATGGCTCCAAGGTAACGGAAATCGCCGCCCCAATCTTCCCCTCGGTTGGATTGGCGGGTATCACGCCGATCCAGCTGCCGCCGGGCAGGGAGGCCCGGCGCGTACGGCCGTCGCAGACGAACAGGCCCGCGCGGACGATCCCAAATGACCACCTCTCGTGTCACACATGCTCGGGCGATTGCCGTGGATCGCCCGAGCGGTGTGTGCCCTCTCCCCCTTGGACATCCCGCCCTCCTCAGGCTGGCGGGACGTGTTCGCACGTTCAAACCCCGCATTGGAATGAAAGGTGCGGTAGCTTTCCCGTTGTGGCGAAGCAGCCCCGCATCCTCGCCGGACAGAGCGCCGCGATCACCGGCGGAGCGCGCGGGATCGGGCGCGCCACCGCGCAGGCGTTTCTCGCTCAGGGGATGAAGGTCGCGATCGGCGACGTCGATCTTGCCGCGGCTCAGCAGACCGCCGCGGAGCTCGGCCCGCGCACCGTCGCGCTCCCGCTGGACGTCACCGAGCGCGACTCCTTCACCCGCTTCCTCGACGCCGCCGAGGAGCAGCTCGGGCCGCTCGACGTGCTCGTCAACAACGCCGGGATCATGCCGCTCGGGCGCTTCGTCGACGAGGACGACCTCGTCACCCGGCGCATGATCGACATCAACCTCCACGGCGTGATCCTCGGGATGAAGCTCGCCCTTGTGCGGATGGTCCCCCGCGACCGCGGGCACATCGTCAACATCGCCTCCCAGGCGGGCAAGTTTGGGACCGCCGGCGGGGCCACCTACTCCGCGACCAAGCACGCCGTCGTCGGCCTCACCGAGGCCGTGCGCGGCGAGCTGCGCATGATGGGCGCCCACATCGACCTCAGCTACGTGATGCCCTACGCCGTCAACACCGAGCTCGGCGCCGGCCTCGGGCAGGCGCGCGGCTTCCACAATCTCGAGCCCCACGAAGTCGCCGACGCGATCGTCGAGGCGCTCCAGCACGGGATCGTCGAAGTGTGGGTGCCCAAGTCCACCAAGCGCACCTACCAGCTCGGCACGCTGCTCCCGCGCTCGCTCGCCGAGGGCATCGGCCGCGTGACGAAGGCCGACCGCGTGCTCGCCGACGCCGACATCGAGGCGCGCCGCGGCTACGATCTGCGCGCCGCCCGCTCCGAGCCCGCGCTCGCGCCGGCGCCCCAGCAGCCGCAGCTACCCGCGCAGTCTGAGTAGGGGTCTATCCGGCGCGCGCCGCGGGCCGTGGGGGGATGGGCGTCAGCGTGGCTGCGCGGTGAGCCACTCGGCGACGATCGCGCCGATCTCGGGGCCTTTGTCCTCCTGCAGGAAGTGCCCCGCGTCCTCGATCGCGCGCGGCGGCGGCTTGCCGATCGCCCCCGCGAAGTTCTCCGCCACCGACAGCGGCAGCACCGGGTCCGAATCGCCCCACAGGATCAGCGTCGGGCGGGTGTCCTCGCGCAGCGCGTGCAGCGTGCGCCGCCCCTCCGCCGCGCCCGGGGCATCCGGCTCGAACGGGATCAGCGCCGGGAACGCCCGCGCGCCCGCCTTCGAGGCCGCGTTCGGGTAGGGCGCCTCGTACGCCGCCACCACCGCGTCCCCCGGGTCGTTCTTGCAGGCGCCCTTCACGAGGAAGCCCACCGGCAGATCCTCCGTGCGCGCGGTGAAGTCGCGGAACGCGAACCACGCGTCCGCCATTTTCTGGTTGCCCGTGAAGATCCCGCTGTCGAGGATCACCAGACGATCGATCCGCTCCGCGTGCTCAACCGCGATCCGCAGCCCGATCGGACCGCCCCAGTCGTGCACCACCATCGTCGCCCCCCGCAGGTCGAGGTCCTCCAGCAGGGCTACCGCGAGCTCAACGTGGCGGTCGTAGGAGTACCACCCGATGTCCGTCGGCTTGTCCGAGCGCCCGAAGCCCGCGTAGTCCGGGGCCACGCAGCGGAAGCCCGCGTCGCGCACCGGCGGGATCACCTTGCGCCACAGGAACGACCACGTGGGCTCCCCGTGCATGAAGATCACCGGCGGGCCCTCCCCCTCGTCGAGGTGCGCCATCCGCAGGCCCCCCGCCTCGCGGTAGTGCGCCTCGAACGGGAAGTCCGGCAGGCCCTCGAACCGCTCGTCCGGTGTGCGCACGATCTCGGGCATCTCGCGGAGGAGCATATCTCCGTTCCCCGTGTTAGGCTCGCCCGCGATGCACGCCGCGATCCTCCAGCTGGCCCCCGTCCTCGCGGCGGAGGCGAAGAGCAAGGTGCCCTTCTACATCGCGGGCGGCGTGCTCGTGTGCTGGGCGCTGCTCGTCTCGCTCGGCCTCGGCCTGCGCAAGCCGGACTTCCCCGGCAACCGCCAGGGCGAGCGCATGGTGATCGGTACCACCGCGGTGCTCGTCGCCGCGGCGATGGTGACGGCCGTCACCACCTCCGGCGGGCCTGGGTAGAGGGTGGCGCAGCCGGCCGGAGGCCGGCTGGCCGAAACGGGGACTCGCGCCGGAGGCGCGTGTCTCCCGGCTTCGGTCGGGCCCCTCTTCTTCGGTCATGGAGCACCCTCCAAGGGCGAGGCGATCTCACCCTCCCGAGTGTTGGAATTAGTGGGAATCCGCGAGTAGTAAGCGGCTCGCGCGGGAAACATAAGAGCGTAGACGCATAAGCGTGGATGCCCCTCCATCCCGCGCAGTGTGTGTACCGTCCCGACAAGGAGGAGAGTGAGATGTCCGACAGCGACCTGGCTTCCGAGGCAGTCGAGCGGTTGGAGCATGCCGCTCCATCCACGGGCGAGCGCCCCCCGGGCTTCGACCGCCGCGCGTTCCTGCGCCGCACCGCGCTGACCGGCGCGGCGGTGGGCTCGGTGAGCGCGCTGCTCGAGGCGTGCGGATCGAGCGCGAGCAGCGGCTCCTCCAGCGGCTCCAACGCCGTGTTCGGCTCGCACCCCAGCTACAAATTCGTGTTCGTCAACCACGTCACCACGAACCCGTTCTTCGTCCCCACCCAGTACGGCGCGGCGGACGCCAGCAAACTGCTGGGCTGCACGTATTCGTGGACCGGTTCGGAAAGCAGCAACGTCAGCCAGATGGTCAACGCCCTCAACACCGCCGTCACCAGCGGCGCCAATGGGATCGCCGTCGCGCTGATCGACCTGCACGCGTTCAACGCCCCCGTCGAAGCCGCGCTGAAGGCGGGCATCCCCGTGGTCGCCTACAACGCCGACGCCCCCGGCAACCAGCGGCTCTCCTACATCGGCCAGGACCTCAAACGGGCCGGCGAAGAGATGGGCGAACGGATCGTCGCCGCCGTGGGCTCGGGGGACGTGGCGCTGTTCATCGCCACCCCCGGCTCCGCCAACCTCCAGCCGCGCATCCTCGGGGCGATCAAGGCGATCAGGGCCTCCGGCAAGCCGATCGTCGTGCACGAAGTCGCCACCGGCGCCGCCGTGCCGGGGGAGCTCTCGACGATCGACGCCTACTGGGTCGGCCACCCCACCACCAAGGGGATGTACGCGGTGGACGGCGGCAGCACCGAAAGCCTCGCGAAAGTGATGCAGAAGTACGGCCTCGCCGCCAAAGGCATCAAGGCCGGCGGCTTCGACCTCACCGAACAGACCCAGAAACTGCTCCAGGAAGGCAACATCGAATTCACGATCGACCAGCAGCCCTACCTGCAGGGGTTCCTGCCGGTCCTGCAGCTCTTCCAGTGGCACGTCTCCGGATCGCTGACTGGCCCCGCCGAAACCGACACCGGCCTGAAGTTCCTCAGCAAAGAAACCGTCGCTCCGTACGTCGAATCCAAATCCCGCTACGAGGGGACCTCCTCGGAAGTCAAGGTGATCCCGATCAAGGCCGGCACGCCGGCATAACCGAGGCCCGGCCGTCCCCGTGGCGAGCGGTCCCACCGAGTCTGCTCTCCCTGGCCCTGGCACCGAACGGGGGGGCTCCGCGCACGAGGGTGGAGTCCCCCCCGGAGGTGGCCCCGCCGGCGAGCGCGGCGCCCCCCCAGGAGGTGGCGACGGCGAGGGCCGCGCGCCCGGGGCTCACCCCGGGAGTGGGGAGGGCGGGCGCGGGTCTTCCC
>JBIOEY010000130.1:0-6622 GCA_044446505.1 Solirubrobacterales bacterium
CACGGTACCCGTCCCGCCCGCGGCCCCCGGCACGCCGGCGGGAGCGGCTGTCTGCTCGATCTCCTCCGCGGCGATGTGCGCCCCCGAGGCCCGCAGCAGCGCGCTCGCGGCGAGCGCCGCCGTACCGTCGATCGCGACCAGCACGAGCAGGCCGGGCAGCCAGAAGTGCCACAAGAGCGCCGCCAGCGCGACGGCGGCGGCGGCCTCCACGAGGTACAGCCTGCTGATTCCGCCGCGGCCCTCGAACAGCTCTGTGGAGGCCACGAGCGCGGGGGCGAGCAGCGCGGGTAGCCCCCGCGCCGCGACGAACATCCCCGCGACCGCGAGCGCGCTGTGGGTGTGGTCGTAGATGCCCAGCGAGAGCGCGAAGTACCCGAACCACGTCCCCAGCTGGTTGACCGTGTAGGCGGTCAGGATCCTTCGCAGCCGGGGCGAGGAGGGCAACGCGAACACGCCGCCACGCTAACGCTTGCGCGAGACGCGACCGGGCCGAGTGGACGAGTTGAGAGATTTTCTGCAAACTGCCCCGCCGGCCGGCCCCGGCATAGCCGCCGGCTGCGCGTGGAGCTTGCACTCGCGCGCGCGGCAAACGGCTCCGCTGGCCGGCCCCGGCATCGCCGGCTGCACGTGGGGTTTGCACCTGCGCGCGCAGGCCGCGCTCACCGGGCCGGTAGAGCTGTACTGCTGCCGGCGCTCCTCGCGGAGAGGCCGAGCGCGATCACGGGCAGGCTCGGGTAGCGGCTGCCCAGCACGTGCATCAGCGACTCCGCGGATACCTCGCCGAGGTCTCCGGCGAGCATCACGACGCTGCTCGAGGGAGCCTGCGCGAGCACCTCCGACACCGCGCCCGCCTCGCCGATCTGGGTGTCGGCCGGCAGCGCCTCGTTGAGGTCGTGGAGCACGGCCGCGCGCTGCACGGGGTCCGCGCCCGCGACCAGTATCCGCGAGGGCTGCTCTGTGCGTGGGGGCTGCTCGGGGCGAGCGGAGCGCAAGGAGCGCTTTGCGATGATCGCCGCGGGGCTCATGTCATGTAGCTCGTGTCGATCAACTCGGCGGTGCCCACGATCCCGAGCTCCGATTCCCCGCGCGCCGCGAAGCGCGCGAGCGCCGACAGTGCGAGGAACGCGACCGCCGCGATCGCCAGCCAGATGAGTACGACGCTCACGAGGGTCATCGCAACTCACCCCTGCTCGACTGTGGTGTCATCCGTGACGTGTACATTGCCTGTCCTCGAATCTTTCTCGGTGGCCCCTCCCGGCGGTCCGTGCGATCGGGGCCATTTGGATAGATCGCTACACACGACATCTTGCGCCCTGCGCGGGCGTTTGTCTGCCGTCCGGAGGGTGCCGATCGTGTCGTCCCAAAGGTGCCGATCTCTGTCGTCCCGAAGGGCCGCGGCCCACGCGCACTGGTCTGACGGGTATCGCCGCACGGCCACGGCTTGACTTAGGGTTCGTGGGCCCTAGAGCGAGCGCAATACACGGCTCCATCCTGTCTATTCCGATGGGCTCTTGGACGATCTGTCCAACTGCTTTGATATGTTTTGACCAGGTTGTCCGGGCCTGGGCTCGCGGGCCGGCGGTTGCGTGCTGCCCGCATGGTGCTCCGCCCCCACGGCCGCTACGGTGTGCGGGATGCAGAACGGCACCCCCGGCGTGGACCGCCCGATCGAGGTGATCATCGCGGACGACCACGCCGTCGTGCGCGACGGCATCCGCACGGTGCTCGAGCGCGAGGCGCAGGAGTTCAGGGTGGTCGCCGAGGCCGCCGACGTGCCCGCCACGATCCGCGAAGTACGCGCGCACAAGCCCGATCTGCTGACCCTCGACCTCACGATGCCGGGCGGCTCGAGCCTCGCGGCGCTGCCCCAGTGCTTCGTCGCGCATCCCCCACTGGCCGTCGCGATCCTCACGATGCGCGAGGACCCCGAGTACGCCCGCCAGGCGCTCAGAGCCGGCGCGCGCAGCTACGTGCTCAAGGAGGCCGAGCCCGCGGAGCTGCTGCAGGCGTTCCGTCTCGCGGTCGCCGGCGGCAACTACCTGCATCCGCGGCTCGGCGCGCTGATGGCGACCGGCGGGGAGTCCGCGCAGGAGGGGGTGGCGCTCTCCGAGCGCGAGCGCGAGGTGGTGCGGCTGATCGCGATGGGCCACACCAACCCGCAGATCGCCGAGCAGCTGCACGTGGCGGAGCGCACCGTCAAGACCTACCGCGCCCGCGCGATCGAGAAGCTCGGCTTCTCCTCGCGCGCCGAGATCACCGCCTACGCGCGGCGCCTCGGGCTGGTGGACTAACGGGTTGGTGTGAGCTACACGGCCGCCGGGCGGCCCGCAAGCGGGACGGTGAGGCGCACGGTGGTGCCTTTGCCACCGTCCCCGATCCCGCCCGCCACGAGCTCGAGCTCGCCCCCCACGAGCTCGGCGCGCTCGCGCATCCCGGACATCCCGAAGCCTCCCTCGAGGCCGTCGCCGCGGGGACCGAGCCCGGTACCCCCGGGGGGGAGCCCGCGTCCGTCGTCGGTGACCGTGACGCGCACCGTGGAGCCGTCGCCGCTGCGCGTGACGCTCACCACCGCGCGCGTGGCCTGCGCGTGGCGGCTGACGTTGGTGAGCGCCTCTTGCGCGACGCGGTAGATCGTGCTCTCGAGCTCCGCGTCGAGCCGCTCGCGCTCGGGGTCGAGGTCGATCTCCGTGTGCACCTCCAGTCCGTCGATCGCCTGCGCGCGCCGCGCGAGCGCCTGCAGCGCGGGCACGAGGCCGAGGTCGTCGAGCGCGGCGGGGCGCAGCTCGGTGATCAGGTGGCGCAGCCCTTCGATCTCGCGGCCCATGCCCTCGAGCACGTCGTCCACCGCAGCATCGAGCTCCCGGCGGCCGATCTCCGACTGCTCGCGCTGGTCGCGCGCGTGCGCCAGTTTTAGGCGCAGCGCGCCGAGTCCCTGGATGGTCTCGTCGTGGATCTCGCGCGCCCAGCGGGTGCGCTCGCGCTCGCGCGCCTCCATCCCGTAGCGCAGCCGCTCGATCTCCACGGAGCGCTCGGCGGCGAGGCGCTGCGCGACGCTCGTGGCGAACGCCTCGAGCGCCTGCTTGTCGGGCCCCCGGAAGCGGCCGTCGCGGCGCAGCGCGATCACGAGGCCGCCCCCGTGGCCCTCCATGCTGAGCGGCTCCACCAGCGCCGCCCGCGCCTCCAGGCCGAGCTCGTGCAGCCACGCCGCCTCCTGGCCCCGCGGGCGGTCGAGCGCGAGCGGCTGCCCCGCGCGGTAGAGCACCCCCAGCGCGCTGCCCTCGACGGGCATGATCCGCAGCCGCGGCGTGCCCTCGCCGCTGGCGGCCGCGACGCGCAGCTCGCCGCGCTCCTCGATCACCATCAGCAGCGAGCTCGCGTCGAGCAGCGCGAGGCCGCGATCGGCCATCAGGCGCAGCAGCCACAGCTCAGAGCCGGAGAGCATCCCGGAAACCTACCGGGAGCGGGTCGTCCACCGATGCGCCACCGGAAACCGTGCGGGATTCGCGGGCTGGAGCCGGTTTCCGGCGCGTGCCCCGCGTGCAAGGTCTTGTGAGGGCCGCTGCGGCGCGCCGGCCGAACCACCTCTACATGCAGTGCGCCATGGCGGACCGGCGCTCGGGGCGCGCCGCCGCCCGCGCGTCGGCGAGCAGCGCGGCCGCGCCCATCCCCACCCGCCACGGCGCGAGGCCGACCGCAAAGCGCAGCGCGCGCCGCTCGCCGCCCGCCTCGAGCTTGATCGCGCGCAGCCGGTTCAGCACCCGCCGCGCCACGACCTCCCCGCGCGGCCCGTCGGCGCCGGGCAGCACCACGAGCAGTTCGCCCTCCGCCGCGCGCCCCACGCGGTCGAAGCGGCGCAGCTCGCGACGCAGCGCGAGCTCGATGTAGGCGAGCGCCTGCTCGGCGAGCAGCTCGCCGTGGGCACGCCGCACTTCCCGCAGGTCCTCGACGTCCAGCAGCAGGCAGCTGAGCGCCGTGCCATGGCGCCCCGCGCGGTTGACCTCCTCCTCCAGACGCTCCTGCAGAGCGGCCGCGGACAGATACTCGATCGACCCCCGCAGGGATCGCTCGGGGTCATCGGAATCGCTGGCAGCCATGCCGTCGGTGGGGGAGGGTGGAACCATCGTGGTCACCCAACAAAACGGAAGTGTATGGGCTGCGCTCGCGCGATCGATCCGTCGGTGCCTGCTGATACACCTGCGGGCGTGCTTCTGGAGCTGCGCGTTGAGAATCTGCTGCTGATCGAGCGGGCCGATCTGCGGCTTGCGCCCGGCTTGAACGTGCTCACCGGCGAGACCGGGGCGGGCAAGACGGTGCTCGCCCATGCGCTCGACCTGCTGCTCGGCGGGCGCGTCGGGAGAATCGGATCCCCGCCCACCCTCGTGCGGCCCGGTGCGGCCGAGGCGTACGTCGAGGGGGTCTTCGCGCTGCCCGAGGCGCTCGCGGGCGAGCGCGGGGAGCTGCTGCCCGCGGACGCCGAGGAGATCGTGCTCGCCCGGCGCGTCGCCGCCGATGGGCGCACTCGTGCGTACGTGAACGGCCGCAGCGCCGCCGTCGCGGACCTGCGGAGGCTTGGCGAGCACCTGCTCGCGTTCTACGGTCAGCACGAGCACCGCAAGCTCACGCTCGCCGCCGCCCAGCTCGAGATCCTCGACGGCTTCTGCGGCCCTGAGCAGGCCGTCCGTCGCGCCGCCTGCGCCGCCGCTCACCGCGAGGTGCGGGAGCTGCGCGAGCGGTTGGAGCAGCTGCGCGAGCTGGACGGCGCGCGCGAGCGGGAGCTCGATCTGCTCGAGCACGAGCTCGCCGAGATCGACGACGCCGCGCCGCGGGAGGGCGAGCCCGAGCGGCTGCGCTCCGAGCGCGAGCGCCTGCGCAGCCTGGACGCGCTGCTCGCCGCCGCCGGCCACGCCGCCGAGGCGCTCGCCGGCGGGTGGGGCTTCGAGGGTGGCCCGGGCGGCGAAGGTGCGTGGGGCATCGAGAGTGGCCGGGGCGGCGAGGGTGCCTGGGGCGTCGAGACCGGCCGGGCGGTCGAGGGTAGGCGGGGAGAGGATTCCGGTGGGGCCGCCGCGTTGAGCGCCGCTGCCGCCGCGCGCCTGGAGACGGTGGCGGGCGTCGAACCGCAGCTCGACGCGCTCGCCGAGCGCGCCCGCGCGCTGGCGATCGAGGCCGAGGACCTCGCGGGCGAGCTGCGCGGCCACGGCGAGCGCCTGCAGAGTGAGGCCGCGAGCGCCGCGGAAGGGCCGGGGGGACTCCAGGCCGTCGAAGAGCGGTTGGCGGCGCTCGAACGCCTCACGCGCAAGCACGGTGGGACAATCACCGAGGTGCTCGAGTACGCCGAGCGCGCCCGCGCGCGCGGGGAGGAGCTGCGCGGAGCCGCCGCTGCGCTCGGGGAGACCGACGCGCGCCTACAGGCTGCGCTGGAGGATCTGCAGGAGCGCGTGGATGCGCTGCGCGCCGCGCGGGTGCAGGTTGCGCCGCGCCTCGCCGAGGCGGTGCGCGAGCAGCTCGCGGCGCTGGCGATGCCCGACGCGACCTTCGCCGTCGAGCTCTCCCCCTGCGAGCCCGGGCCCAAGGGGGGGGATGCGGTGGAGTTCCAGATCGCCCCCAACCCCGGCGTCCCCGCGGGGCCGCTGCGGGAGATCGCCTCCGGCGGGGAGCTCTCGCGCGTGATGCTCGCGCTCACGACCGTCCGCGACGGCGCCGGCGGCGTCGCCGGGGCAGGCGGGGTCGCGGAACAGGTCACGCTGGTCTTCGACGAGGTCGACGCCGGGATCGGCGGCCACACCGCGCGCGCCGTCGGCGAGCGCCTGCGCGACATCGCCGCCGCGCGCCAGGTGCTCTGCATCACCCACCTCCCCCAGATCGCCTCGCTCGCCGCGCGCCACTTCTCCGTCGTCAAGGACATCGCCGCCGGCGACACCCGCACCAGCGTGTCCCAGCTCGCCGAGCCCGACGTCCTCTCCGAGCTCGTGCGGATGCTCGGCGCCCCCGAGCGTGACGCCTCCGCCCGCCGCCACGCGCGCGAGCTGCGCCGCGCGGCGTGAAGTCACCCACCCCTCGCGCAACCTTGGACGCCTGCGACAAAGGTGACGAGCGTCAGAGAGCCGGCGGGGACGTCTCAGCCTTCGCAGACGAGCGCTTCTTCGCCTTCGGATTCGGCGCTGCCGGCTTCGCAGAGCGCTTCCGGCGCGTCGGCTGAGGATTCCGGTTCGGTTCCCGCTTCTCCGGATTCCCCGACTTCTTCTGAGCCTTCGCCGCCTTCCGCGGATGCGTGTCGCCTGCCGCGGTGCTTGGCGTGGTGCTTGGAGTGAGTGTGGGACTTGCCGTGTTTGCCGTGCGGTCTGCCCGTGCTCCCTGCGCCCGCGCACGGATGGGCGCTCTGCCCGGAGTGGCCGGCCGCGGAGTGCGTGCACGCGGCCTTGTGTGCGTGTGCGTCCGCTCTGGGGGAGAGCGCCAGCGCGAGCACGAGCACCGCCGTAGCGAGAATCGCGGCGAGAGCCTGTGCCCGGGTTGAGATGGTGGCGCTCATGTCTCTTCCCATCGCCCATCGGGGCCGCGGGCGCGAGTGCGGGGGGCATCCCTGGACGAGGTGGCGAGTGTGGGCGGCGCGCGCGGGGTTCCGGGG
>JBIOEY010000131.1:0-6594 GCA_044446505.1 Solirubrobacterales bacterium
GCTCCAGCTCCCCCAGCTCCCGCTCCGCCGCGAGCTCCTGCGTGCAGCCCGAGAGCACGTACTCCCGCAGCGCGATCCCCCGCTCCCGCGGCGGGCGCTGGTCGTGCAGCGCCACCCGCGCGCCCTTCGCGAAGCTCAGCTCACCCCGATCGACCGACGCCTCTCCGGAGAGCATCCGCAGCAGCGTCGTCTTGCCCGCGCCGTTGCGCCCCGCGATCGTCATCCGCTCGCGGCGCTCCAGCTTGAACGACACCCCCCGCAGCAGCGGTTTGCCCGCAATGTCCTTGTGGAGGTCGGATGCGATCAGCACAGCCATCGAGGGCATGGTAGGCGGGGATCGCCGCGGCGAGCGCCCGCCGCCTCCGCGCGCTCCGGTACGATGCGCCGATGTTGCGCCGCCTGCTCGCGAGCCTCGCCACCTGCACCGCGCTGCTGCTCCTGCTCGCCCCCGCCGCGCTCGCGGAGAACGACGGGCGCGGCTTCTACGGGCCCACCGACGACAAGGTCGTCACCATCGCCGGGTTCATCCTGATCGTCTTCTTCCCCACCTTCGTGCTGCTCATGAGCCTGCTCCAGCGGCGCCTCGAAAAGCGCAAAGACGCGCGCATCGCCGCAGCGCGCTCGCACGCCGGCGACGAGCGCTGGCGCGGCGGCTGGTAGCCCGCGGAGCCCGAGCGGCGCGGAGGCCCGGATGAGCGAGCGCGACACCGAATCCACCGCTGTGGCGGCCACCGGCGGAGGGGCGCCGCCAGCCGGCGGGGGGGACGCCCTCGTCCGCTACGAGCGCCGCGGCGCCGCCGCGGTCTTGACGATCGACCGCCAGGAGCGGCGCAACGCCGTGGACGGCCCCACCGCGGTCGCGCTGCACGAGGCCTACCTGCGCTTCGAGGCCGACGACGAGGCGCGCGCGCTCGTGCTCACCGGAGCCGGCGGGGTCGCCTTCTGCGCGGGCGCCGACCTCAAGGCGATCGAGAGCTTCGGCGGGCGCCTCGCCGCGCCCGAGGGCCCGATGGGCTTCACCCGCCTCACCCCCTCCAAGCCCACGATCGCCGCGATCTCCGGCTTCGCGCTCGCCGGCGGCCTCGAGCTCGCGCTGTGGTGCGACCTGCGGATCGCCACCCAGGACTCCCGCCTCGGCTTCCCCGAGCGCCGCTGGGGCGTGCCGCTGATCGACGGCGGCACCCAGCGCCTGCCGCGCGTCGTCGGGCTCGGCCGCGCGCTCGACATCATCCTCACCGGGCGCATCATGGACGCCTCCGAGGCCCACGCGATCGGCCTCGTCAACGAGCTCGTCGCACCCGGCCGCCACCTCGAGCGCGCGCTGGAGCTCGCCGAGGGCCTCGCGCACTTCCCCCAGCGCACGATGCTCGCCGACCGCCGCGCCGCGATCCACGGCTTCGGCCTCCCCCTCGCCGAGGGCCTCGCCCTCGAGGCCCAGGCCGGCCCCGACGTCTTCGAAGACGCGATCCGCGGCGCCGCCCGCTTCGCCGGCGGCGAGGGCCGCGGCGGTGCCGGCGCCGGCGCGTAACCCGTCGCGCGGTGGTTGTCCCACTCGCCCATGCGAGTCGGATAGAGAAGAGTGGCCCTTACGATCCCGACCCGAAGTGAGCCGCGCCGACCGCCGACCCGGCCCCGTGCTAGACTAAGTCCTATGACTAAGTCTGTTGGGGTACACGAGGCCAAGACACACCTCTCGCGGCTGCTCGAAGACGTGGCCGCCGGCGAGGAGGTCGTGATCACCCGCCGCGGCGAGGCCGTCGCCACCCTCGGCCCCCCGCCGAGCCCGGCGACCCGTCAGTTCGGGATGGACCGCGGGCGTTTCGTCGTCCCCGAGGACTTCGACGCGCCGCTCCCCGACGAGCTGCTCGACGCGTTCGGGCGGTGAAGCTGCTCCTCGACACCCACACCTTCCTGTGGCTGCACACCGAACCTGAGCGCCTCAGAGAGCACCTTCCGGTTGCCGAAGATCCCCACACCGAGCTGCTTCTCTCGGCGGTGAGTTCCTGGGAGATCGCGATCAAGTACGCGCTGGGGCGCCTGCCGCTGCCGGAGCCGCCCCAGCGCTACGTCCCGAGCCTGATGCGCACGATCGGCGCCGTCGCGCTACAGATCGAGCACAGCCACGCGCTCGCGGTCGCCGCGCTGGAGCCGCTGCACGGCGACCCCTTCGACCGGCTGCTCGTCGCGCAGGCCGGGCTCCTGGACGTGCCGATCCTGACGGCGGACACCACCATCGCCCAGTACCCCGTGCGCACGCTGCTCGTCGGGGCCGGCGGCTGACGGCCTGCTGCGCCACAGCCTTCTGACTGAAGTTCGGTCGGAAGAGCGACGAGGCCGGGCTGCGCCACCCTCTATGCTCGCTGCACCATGGCCTACTTCGTCACCGGCGCCACCGGCTTCATCGGGCGGCGCCTCGTGGAGCTGCTGCTCGCCAAGCGCCACGGCAAGGTCTACGTGCTCGTGCGCGAGAGCTCGCAGGGGCGCCTCGACGATCTGATCCACCGCTGGAGCGCCACGGTGGGGCCGTCGGCGGGCAAGCGCGTGGAGCCCGTGCTCGGCGACCTGCGCCGGCCGCTGCTCGGGGTGCAGGAGGAGCGCCTGGAGGAGCTGCGCGGGCAGATCGAGCACTTCATCCACCTCGCCGCCGTGTACGACATGACGGCACCCGCGGAGCGCAACAACGCGGCGAACGTCGGCGGGACCACGCACGCGGTGGAGCTCGCGCGTTCGCTGGAGGCGCGCTGCCTGCACCACGTCTCCTCGATCGCCGTCGCCGGCGCCTTCCGCGGGACGTTCTCCGAGGAGATGTTCGACGAGGGCCAGAAGCTCCCCTCGCCCTATCACCGCACGAAGTTCGAGGCCGAGCGGATCGTGCGCGAGCAGCCGTTCGTGCCGTGGCGCGTGTACCGGCCCGCGATCGTCGTCGGCGACTCGCGCACCGGCGAGATGGACAAGGTCGACGGGCCCTACTACTTCTTCAAGGCGATCCAGCGCGCGCGCCAGCTGCTGCCCGAATGGCTCCCGCTCGTGGGTCCCGACCTCGGTTACACCAACATCGTGCCCGTCGACTGGGTGGCGGGCGCGATCGAGCACCTGATCCACCAGCCCGACCTCGACGGCTCCGCCTTCCATCTGACCGACCCCCGCCCGCAGCGCGTCGATGCGCTGATCAACGAGCTCGCCGTCGCCGCCCACGCGCCGCGTATCGCGATCACGCTCGACCGCCGCCTCACCCGCGCGCTGCCCACCTGGCCGCTCTCGCTCGCGCTGCAGCTACCCCCGTGGCACCAGCTTCAGCGCCTCACGCTGCGCGAGCTCGGGATCCCCGAGGAGGTGCTCGCCAACATGGAGCTCCACCCCCGCTTCGACAGCCGCTCCACGCAGCTCGCGCTCGCGGGGAGCGGGTTTGAGCAGCCGCCCGCCCTGCACGAGTACGCCGGGCGCCTGTGGGACTACTGGGAGCGCGAGATGGACCCCAACCTCAGCCGCGCCCGGACGTTGGGCGAGGCGGTGGAGGGGCGGCGTGTGCTGATCACCGGCGCCTCCTCCGGGATCGGGCGCGCCACCGCGGTGAAGGTCGCCGCCGCCGGGGGGGTCCCGCTGCTGGTGGCGCGCAACGTGGACAAGCTCGAGGAGGTCCGCGCCGAGATCGTCGCCGCGGGGGGCGCCGCGTACGTGTACGCCGCCGACATGTCCGAGATGGAGTCCGTCGACCGCCTCGTCGCGCGCGTGCTCGCCGACCACCGCTCCGTGGAGATGCTCGTCAACAACGCCGGGCGCTCGATCCGCCGCTCGATCGCGCTCTCCTACGACCGCTTCCACGACTTCGAACGCACGATGCAGCTCAACTACTTCGGCGCGATCCGCCTGATCCTCGGGCTGCTTCCCTCGATGCGCGAGCGCGGCTTCGGGCACATCGTGAACATCTCCTCGATCGGCGTGCAGACAAATCCCCCGCGGTTCTCCGCGTACGTCGCCTCGAAGGCCGCGCTCGACGCGTTCACCCGCGTGGTCGCCTCCGAGACGATCGGGGATGGGGTGACGTTCACCACAATCCACATGCCGCTCGTGCGTACCCCGATGATCGCGCCCACCAAGATGTACGACGCGTTCCCCGCGATCACCCCCGAGCAGGCCGCGGACATGATCTGCGAGGCGCTGCGCAAGCGCCCCAAGCACATGGGCACCCGCCTCGGAACGGTGGGCGAGGTGCTCTACACCCTCTCCCCCAAGGCCGTCGATCGCATCCTCCATCTCGCCTACCGCGTATTCCCCGACTCCGCCGCCTCCCGCGGCGAGCGCGACGTCGAAGAGCGCGCCTCCTTCGAGCAGATCGCGATGGCCACGCTCACGCGCGGGGTGCACTGGTAGGAAGCACGGCTGCGCGCCGCAATTTCATGCGAGCCGCGCAGGGGCGCCCCTGCGATGATTGGGCCGTGAGCGATGGCCCCGCGATCGAGGTCCACGACCTGCGCAAGCGCTACGGCGAGTACGAGGCGGTGCGCGGGATCGACATCGTCGTGCAGCGGGGCGAGGTGTTCGGGCTACTCGGTCCCAATGGGGCGGGCAAGACGACGACGGTGGAGATCCTCGAGGGCTACCGCGCGCGCACGAGCGGGGAGGTGTCGGTGCTCGGGTACGACCCCGCGCGCCGCTCGATCGAGCTGCGCCGGCGGATCGGGATCGTGCTGCAGTCGGGTGGGATCTACAGCCACATCACCCCCCGCGAGGCGCTGCGCCACTGGGCGAGCTTCTACCCGCACCCGCGCGATGTCGAGGAGGTGCTGGGGCTCGCGGGCCTCTCCAAGCAGGCCGACGTGCGCAGCCGCAGGCTCTCCGGGGGCCAGCTGCGGCGCCTGGACTTCGCGCTTGCGCTCGTCGGCGACCCCGAGCTGATCTTCCTCGACGAGCCCACCACCGGCTTCGACCCCGAGGCGCGTCGCGCCGCGTGGGAGACGATCCGCTCGCTGCGCGCGCTCGGCAAGACGATCCTCCTGACCACCCACTACCTCGACGAGGCCCAAGCGCTCGCCGATCGCGTGGCGATCGTCAAGGACGGGCGCGTGCTCGCGATCGGGCCCCCGCGGGAATTAGGAACCCACCCACCCGGTGCGGCGCACTACCGGGTCGCCTACCGCAACGCCCGCGGGGAGCTGGTCGAGCGGGAGACCGAGGACCCCACCGCGCTGCTGCACGAGTTGACCGGCGAAGCGCTCGCGCGGGGGGAGCGTCTGGAGGAGCTCACCGTCGGGCGGCCCTCCCTGGAGGACGTCTACCTGGAGCTGACCGCCGATGTCTGAGGCCATCGTTCTCTCCTGGCGCCAGTACCGCCTGGAGCGGCGCATGTTCTGGCGCAACCCGAGCGCGGCGTTCTTCAACTTCCTGCTGCCGCTGCTGTTCCTAGCGGGCGCCGGGGCGGCGCTCAGCGGCAACCAGCACCAGCTGGACCGGCTTGTGCCGATGATCGCCGGGATGAGCGTGATGTCAACCACGTTCACCGCGCTCGCTTACAACATCGTGTTCCTGCGCGAGCGCGGGGTGCTGAAGCGCATCCACGGCGCGCCGCTGCCGAGCATCTCCTACTTCGGGGGGGTAGCCGCCAACGCGGTGACCAACACCGCCGTGCAGATCGCGATCGTCGTGCTCGCGGGGCGGGTTTTCTTCGGGATCGGGTGGCCGCTGTATTGGGGCTCGCTGATCGTGTTCGTGCTCGCCGGCGTCGTCTGCTTCGCCGCGCTGGGCGTCGCCTTCGCGCACGTGATCCCCAACTTCGAGTCGACCGCGGCGTACGTCAACGCCGTGTTCCTCCCGGTCGTGGCGATCTCCTTCTACGCGTTCGACTCCGCGAGCGCCCCCGGCTTCGTGCGCACGATTGCCGAAGCGCTGCCGCTGAAGCCGCTGATCGACGGGCTCTCCGGCGCGCTGGTCACGGGCTCCAACCTGAGCGATAATCTCGACGCGCTCGCGGTGATCGCGCTGTGGGGCATATTTGGGCTGTACTTCGCCGTGCGCGGCTTCTCCTGGGAGCAGCGCTCATGAGACACGACAGGGAGACGCAATGAAGCAGCTCGCCGAGGACCTCCACCAGCTCAAGGGCTTCCCGCCGAACGCGATCAACGTGTACATCGCGGGGGATGTGCTGATCGACGCCGCCACCCGCCAGGGCGAGCGGCGCATCCTGCGCCAGATCGAGGGGCGCACGCTGAGCGCACACGCGCTCACCCACGCCCACCCCGACCACCAGGGCTCAAGCCACGCGATCTGCGAGCGTCTCGGCATCCCCCTGTGGTGCGGCCAGGGCGACGTGCCCGCGATGGAGACCCCCGGGGGCGTCAAAAACCCGAAGGCCCCCGCGTGGCTGAACCGCGTGCAGGAACGCTTCTGGACCGGGCCGCCCCACCCCGTGGCGCGCGCGCTGCACGAGGGCGACGAGGTCGCGGGCTTCACCGTGCTCGAGACCCCGGGGCACTCCGCCGGGCACGTGTCGCTGTGGCGCGAGTCCGACCGCGTGCTGATCGTGGGGGACGTGCTCGGCAACATGAACTTCATCACCGGCATCCCCGGCCTCAACACGCCCCCGGACCTCTTCACCCC
>JBIOEY010000132.1:0-6508 GCA_044446505.1 Solirubrobacterales bacterium
CACCCAACCCCAGTCCGCGTCCGTGATCCGCTCGCCCGCCGCGCGCAGGCCCGGCACCCCCAGCAGCAGGCCCGCCACGATCAGGAAGAACACCGCGAGGCTGAGGATGCTGTTGCGCAGCCTCCGCGACTGCACCGCCAGTCCGCGCGCGGTCTCCTCCGGGTCCAGCGCGGACCGGTCCCCTCCCTGCGTGCCCTGCTGGCCGATCTTTGATCGGTCGGTGGCTCTCGAACTCACCTTCACCCCTCACCCGGGTGGGATGCTCGAACTTGACAGCGACTGGCTCCCCTACCGACTACCCATCATGGCCGATCGCGTGCGCGCTCACGGTAACGCGCCGGCGAGAGCCCGTAGCGGCGGCGGAAGGCGCGCGCGAAGTGCGAGCCCCCGCTGTAGCCGACCAGGCGCGCCACGTCCGCTACGGGGATCGCCTGAGTCGCGAGCAGCTCCGCCGCAGCCGCCATCCGCCGCGCCGTCAGATCCTCCTGGAAGGTGCTCCCCCCGAACTCGTACGCCCGCTGCAGCTGGCGCGGCGAGCAGCAGAGCGCGCGGGCCACCGCCGCGAGCGTCAGATCCCGGCGGTAGTGACGCTTCACGAGCACCCGCGCCAGCAGGTACAGCCGCCGGCGTTCGCTGAGGGTCGCGGTGCGCACACCCCTCTACTCCGACCGCCCCACATGGGCGGGACGCTCGCCTCACTCCTCCCCCAGCTCCAGCACCGCGAGGAACGCCTCCTGGGGGACCTCCACGCGGCCCACCTGCTTCATCCGCTTCTTGCCCTCCTTCTGCTTCTCCAGGAGCTTTTTCTTGCGCGTGATGTCCCCCCCGTAGCACTTCGCGATCACGTCCTTGCGGAACGCCTTCACGGTCTCGCGGGCGATGATGTGCGAGCCGATCGCCGCCTGGATCGGCACGTCGTACTGCTGGCGGGGAATGCGCTTGCGCAGGCGCCCGGCGAGCGAGCGGCCCATCTCGTAGGCCTTCTCGCGATGCACCACCATCGAGAGCGCGTCCACCGGGTCGCCCGCGAGCAGCACGTCGAGCTTGACGAGGTTCGAGGGCTGCATCCCGTTGAGCTCGTAGTCCAGCGAGGCGTAGCCCCGCGTGCGCGACTTCAGCTGGTCGAAGAAGTCCAGGACGATCTCCGCGAGCGGGAGGTCGTAGGTGAGCTGCACGCGCTCCGGGGACAGATAGTGCATCCCCGCGTGCTCCCCGCGGCGTTCCTGGCAGAGCTCCATGATCGCGCCCACGTGCTCGCGGGGGGCGATGATCTGGGCCTTGATGAACGGCTCGCGGATCTCCACGATCGTGCCCGGGTCGGGCATGTCCGAGGGGTTGTGCACCTCGAGCTCCTCCCCGTTGGTCAACGTCACGTCGAACTCCACCGAGGGCATCGTCGCCATCAGCTCGAGGTCGTACTCGCGCTCTAGGCGCTCGCGCACGATGTCCATGTGCAGCAGGCCCAGGAAGCCGCAGCGGAAGCCGAAGCCGAGCGCGTCCGAGGTCTCGGGCTCCCACGAGAGCGCCGCGTCGTTGAGGGTCAGCTTCTCCAGCGCGTCGCGCAGGTCGGGGTAGCTGTCGGACTCGATCGGGAACAGGCCGCAGAACACCATCGGCTTCACCTCCCGGTAGCCCGGCAGCGGCTCGGCGGCCTCCCGAATGCGCGGGCCTCCCGGGCGGGGACGGGTGGTGAGCGTGTCTCCGACGCGCAGCTGCGTCACGTCCTTGACGCCCGTGATCAGATACCCCACCTCCCCCGCGGCGAGCTGGTCGGTGGGCATCATCTGCGGGGAGAAGCACCCGATGTCGTCGATGTCCGCGTGCAGGCCGCTCGCCATCGCGCGGATCGGCTCGCCCTTGCGGAACACCCCATCCACCACGCGGATGTATGCGATCACGCCTCTGTACTGGTCGAACTCCGAGTCGAAGATCAGCGCGCGCGGGGGCGCCTGCGGGTCCCCCGCGGGCGGGGGCACGCGCCGCACGAGCTCCTCCAGCACCTCCACCACGCCCGCCCCCGTCTTGCCCGAGATGCGCAGGATCGACTGCGGGTCCTCCCCGATCAGCTCCGCCACTTCGCCCGCCACGCGCTCCGGCTCCGCACCGGGGAGGTCGAGCTTGTTCAGGCACGGGATCAGCTCCAGGCCCGCGTCCACCGCGAGATAGGTGTTCGCCACCGTCTGCGCCTCCACCCCCTGCGAGGCGTCCACCACGAGCAGCGCCCCCTCGCACGCCGCCAGCGAGCGCGAGACCTCATACGTGAAGTCCACGTGCCCCGGCGTGTCGATCAAATGCAGCTGATAGGTCCGCCCGTCCGCGGCCTCGTAGAAGACCCGCACCGCCTGCGCCTTGATCGTGATGCCCCGCTCGCGCTCCAGGTCCATCGAGTCGAGCACCTGCGCGCGCATGTCCCGCGAGTTCACCGTGTGCGTCAGCTCCAGGATCCGGTCCGCCAGCGTCGACTTGCCGTGGTCGATGTGCGCGATGATCGAGAAGTTGCGGATTTGCTGTTGGTCCATGTGGATCAGACTCTAGATTGGCACGCCCGCGGATGTGCCCTATCCTTGGAGGCCCGGCGGATTGCCTACTCGGCCAGGGTCGCAAGACTCAAGCTGGGCAACGCGCCGGCCTTCGGGCCGGCGGCCAGTCCTGGTGGTTGAGAGTGTCATGCCGCCCAGGCAATAAGACACGCAAGTCCTGGGACGTAGTAGTTCAGCGGCGATCTATGACCGGATGCCGCCGGGCGGGTCTCACGGCCCGCCCGGTCGCATTTATGCCCTCCCCAGCTGGGTGCGGATCAGGCGGCTCACCTGGTGGGCCTCGGGGACGCGCATCAGGAGCACGGCGCGCATGTAGACCAGCACGCCCGCCACCGCGGCGCCCCCGACGCTCACGATCTGCGCGGGGAGCGAGCCGCCGAGGAGGGCGTCGAGGACGTACCACACCACCCACGACACACCTCCCAGGAGCGCGGAGGCGAGCAGGATGCGGGCGGTGATCATCGTCGTCTGCGCGCCTTCGAGGCGACCGTTGAAGCCGATCCGCAGGCGGTGGACCTGCAGCGCGGTCATCACGATGTTCGCGGACACCGTACCGATGATCAGCCCCGCGATCCCCAGCGGCTTGTAGAGGGAGAGCGAGACGACGATGTCCACGATCATGTTGAGCGCCGCCAGCCGCGTGGGGATCCAGGGGCGCTGCACGGCGAAGAAGGTGCGCGTGAGCAGCAGGTTGAGCCCCCCGAAGGGCAGCGAGAACGCGAACCAGAACAGCGCGATCGACACGAGGTGGGTCGATTCGGCGTTGAACTGCCCGCGTTCGAAGACGAGCCGCACGATCGGGGTGGTGAGCGCGATCATGAACGCCGCGGCGGGGATCAGCAGGAGGTTGATCTGGCGCATCCCGATCCCCAGCGCGCGGCGCATCCCGCGGGGGTCGCGGCGCGAGGCCATGCGGCTGAGGGTGGGGAAGAGCACGGTGGCCACCGCCACGCTGAAGATCCCCTGGGGGAGCATGTAGATGCGAAACGCGTTTTCGATCGCGCGGGGGGCGTGTTCGGAGACGAGCGTGCCGAAGGCGGCGTTGATCAGCTGGTCGAGGTTGACGATCCCCAGGCCGATCGTGATCGGGAGCATCAGCACGAACACCTGGCGGATGCGGGGGTCGTGCCAGTCGATCGAGAACTGCAGGCGGAAGTGGATCCGCCCGAGCGCCCCGAGCGCCATCACGAGCTGCACCCCCGTGGCGATCAGGATGCCGATGGCGTACGCGTAGATCTCGTTCTGGCCGTGGAAGTGGGGGCGCAGCAGGACGAGCGCGACGATGATCACCACGTTCCACACCGCGGGGGCGAGCGCGGGGATCGTGAAGTGTTCGTAGGACTGCAGGATCCCCACGAGCAGGCCGGTCAGCCCGAGCAGGAGCACGACGGGGAACAGCACCTGGGAGAGCCCCACGGTGAGGGTGTCGAGCGCCCCGCTGAAGCTGGGGCCGGTGAACAGCGGCATCACGACCCCCGCGGCGAGCACGAAGAACGCGGTGATCGCCCCGAGCGCGATCAGCATGATCCAGAACAGCGTCGAGGCCAGCCGCAGCGCCTCGCCGCGGCGGCCCTGCTGGAGCAGGTCGGTGAAGACCGGCACGAACGCCGCGGAGAGCGCCGCCTGAGCGAAGAGGTTGGCGATCAGGTTGGGGACGAGGAACGCGATCGTGAACGCCGAGGCGGGGCCGCTCGTGCCGAAGTAGCTTGCGGCCACCACCTCCCGCCCGAGCCCCGCGACGCGCGAGAAGGCGGTGAGGATCGAGAAGATCGCGGTGTTGCGCGCCACCCGTTCGCCGCCCCCCGCGGTGGCCGCTCCCCGATCCGCCCCGCCACCGAGGCTCAGCGGCTGCGTGGGGGGCTCTTCGCTCGCGGACAAGGCCGCTATAGTACGGCGCTCCCAAGATGGCCAACATCGCCTCCCAGAAGAAGCGGATCCTGCGTTCCGAGCGCGAGCGCCTCGAGAACCGCCGCTACACCTCCACGATCAAGACGTGCTTCCGCCGTCTGGAAACCGCTGTCCAGAGCGGCGACGAGCAGGCCGCGGAGACCGAGCACCGCGCGCTGACGAGCTGGATCGACACCGCCGTCAAGCGCGGCGCGCTGCACCGCAACACGGGCGCCCGCAAGAAGAGCCGCGCAGCACGCGTGCGCGCCTCCGTCAGCGCGTAGACGCCCGCTGGGCGGCGCGAGGCGGCGTCCTCGATCGCTCGCGTGCTAGCCGCACGCCACGCTCACTGCGTCCTTGCCTCGCTTGCCCATCGAACGTCTACGGAGGCGTTACGAGGTGATCGAGGCAATCGCTCGCAGGGCGAGCGTGTCCTCGTTCAGGTGGGAGAGCCGTGAGCGCCCCGCGCGCAGCTGGGCCCCGCCGCGGGTGTCGAGCTCGAGGTCGGCGAGCGCGCCGAGCGCGGCGCGCAGCCGCTCGGGGTCGCTGCGGGCGACGTCCGCGACGAAGCGCTCCGCGGCCCGGGGGGGCATCCGCAGGCCGCGGCGGACCTCGGCGGCGGACTCCCCCGCCTGCATGCGCACCGCGACGGCGAGCGCCTCGCGCAGACGCGAGGCCATCAGGTAAGAGAGCCCGCCGAGGCGCTCGCCCTGCAGGCGCAGGCGCAGGTAGGCGAGCGTCGCCTCGCGCGCGTCCGCGCCGACGAGCGCATCGGCCAGCACGAACACGCGCCGCTCGGCGGAGTGGGCGGCGCGCTCTTCGACCAGCTGCGCGCTCACGCGCACCGGCTTGGACGCCGCGGGGTCCTCGAGCTCCAACGCGAGCTTCTCCAGCTCCCGCAGGAGCCGCTGCTGGCGCTCCCCCACCTGCGCGACGAGCGCCTTCGCCGCGGCCTGGTCGAGTGAGAGGCCGAGGCGGGCGGCCTGCTCGCGCGCCCACTTGGGGAGCTCCCACGGCTTGACGGTCCCCTGCTCCACGATCTGCCCCTTGGCGGCCTTCACGGCGGCGTGTACCGCGGCGGGCGCCTTCGTGCGGCCCTCCTCGCGCGCGAACAGCGCGAGCGTGGTGTCGGGCGGGAGATCGCGCATCGCGGGGAGCAGGTGCTGCTCGACCTCCGCCTGCTTCCAGCGCTCCACGCCGTCGACTATCAGCACGCGCCGCCCGATCGCGAAGGTCATCGTGGACAGCGCCAGCGCGACCCCCGCGGGAGTGCCGGCCTCGCCCGCGAGCACCTCGACGGAGCCGGCGTCGCCCTGCTCGATCGCCAGCGCGTGCAGCCCCGCGCGGCGCTCGGCGATCGCCCCATGGTCGTCGCCGTGGATCAGGTAGGCGGACTTCAGCACGGGCACGGGGCGAGTGTAGGGCGCGGAGCCGACGACCGCACGTCGCCTCCGACGCTCGCTACCGGACCACGAGGTTCACGAGCTTGCCCGGCACCACGATCTCCTTGACCACCTCTTTGCCGTCGAGGTGCGCCTGCACGTTGGGCGCGGCGCGGCAGAGCTCCTTCAGCTGCTCGGGGGTCGCGTCGGCGGGCGCCTGCACGCGGTCGCGCAGCTTGCCGTTGACCTGGCACACCAGCTCGTACACCTCGCGCTCGAGCAGCGCGGGGTCCGCCTGCGGCCAGGGCTGCTCCCACACCCGCTCCCCCCCGCTGAGGCGCTCGTAGATGTCGGCGCTCACGTGCGGCGCGAACGGGAACAGCAGCGACGCCGCGGTGGAGAGCGCGGAGCTCAGCACCGGCGTCGAGGCGCGCTCGCGCAGCCGCGAGCACTCGTTCAGCAGCTCCATCACCGCCGCGATCGCGGTGTTGAACGCGAAGCGGCGCAGGTCCGTGGAGACCTTGTCGATCGCCCAGTGCGCCTTGCGCAGCAGCTCCAGATCGTCCCCCTCCAATGCTGTTCGGGTCGGCGCATGCGCCGACCCGCCGGCCTGCACATGTGCAGGCCGGGGCAGGGTCGCATGCGACCCTGCCGGGGGCCGCCGCCCGGGGGGGGGGCCCCCCGGGGGCGCCCGCGAAC
>JBIOEY010000133.1:0-6507 GCA_044446505.1 Solirubrobacterales bacterium
CGAAAGCGCCCCCTGCGGGCGGCGGCGCGAGCAGCGAAGCGGTCTCTGCCGGCGGGGCGGGTGGGGTCTCATCCGCCACGGGGTTCGACGGCGCGCTGCTGCCCGCGAACCTGCGCCCGCGCGAATTCGCGCTCACCGACCAGTACGGACGGCGCGTCTCGCTGCGCGAGGAGCGCGGGCGGGTGGCGATCCTCGCGTTCCTGTACACCGCCTCGGGGACCACCGCGGCGCTGATCGCTCAGCAGATCCGCGGCGCACTGGACGAATTGGAACCTCAGCCGCCCAGCCCACACCCGCCCGGCGTGCCCGCGCTCGCGGTCAGCGTCGATCCCGCCGCCGACAGCAGCGCGCGCGTGCGCGCCTTCCTGCGGGAGACCTCGCTGAGTGGGCGCCTGGAGTACCTCACCGGCACCCCAGCCCAGCTGCGCGCGGTATGGCGCGCCTACGCGGTGACCCCCGCACGCGCCGGCCCGCTCGCCTACGAACGCGCCGCGTTCGTGCTGCTGCTCGACCGGGCGGGGGCCCCGCGCGTGGAGCTCCCGCTCGAACAGCTCACCCCGGAAGCGCTCGCGCACGACATCCGCAGACTCCAGGGCGAATAGGCCACCCTGATATCCTACCGGCCAGGTAGGTATTTGAGCGATGATGTTCTCAACCAAGGCGGAGTACGGCGTGCGCGTGATGGTCGCACTCGCGCGGCGCGCTGCTGAGCGCCCCGATGGCGAAGAGCCCGTGATGCCGCTCGCGGAGATCGCGGAGCAGGATGGGCTCCCACTCGCCTACCTCGAGCATCTCGTGGCGCGGCTGCGCAAGGCGGGGCTGATCGACAGCCGCCGTGGCTCACGCGGGGGGTACATGCTCGCGCGCGCTCCGGAAGAGATCACGATGGCGGAGGTCGTCGAGGCGCTGGAGGGCTCGATCGCGCCGATCGAGTGCATCTCTCAGAAGGCCGACGGGAGCATCGTGTGCTCACGCGAGTCCGATCCCGCCCATGTGTGCCCCACCAAGCTGCTCTGGACACGGGTGCGCCTCGCAATCGTGAGCACCCTGATGGAGACCACGCTCGCCGACCTATTGCCCGCATCATCCGAAGCATTGCCAATCGCATCCACCGCCTGACCCGAAGGAGACCATGGCCGACCTGGAGATACGCAACCTGCATGTGCGCATCGAGGAGCGCGAGATCCTCAGAGGCGTCGATCTGAGCGTCGACCGCGGGGAGGTGCACGCGTTGATGGGCCCGAACGGGTCGGGCAAGTCGACGCTTGCGAACACCCTGCTGGGCCACCCCGCGTACGAGGTGACGGAGGGGGCGATCATCTTCAAGGGCCAGGACATCACCGAGGCCGAGCCGCACGAGCGCGCGAAGGCGGGGCTGTTCCTCGCCTTCCAGTACCCGGTCGCGATCCCGGGCGTCTCGGTGGCGAACTTCCTGCGGATGGCGATCAACGCGAAGCGCGAGGAGCCGATCCAGGTGAAGGAGTTCCGCACCGAGCTCCAGCACGCGATCGAGCTGCTCGACGTGGATCGCTCGTTCACCTCGCGCCACCTCAACGACGGCTTCTCCGGCGGGGAGAAGAAGCGCGCGGAGATCCTGCAGATGGCGATGCTCAAACCGGACGTGGCGATCCTCGACGAGACCGACTCGGGCCTCGACATCGACGCGCTGCGCACGGTGGCGGAGGGCGTCGAGAAGCTGCACTCCGAGCAGGGCCTCGGCGCGCTGATCATCACCCACTACCAGCGCATCCTGCACTACATCAAGCCGCAGTTCGTGCACATCATGCTCGACGGGCGGATCGTGCTGGAGGGCGGGGCGGAGCTCGTGGAGCGCCTGGAGCGCGAGGGCTACGACCAGATCCGCCAGGAGTTCGCAGCCAGTGTCTGAGATCGCGGTCAAGCCAGGGCGCCACCGCGAGTCGACGCTCTATCACGCGTTGCACGGAGCCGGCGCCGGCGACGGGCGCTCGCTCGGGCAGCTGCGCGAGGCGGCTTTGAAGGTCTACGAGTCCACAGAGCTGCCGGTGTGGCGACGCTCGGGGTTCTGGACCACGAGCTTCGAGGGGTTGGATCTCGATGCGCTGGAGGTGCGCCATCACGATTCCGGCGAAGACGCGCTCCCCACGATCGTGCGCGACACCCTCCCCGAGCGCCCCCGGGCGGGGCGGATCGTGCAGCTCGACGGCTCCGTGGTGCACGTGGAGCTCGACCCCGAGCTGGCCACGCGCGGGGTGATCCTGTGCTCGCTGGAGGACGCGGCGCGCGATCACGAGGAGCTGTTCACACGGTGGTACTCCAGGCGCCTGACGTATGAACGCCACAAGCTCGAGGCGGCGAACGCGGCGCTGTGGACGGGCGGGGCCTTCCTGCACGTCCCCGCGGGCCTCGCGATCGAGGAGCCGTTCGAGCTCGTCTACGCGATCGACGGCCCCGGCGTGGCGCAGTACGGGCGCACGCTGATCGTGGGCGAGCGCTCGGCGGACTTCCGCGTGCACGAGTACGAGCTCGCCTCGGGCTTCGCAGAGCCGGACACCGCCGCAAGCGGCGCCCGGGATGCAAACGAAGGTGACGGTCAGTCGCTGCACGCCGGGGCGTTCGAGCTCTACCTACAGGACGGAGCGCGCTGCCGCCTGGCGCAGGTGCAGGATTGGGGCTCAGGCGAAGTCTTCGACGCCTCCACGCGCTTCGTGGAAGTGGGCCGCGACGCCTACTGCCACTGGCTGCCGGCGCTGCTGGGGGGCCACCTGGTGCGCCACCACCTGGAGCTCGCGGTGAGCGAGCCCGGCGGGGACATGGCCTTCCGCGGGCTGTTCTTCGCGCAGGCGCAGGAGCTGCTGGATGTGTTCGCGGTGGATCTGCACGAGACGGGACCCTCCGGCGGGGACGTGCACTGGCGCGGAGCCGCCACCGGCTCCAGCAGGGCGAGCTTCGAGGGGCTGATCCAGATCGACCCGGGGGCACAGAAGACGCACACATACCTGCAGATCCACACGATGATGCTCTCCCCGAAGGCCCGCGTGGACGCGATCCCCTCGGTGCTGGTCTCCGCGGACGACGTCTCCGCCTCGCACGGAGGCACGGTGGGGGAGCTGGACGAGGACGTGATCTTCTACATGCAGAGCCGCGGCCTCGACCGCGCGAGCGCGGTGCGCGTGATCGTGGAGGGCTTCTTCGAGCCGCTGATCTCCCAGCTGCAGGACGAGCCGCTGGAAGAGGTGGTGCGCGCGAAGATCGCCGCGAAGCTGGCGGCGGCGCGCGATGACATCGAGGCGTACGCCACGAGTCGGTGAGCGATGAGAGGCACGGGAACGGCAGGGATTTTTTTAGGAGGACCCCCCGGGGGGGTCCTGGTGGGGTCGGTTTGCGCGATACGGAGGGTCCCGTGAGCGTCGCCCCGGCAGGTACCGACCCCCTCGCACGGGCAGATGCGGAGGAGCTGAACGTGCGCGGGGACTTCCCGATCCTCAATCGATCTTTCGATGGGCGCCCGCTGGTGTACCTCGACTCGGCCTCCACCGCGCAGAAGCCTCGAGTCGTGATCGAGGCGCTCGCCACGCACCTGGAGGCGCGCAACGCGAACGTGCACCGCGGGGTGTACGCGCTCGCGCAGGAGGCCGACGCGGCGTACGAGCGCGCACGCGCTCAGATCGCCGCCTTCACCGGCTCCGAGCCCGCCACGACGATCTTCACGAAGAACGTGACCGAGGCGATCAACCTCGTCGCCTACGCGTGGGGCCGCGCGAACGTCGAGCCCGGCGATGCGGTGCTGATCACGCAGATGGAGCACCACGCGAACATCGTGCCCTGGCAGGTGCTCTGCCGCGAGCGCGGCGCGCAGCTGCGCTACCTAGAGGTGGACGAGACCGGGCGGCTCGCGCCCGAGCAGCTCAACGCGGAGCTCGAACGGGGCGACGTGAAGCTGGTGGCATTCACGCACGTATCGAACGTCCTCGGGACGATCAACCCCGTGGCGGAGATGATCGCGCGCATCCGCGCCGCCGGAGCGCTCTCGCTGGTTGACGGCGCGCAGGCGGTGCCGCACATGCCCGTCGACGTGGGCGCCCTGGGCGCGGACTTCTACGTATGGACGGGCCACAAGGCCGTGGGGCCGACGGGGATCGGCGTGCTGCACGGCCGCCGCGAGCTGCTGGAGGAGATGCCCCCGTTCCTCACCGGCGGGGACATGATCGCCTCGGTGGACTTCGAGAGCGCCACGTGGAACGAGCTGCCCTACAAGTTCGAGGCCGGCACCCCGCCGATCGCCGAGGCCGTCGGACTGGGCGTGGCGGTCGAGTACCTGCGGGGCCTCGGGATGGAGCGGGTGCGCGCGCACGAGCTGCGGCTCACCGCCCACCTGCTCGATCGCCTCGCGGAGGTCCCCGGCCTGCGCGTGGTCGGCCCACCCCGCGCGGAGCAGCGGGGAGGACTGGCGTCGTTCACGATCGAGGGGCTGCACCCGCACGACATCGCGGAGCTCGCCAACCGCGAGGGGGTGTGCATCCGCGCCGGCCACCACTGCGCGCAGCCGCTGATGCGCTGCCTGCATGTGGACGCCACCGCGCGGGCGAGCGTGGGGATCTACAACACCCCCGCCGAGGTGGATGCGCTGATCGAAGCGCTCCTCGCCGGTCGCGAGGTATTTGGACTCTGATGGACGACCTCTACCGCGACTACATCCTCGACCACTACAAGCGCCCCCGCAACTTCGGGGAGCTCGAGCCCCACGACCTCGAGGCGCTCGAGCACAACCCGCTCTGCGGCGACGAGCTCGGCGTGCAGATCCGCGTCAGGGAGGGCCGCATCGAGGATCTCCGCTTCCACGGCCACGGCTGCGCGATCTCCCAGGCCGCCGCCTCGATCGCCTCCGAGGAGCTCAAGGGCATGGACCTCCAGGAGGTCGAAGGCCTGGGCGCCGACTGGATGCTCGACCTGCTCGGCATCCCCGTCTCCGCCACCCGCCGCAAGTGCGCGCTGCTCAACCTCAAGGTCGTGCGCGGCGCGGTCACGGGCGACGACTCCTGGCCCGTCTGAGCCGCCTCAGGCGTCTGGTGGACGCGCGGCCACATCGCTGTCGGCGGCGGGGACGGCGACGATGTCGAGCAGGTTTTCCAACCCCACGAAGTCGTTGGGATTGTGCGTATACAGCGGAAACTTGTTTGACAGCGCCACGGCCGCAATCAGCAGATCCAGCGCTCTCCGACCCCGGGCCTTGCGCCCGACCGCCGTAACGGCGGCATAGACACTCCCGTATGCCCGCGCCGCCGCGAGATCGAAGGGAAGCTGGTCGAACGTGTCTTCGGCGTGCTGGATGAGCGCGATGCGCCGGGCCCGCTCCTCGGGACCGGTTGCGGACTCCGGGCCCATTGCCAGCTCGGCCATGGTGACTGCTGACACTGCCAGCTCGATCGGCATCTCGTTCGGGCTGAGCAACCCGAGATCGATCACCACCGACGTGTCAAGCAGGCCGCGCGGATGGCGTTGGGCCTCAGGCACCGCGCCTGCGCTCTGTGTTCCGATCCCATGCGCGCGGCGTCGGATCCTGGTCCACGTAGCGATCGATGTCAGCCCGGAACTGCTTGTAGTCGATGCGGCCCACACCGGAGAAGGCCGCAATCGCCACCTCGGCCGGCACAAACCGTCGCCGCCGGATCGGCCGCAGCTCACCCACGGGCGCGCCGTTGCGAGTCACGACGAACGATTCGCCGCGATCGAGCTCGCGCATGATCTCACCGCTCTCGTTGCGCAGCTGCCGCTGGGTGATCTCCCGCATCATGTGCATGGTAGCACACGTGCTACACTCCGCAGCTATCGCGGGCCTCCGGTGGAAGCGATAGAATCCCTACTTCAGAGCACGGGATTCAACCGAGGAGCATCATGGCCGCCACCGACACAGTCAGGATCGCCAAGCCCAGCCCGATCGTCGAGGACGAGCAGGGACAGCTGCGCGCGCGCCAGGGGATCTCGCGGGAGGTCGTCACCGAGCTCTCGAAGATCAAGGGCGAGCCCGACTGGATGGCCGAGAAACGGATCAAGGCGCTGGAGATCTTCGAACGCAAGCCGCTGCCCACGTGGAGCATCGACCTGTCGGGGCTGAACCTCGACGACCTCGTGCTCTACTCCCCCCCCACCGCCGGGCGCTACGACTCCTGGGACGACGTCCCCGCGGAGATGAAGCAGACCTACGAGGACCTCGGCATCCCCCAGGCCGAGCGCGAGCACCTCGCCGGCGTCGTCGGCGTGTGGCGCCAGGAGCCCGTCTACGAGGGGCTCAAGGAGGAGTACGCCAAGCAGGGCATTCTCTTCTGCTCGATGGACACCGCCATCACCAAGTACCCCGAGCTCGTGCAGAAGTACTTCATGAACAAATGCGTCCCCGCCCAGGACAACAAGTTCTCCGCGCTGCACGGCGCCGTCTGGTCCGGCGGGGCCTTCTGCTACATCCCCAAGGGCGTCAAGTGCGACCTGCCGCTGCAGTCCTACTTCCGCATGGAGGGGGCAGGAGAGGGC
>JBIOEY010000134.1:0-6492 GCA_044446505.1 Solirubrobacterales bacterium
CGTGTGGAGCTCGTCGAGGAACAGGATCACCCCGCCCCGCGCCTCCGTGACCTCCTTCAGCACCGCCTTCAGGCGGTCCTCGAACTCGCCCCGGTACTTGGCGCCCGCGATCAGCGAGCCCATGTCCAGCGCGATCACGCGTCGCTCGCGCAGCGACTCCGGCACGTCCCCCGCCACGATCCGCTGCGCGAGGCCCTCCACGATCGCCGTCTTCCCCACCCCCGGCTCCCCGATCAGCACCGGGTTGTTCTTCGTGCGCCGCGAGAGCACCTGGATCACCCGGCGGATCTCCTCGTCGCGGCCGATCACCGGGTCCAGCGCGCCCTGCTCCGCGAGCTTCGTGAAGTCCCGCCCGAAGCGCTCCAGCGCCTGGTACTTCTCCTCCGGGCTCTGGTCCGTCACCCGGTGCGGGCCCCGCACCTCCGCGAGCGCCTGCCGCAGGCGCTCGGAGCTCGCGCCCACCGCGCGCAGCGCCTGGCCCGCGCGGGCCTTGTCATCGGCGAGCGCGAGGAGAAGGTGCTCCGTGGAGATGTACTCGTCCGAGAGGTCCCTCGCCTGGGCCTCCGCCGCGCGCAGCACCGCCACGAGTTCCGCCGAGGGCTGCCCGCTCTCCGCGGATGAGCCCTCGCCGAGGCGGGGGAGCTCGTCCAGCGCGCGGTTGCACTCCGCGCGCAGCGCCGGGACCGAGGTGCCGAGCTTCGCCAGGACGGGAAGAACCACGCCGCTCTCGCTCTCCAGCAGCACCGCCAGCAGGTGCGCCGGCGCCACCTGCGGATTGCGCCGCTCCTGCGCGAGGCGCGCCGCCGCGGCCAGCGCCTCCTGGGACTTGATCGTCAGGCGGTCAGGCCGCATCGACCTAGACTGGCACAGTATGCCCGCCGGGACGGCCCCGCGCGCACCCCGCACTCGGCGACAGGCGGCGCCCCCTACGACCACGCGGTAGGTCAGTCAATCGATCCGGGCCTTGCGACCCACACGCTTTCGATCCCAAGCACCCGGCAGAGGGAGTCGAAGTGATGGTCGTAGTGCAGCACCCCCGCGCTGCGACCGGCGGCCGCGGCGGCGATCAGGTAGTCGGCCGCGGGTACACGACGCTCGCCCCGCAAATCGCGTGAGGCACCGATCGCGGCGTCACAGGCGCTGCGTGTCACCGGGGCCTGCGTGAGCGCTTGAAGAGCGCGATCGAGGTCGCGGAAGGCGTCCTCGTCACGCGCGGCCGCCAGGAGCTCCAGCGCCACCACTGGGCAGACAGACAGCAGACCGGCGTCTCGGGTCGCCGCCCACCGAGGCAGGACCGCGTGATCGGTGCGGCGATTCCATGCAGACGTGTCGAATACCAGCGGCGAACCCGAGCCGTATGGCTCAGCGGCGTGCCGCATGGAGCTGCTCGGACACCGAGAAGTCGAAGCGGTTGTCCTCGCCCGAGTCGAGCCGACGCAGAAACTCGAGCGCCTCCTGGTGCCGGTCTTGTTCTGCGCGGATTGCCTGCGCTCCACGCAGCGCGAGGTCGTGCACGGCGCGTGACCGAGGCTTGGTCCCGCCGAGTTCCGACACCGCAGCGGCCAGCTCGGGGTCGAGAGTAACCTGGATGCGGGGCTTCGTCGGTGGCATACCCCAGAGTGTACCGCATATCTGGTACACCCGATGCCCTCCTGCCAGTGGGTATATATATCTGCGCTTGATCGTATATACTGGCTGTGGTGGCCAAGCATCTGGTGGACATAGACGAGCAGGCTCTACAGGATGCACGGGCTCAGCTCGGTGTAGACACGATCAAGGAGACGGTCAACCGCGCACTCCGCCTGGTTGGCGGCGATCACAGCGCGGCGGTGACGGAGCGCTTGGACGCGCTCGCCCGTGCCGATCTGGCGCCGCGCGAGCAGGCATGGCGCTGACGCATCTCCTGGACACGAGCGTTCTCACTCGCCTGCGCGAGTCGACGGTCCGGGAGGCGATCGAGGAGAGAGCGCAGCGGGGGGAGCTGGCCCGCGCGGGGATCAGCGACCTCGAGATCGGCTTCTCCGCCCGCAACGCCGCCGAGTGGGATCGCCTCGCCGACGCCGTGGAGGTCTTTGAGCTGGTGGAGAGCGCCGCCGAGCATGTGCGTCGCGCAAGGCAAGCACAGCGTCTTCTCGCGTCCAGGCACCAGCGCGGTCGCAAGGTGCCCGACCTGCTCGTCGCCGCTGCCGCCGAGGCTCGCAGCCTCACCGTCCTGCACTACGACGCCGACTTTGATCTGATCGCGGCCGTGACCGGACAGTCCTGCCAGTGGGTCGTCCCGGCCGGTTCGATCGACTGAATCACCCCAGGGACTTCGGACGGCCCCGCGCATCGCGGCCTGGAGCGTCGGCTGCTCCTCTCAGGGTATGCGCGCGAGCAGCATGGGCACCTTGGAGCGACCCGCAATCCAGTCGTGCGCGGCGGGGTCGATCCAGCCCAGTGTCCTTCAAGGGTGCTTCGGGCTGTCCCTCTCCGAGCGTGGCGTCGATCGAGTTGCGCACCACGACCTCGAAGTGGTGGATGACCTCAAAGCACGCCGCGGCAACCTCAGCGTGCCATGCGTAGAGGGCGACCGCCGCTTGATGGTTGCCGCCGGTGGTGTCCAGGAACGGCCGGAAGCGAGGCTCGGAGATCCGTGTGCTGGCCTGCTGGGCGTCCATCTGCGGTGCTAGTATGTCGTCGACGCCCCGGATCCGCCTATGTCTCCCGCAAGGGAGTTACGCGCCCGGGGCTTTGCTTTGCGATGACGAGGCTTTTGAGGTGCGCCACGCCGCCGCGCGTCCGAGCCTGACGCCTCGCAACACGCTAGCCCTGCGCCACGTACAGCACGGCCCACGTGCGACTGAGCCCTGGCTTCCAACGTAGACCAAATGATGCGGCGTCGGGTACAACGTCGGAACCCCGCCAGCCTCCTTGAGGATCTCATGGAGCCGGTCGCTCGGCAAGCCCGGAGGCGAGCCCTGAAAGCGATCCGTGCGGCGTCTCCTCGAGCTTGAGCACGTGGCGCCCAACGGCTTCACATCGAGCAGGCCCCGGCGCTGTGACCACCGCACGCGCGTTGCTCAGGCCGCGCGCTGGGGGCCGATCATATGCTCGGGGGTCCCGATCTTGCGCAGGAACTCGGCCTCGGCCGCACTGCGCGGCTTCTCGCGTCGCGCCGGCCCGAAGCGTGCGAGGACCCGCGCGCTCTTGGCGCGTAGCTGAGGCGCTTCGCGGCGCCACTCCTCGAACGAGATCGTCTGCGTCCTCATGGCTGTTTCGGAGGATACTCCGCGCGAAGCGCTTCCTGGGCGATCTGATGCAGCTCGCCGCTGTCCGGCGGCGCATCGCCCACTTCGAGGTCGTCCGCGAGCTTGCGCACGGCGTCGAGGATGATGCTCACGCGGTGGGTGGCGGCGCGCGCGTCGAGGTCGTCGGTTTCATCTTTGGATAGCCCGGCGAGAAGCGCGAGCGCTTGCTGTGCGGCCGTTTCGTGGCCGGTGGACTGGAACTCGGCGAGGCGGTCGATGAGCACGTCGACGCGCGAGAGGACCTTCGCCGTTCGGCCCGACTGCAGCTTGACGTCGGCTACGACCGCATCGCTGTCGAGCTGTGCGCTGGGTGCCTCCAGGAGAACCTTGGTGCCCTCCAAGATCCAGTGCCGGCCGTCGCTTGCGCGGATGAACCCCAGCTCACCGAGCTTGACCGCCAACTCGTCGGGCACCGCCATCACGACATCGATGTCGTAGGTCACGAACTGCGCGCTGGCGGTCCAGAAATACACGGCCATGCCCCCGACCACGACGGGGTGGATGTCCAAGGGAGCGGCGACGGCCTCAACTACCGCCACGACTTCGAGCGTGCGCTCGGCCAGGTCGGTGCTCTGGGCCGCAAGAGCCAGCTCGGCGCGCAGATCGGAAGCGCGGTGTGCATTGATGTCGCTCACGAAGCCAAGCTACCCACAGCTCCGGCGGCACCAAGCGATTCTGCCCCAGGAGTTCGATCGCGGGCTTGGGTGCGTGTAGTGGTTCCAGGATGCGCGAGAGAATCAGCGATTAGACCCGGGTTCTGTGGCAGCTGAGATCGTCGGCGATGGCTTGCGGACTGAGGGGCGGCATTGGCGGTGGCCGCCGGTGGGTGGTCAAGCTATCGCGATAGGGCGCTCGATCCGGCGCCCACTGGAGATCGAGTCGTGGCCACAGAGAGCGGCGTCTCAGCGCCCGCTCGTCTACAGGCCCTTCAGGAGTGCGCCGTGCGGGACTCGAACCCGCCCCACCGGATTAAAAGTCCGGCGCTCTGCCCGATGAGCTAACGGCGCGCAGCGGGACAGTCTGGCACATGGGGGGGCCTTGCGTGTGGGGCTTTACGTGAAGGTCGCCGTGGCGGGCGGGCGGGAGCCGTGTGCGGCCGGTCGCGGCCGTGCCCTCAGCGCTCGGGCTGTTCCCGCGCGGCCACCCGCAGCATCTCCTCGATGCGGGTGAGCTTCACGCGGGGGCGCCCCAGCGGCTCGCCGCGCCCGCGCTCGTGGCGGTCGATCTCCGACCACCCCGCGTAGGTCACGAGCTCCGGCTGGCGCGCGGTTAGCGTCTGCAGTAGCTCCTCCGGGTCCGGCGCCGGGGGCTCGGGGAGGCTCCCAGCTTCGAGGTCCGCGAAGATCGCGTTCACCGTCTCCTGCGCGTCGCGCTTGTTCGTCCCGATCACCCCCGACGGGCCGCGCTTGATCCAGCCCACCACGTACTCCCCCGGGCAGCGCCCCTCGGGGCCGGTGACGCGGCCCCCCTCGCAGGGGATCACCCCGCGGCGCTCGTCGAACGGCACGCCCGGGAGCGCGATCCCGCGGTAGCCGATCGCGCGCAGCACGAGCCCCGCGGTGATCGTCTCCTGCTCGCCCGTGGGCCGCGCGCCGAGCCTCCCTTCCGCCCCCGGCACGAGCTCGTTGCGCGCGAAGCGCACCCCGCCCACGTGGCCCCGCTCGTCGGGGAGGATCTCCACGGGGGAGAGCAGGAAGCGCAGCACTATCCGCCGCCCCGCGGGGGCCTCCCGCTCGCCGGCCTCGCTCGCTCCCGCGCCGGCCTCGCCCGTCCCGGTCTCCCGCTCGCCGGCGCCGCCCGCCCGCGGCGTGCGCTGGGCGTACTCGCGCAGGATGCGCACATTGCTCTCGCCCGTCTTGTCGAGCGCGGGGCCCGGGACCGCGAGCGCGCGCTCGAGCTCCTCGGGGTCCACGATCACGTCCGCGCCCGCCAGCTCCCCCAGCTCGAGCAGCTCCGGGTTGGTGAACGCCGCCTGCGCCGGCCCGCGGCGGCCGGCCACCACTACCTCGCGGATCGCGCTGCCCTGGAGCGCGTGCAGCGCGTGGTCGGCGATGTCCGTGAGCGCGAGCTCCTCGTGGGAGAGGATCAGCATCCGCGCGACGTCGAGCGCCACGTTGCCGTTGCCGATCACCACCGCCCGCTCGCACGCGAGGTCGAACTCGAGGTGCGGGTGGTCGGGGTGGCCGTTGTACCAGCCCACGAAGTCCGTCCCCGCCCAGCTCCCCGGCAGCTCCTCGCCGGGGATCCCCAGCGGCCGGTCCGCGGGGGCGCCCGTGGCGTACACGATCGCGTGGTAGTGCGCCCGCAGCTCCTCCCGGCTCACGTCGCGGCCGAGCTCGACGTTGCCGAAGTAGCGGAAGCGCGGGTGCTCCGCGGTCTTCTCGTAGATCCGCGTCACCGACTTGATCTTCGGGTGGTCCGGCGCCACCCCCGAGCGCACCAGCCCCCACGGCGTCGGGAGGCGCTCGATCATGTCCACCTCCACCCGCCCCGCCGAGTCCTTCAGCAGGTGCCCCGCCGCGTAGAAGCCCGCCGGGCCGGCGCCGATCACGGCGATGCGCACAGGGGAGTCGGAGTCGGTCACAGGGGGCACAAGCATAGGGCCGCGCCCGACTGGATCCGCAGCTCCAACGACCCCAACCCGGCGTCAGCCGGCATCCAGACCACTCCGAGAGAGCGGCACTCCCGGCGCGTCAGAGTTTGACCGCGCGCCTGATCTCCTCGCCCTTCGGCGTGATCCGCCAGGCGTTCGCGAACCCCCTGCCCGGGGTCTCCACCACGTTCTCGATCAGGTCGAGCGAGGCCAGGCGGATCAGGAGCTTCGAGATCTGCCCCTGGTCGGCGACCCCCGCGCCTTCCGCGATCTCGCGGTTGCTCGCCCCCGGGTGCTCCGTGACCACGCTGAGCACCCGGATCGTGCGGTACGTCAGGCGCGTCCCCAGCTCCCCCAGGGGGTTGCCCACCGGGGCCCGCTCCAGCCTCCCGCGGCTCCGCGGCCCGCCGGTGCTGCGCGGCCGGCGCCTCACCTCGCGCGCCGCCGCCGCCGGGCCGCGGTACGGGAACACGATCATGCTCATCAGCGGCCCCACCAGCTCGCTCAGCGGCCCCGCATCGGGGGCCAGCAGGCGGTCGTGCACCACCGACACCGCCCCCGCCGCGCGGCTCTGGGAGGTCAGCGGCGGGGGCGGTGTCGGTGGGGCAC
>JBIOEY010000135.1:0-6456 GCA_044446505.1 Solirubrobacterales bacterium
ATCCACGGGCACCCGCGGAGCTCGAATAGAGGCCGCACTTTGCGGGAAAGCCCCCGGTTGCCAACGTCCGCCGGCCGCGGTATACCTACATGTAGCGCGAACGCCGACACAAGGAGATGCCGATGGCCAATCACCTGACCCCCACGGAGCTTGCCCGCGAGTCCGGACTTGGACGCAAGGAGGTCCTCGCGAAATGTCTGGAGCTAGGGGTGCCCATCTTCAAGGGTCGCATCGACAAGAGCCTGTTCCTCGCCAGCCTCCGCCAGGGCGCCTCGCCCGCGCAGCGGCCCATCGCGCTGAAGAGCTGACGCTCGATCGCCTCTCCCGGCGCCCTCGGGCATCTGGAAGGGAACGATCCCATCACAACAGCCCTGCCCACCCCCGCAGGCCATATCCTTCCATGGTGCAAGGCACATCAGCTCCACCCGAGGAGGAGAGCGCCATGGAGGCAGGCACCGCAGAGCAGGCCGAAGAGACGACCGCAGCGCAGGCTGAAGGGGCGACCGCAGCGCAGACCGTGCCCGCGGGGAGCGCCGCGGGGGCACGCACGATCGCCGATCTGATCCCCAACGCCGTCGCGGCGTTCGCAGACCGCGTGGCGGTGCGCCACAAGCGGGAGGGCGCCTGGCAAGACGTCACCTACGCCGAGCTCGGGGAGATCGTGAGCGAGATCGCCCTCGGCCTGATCGACGTGGGCATCGAGCCGGGGGAGCGCGTGTGCATCCTCGCGGGCACCCGCCCGGAGTGGACCTACGTGGACATGGCGATCACCACGACGGGGGCGGTGGTGGTGCCGATCTACCCGACCAACTCCCCCGAGGAGTGCCACTGGGTGATCTCGGACTCGGGCGCCTGCGCGATCGTGTGCGAGAACTCCGAGCAGCTCGCGAAGATCGCCACGGTGCGCGGGCGGCTGCCGGAGCTGCGCACGGTGATCGCGATCGACCCAGACGCCTCCTCGGAGGCGATCCCACTGGCGGAGATCCGCGAGCGGGGACGTACGCGCTCCGCGGATGATCTCGAGCGCCACCGTGCCGCGATCCGCCCGGAGGACCCCTACACGTTCATTTACACCTCCGGCACCACCGGCCCGCCGAAGGGGTGCGTGCTCACCCACGGCAACTACCGCACGACGGTCGACATGGTGCGGGAGGTGGGGCAGATCAACGACGACGACGTCACCTACCTGTTCCTCCCCCTCGCGCACGCGTTTGCGCTGCTGATTCAGCTCGGGGCGTTCGACCGGGGCACCACGATCGCCTACTTCGGAGGGGACGTGAAGCAGATCGTTCCCGAGCTGCAGGAGGTCAAACCGACCTTCCTGCCCTCGGTGCCGCGGATCTTCGAGAAGATCTACACGCTCGCCCACGGGGCGATCGAGGCGCAGCCGTCCGAGGAACGCGCAAAGACCGAGGCCGCCCTTGCGCTGGGGGCGAAGGTGCGCGACATGCTCGCCCGCGAGGAACCGATCCCTGAGGAGCTGCGCGGGCCGTTCGAGGAGGCGGAGGAGGGGCTGTTCAAGAACGTGCGCGCGATCTTCGGCGGGCACGTGCGCCAGGCCGCCACGGGAGCCGCCCCGATCGCGCACCAGATCCTCGAGTTCTTCTGGGCCTGCGGAGTCCCGGTGCTGGAGGGCTACGGGATGACGGAGACCTCCACGATCGCCACGGCCTCCACGATCGAGGACCACCGCTTCGGCACCGTGGGGCGCGCGCTGCCGGGCGTGCAGCTGCGGATCGCCGACGACGGGGAGATCCTGATCAAGGGCACGAACATCTTCCAGGGCTACCACCACAACGCCGACGCGAGCTTCGGCGCGGTAGAGGACGGCTGGCTGTACACCGGCGACCTCGGCTCGCTCGACGAGGACGGCTACCTCTCGATCACGGGGCGCAAGAAGGACATCATCATCACCGCCGGCGGCAAGAACCTCACCCCGGCGAACATCGAGAACGACCTCAAGCAGTGCCGCTGGATCTCCCAGGCGGTGATGCACGGCGACCGGCGCCCCTACCCCGTGGTGCTGATCACGCTCGACGAGGAGGAGATCGCGGGCTACGCCCGCGATCACGGCCTGCCCGAGGAGCCGGCCCTGCTGGCGCGCGAGCCCGCGATCCGCGAGTTGATCGGCGCAGAGGTGGAGCGCGTCAACGCGGGCTACGCCAACGTGGAGCAGGTCAAGAAGTTCGCGATCCTCGAGGGCGATCTCTCGCAGGCCGGCGGGGAGCTCACGCCGACGCTGAAGGTCAAGCGGAACGTGGTCGAAGCGAAGTACGCCGCCGTTCTCGACTCGCTGTACACGGGTGAATAGGCGACCAGAAAGACGAGCAGATGCCCGGAGACCTTGAAAACACGATAGCTTAGTAGGAGTTCGAGCCGTGCGGTCCGTGCCGGCGACCCCCATATCCGGGGGGCAGGCGCGGCTCCGAGAACAACAACGTCACCATCATGCGCAACGATCCAAGCGACAACGGCGGCCTCTTTGTGGGGAGGCGCCCGGGTACGGCGCCGGTTCACTTCCGCACCCTGCCCAAACGGGGCAGCCAAGCGCGGCGGCGGATCGACCGGAACCTCGCCGGCGCGATGCTGGCGGCGATGACAACGCTCAGCATCCTCTGCTGGGGCCCGATCCCGCTCGCTTGCCTGTGGATTGGCGCTCAGGTGAACTACCTGACGGGCAGCATCAGCTTTGGCATCCTCGCGGCGTTCGTGGGGCTGTTCGTGCTGCTCTTCGGGTCGCTGAGGATCATGCGCAGCCTCGACGAGGGGTGGATCCTCGTGCGGCGCGCCGCTGGCTTCGACCAGCGCACGGGTGCGCTGGTCCGCGTGTTCGCGATCACCGCCGTGATCTGCGGGACGGCGTTCGCGCTGTGGTTCGTGCTGATCAACGGGACGGGCAGCATGGTCACCCCCAGCAACGGGGTCTGAGCCCGGTGTCCCGCGTCGGAGGCTCGATGGCGCCCACCGGCACCCTCGCGTCCCGCGTCGGAAGCTCGATGGCGCTCACCGGCACCCTCGCGTCCCGAGTCGGAAGCTCGATGGCGCTCACCGGCACCCTCGCGTCCCGCGTCGGAAGCTCGATGGCGCTCACCGGCACCGCCGTGTCCCGAGTCACAAGCTCGATGGTCTTCCCCGGCATCTAGCCGCGAATCATTGATCATGGGCCTGCTCGACTACTACCGCCAGTTCGAGGGCCTCTCCGAGGAGGAGGTCAACCGCGAACTGCGCAAGGAGGCGGCGGAGCGCAAGCGCAAAGCGCTCACCCGCGTCCATACGATCGACCTCTCGCAGACCACCTGGCCGGATCTCCCCCACGCGAACATCGCCAACGCGATCACCTATACCGCGCGGCGCGGTCTGCAGCTCTACCCGTACCTGCGCGGCTCGGAGCTCCGCAACGAGCTGGCCCGGCGCCACAAAATCGACCCAGCCCGCCTGATCCTTGGCAACGGGGCGGCGCAGCTGCTGAGCGCGGCGACCCGCGCGCTGATCGAGCCCGGCCAGGTGCTGATCACCACGTGGCCCTCCTACCCCCTCTATCCGATCATGGCCCGCCGCGCGCACGGTCGCGCGGTGCCCGTGAGCGGCGGAGTGGACGCCCTGCTGCAAGCGGTGGCGGAGCACGACACGCGGGTGGTGGCGGTGGCGAGCCCCAACGACCCCACCGGCGAGCTGCTGGGCGTCGCGGAGCTCAGGAAGCTACTCGACGGCCTGCCGGAGGGTGTGGCGATGCTGCTCGACGAGGCACTGATCGAGTTCGCGGACGCCCAGCCACTCGACGCCTCGCTGGCGCTCTTGGAGGAGTACCCGCACCTGCTGGTGTTCCGCAGCTTCTCCAAGGCGTGGGGGATGGCGGGGCTGCGGATCGGCTACGCCCTCGGCGGCCCCGGCTCGGAGGAGCTGCTGGGCGAGCTGGAGCCGGACCTGGGCGTCAACGAGCTCTCGCAGGCCGGCGCGCTGGAGGCGCTGCACACCGCGACGAAGATGCTCGCCGACCACGTCCACGCGGTCGCGGTGGAGCGCGCCCGGCTGACCGCAGCGCTGCGCAGGCGCGGCTTCGAGGTGGCGGAGAGTCAGGCGAACTTCCTGTGGATCGCGCACCCCACCCTCGACGGCGGCGAGCTCGCGGCGCGCCTCTCCCGCGCGGGCGTGCTGGTCGCGACGGGCGCCGCGCTCGGAGAGCCGCGGCACCTGCGCGTCAGCATCACCAACCGGATCGCCTCCGACCGCCTGCTCACCGCGATCGACGGGGTGATCTAACCCGCGGACTCGGACTGGCGCAGCAGCGCGCCCGTGGTGCCCTCGAGGATCTTGCGCCAGGCGCTCACGTCGTGCTCGGGCTCGGCGGCGTCGAAGTTCTCCACAAACGTGCGCAGCCGCTCGGGGGAGATCTCGATCCCGTGGCGCTTGGAGATCCCGCTATAGCGCTCGTACTCCTCGGCGAGGTGGCGGGCGACCGACTGGAAGCCGTGGCCGGCAATCGCGATACGCGCGGCGAAGTTCATGATCGAGGTCTGGAACATCAGCTCGTCGGTGGGCTCGGGCTCGATCAGCACGATGTCCACGCCCGGGTAGCGCTCTCCCCAGCGGCTGGCGACCTCGTGCAGGCGCTGGTGGGCGAGCAGCTTGAACGCCTGGTAGCCGATCTGGGGAAAGCCCATGTCCGAGACGCGCCGGGGGCGGCGTCCGCGCAGGGTGCGGACCTCGGCGGCGAAGTCGTTGACGAAGGGCACCACGGGGTTGATCACGACGACGAGCTGGGCGCCGGCCTCGACGGCGATGTCAAGGTTGGTGGTGGAGGTGATCCCGCCGTCCACGAGCTCGCGGTCGCCGAGCTTGAGGGGGGCGTAAACCATCGGCAGCGCCCCGGAGGCGCGCACGGCGGTGGAGATCGGATGGTGGTCGAAGCCCTCGGCGCCGAACACGACGCGCTCGCAGGTGTCGAGGTCGGTGGCGGTGATGTACAGCTCCCGCCCGCCGCGCAGCTCGCGGAAGTCGTCGGTGCGGCCGGGCTCGCCGAGGACCTTGTGCAGGTAGCTCTCGATGCCCGCGCCGGTGTAGAGCCCGGAGGGCAGCGCCTGGGCGAGCCCGAGCACGAGGTCCAGCACGGAGATCTGTCGCGGCTGGGAGATCAGCTGGCGGGCGATCCCGGCGAGGTGCAGCGGCAGCCGCACGCCCTTGCGCGCGAGCTCGGTGAGGTTGAGGCGCAGGAGGTCGCCGAGGTCGATGTCGCGGAAGGGCTGCGGGTCCTCGCTGGCGGCGACGCGCATCATCTCCTCGGGAGTGACCCCGTTGGCGCAGAGCGCCGCGATGAAGGCTCCGGCGGAGGTCCCGACGTAGACGTCGAAGTCGTTGACGGTGCTGTTCACCGCGAGCAGGTCGAGCGCGCGCAGCGCCCCGATCTCGTAGACCCCCCCGGTGAAGCCCCCACCGCCGAGCACGAGCGCGGTCTTGCTGGGCCTGCGCCGCCCTCCGCGCGTGCGAGCGCCGGCTACCGAGACGGATGCGCCCTCCAGGCCACCGCTACCGTTGCGCCCAGCCGGGGAGCGGGCACCGCGCCGGCGCCCTTCCTTGGCTCGCGCCGGTTCCAGCTTGACAACGCGCCCCATACCACGCTTTATTGTAGGGCTGCGTGCCCCGGCACCGGCTTGCACTGACCCCTGCGCTGCCCCGAGCACGGTCCGTCGCGACGCTAATGTGCGGACTGGCGGCGGTGTGCACGCTTGTGCTCTGCGCTCCGGCATCGGCGGCAAAGCGTTCGGCCACGAGTCCGAGCGGGGGACCGCGAGCGGCCGGCGCAAGCGCTGATTCGGCGGGCCTGGAGGCGCACATGGCGCACGAGCTGGGGCTCGCGGGGGCGCACTCGGGGGCGTACGTGTACGACATGACGACGGCGCGGGCGCTGTTCTCGGAGGGGGCGACGCAGCGGCGGGCGCCGGCCTCGGTGGAGAAGCTCTACACCGCCGCCACCCTCCTGGAGCGGCTGGGGCCGACGGCGCAGCTCGAAACGACGGTGCTCGGCACGGGCCACCTGGCGGCGGGGGGCGTGTGGGAAGGCAACCTCTACCTGCGCGGCGGGGGCGACCCGACATTCGGGACGACGTCTCTCATCCGCCGCCACTACGGGGGCGTGGGCGCATCGGTCGCGGCGGTCGCGGCGCAGCTGGCGCAGACCGACGGGATCCACCGCGTCACGGGGAGCGTGGAGGGGGACGAATCGTTTCTGGACTCCCTGCGGGGGGAGCCTTCGAGCGGGTACGCGTTCGATCCGTTCCTCGAAGGGAACCTGAGCGCGCTGGCGTTCAACCGCGGCGAAACGGGCTCCGAACACGGCCCGCACGCCCCGGCGGCGTTCGCGGCGCGGCGGCTGCGCGCGGCGTTGCGGGCGGAGGGCGTGGTGGTGCAGAGCGGGGGAGGCGCGGCCACGACGCCCGCGGGGGCGGTGCGGCTCGCGGG
>JBIOEY010000136.1:0-6379 GCA_044446505.1 Solirubrobacterales bacterium
GCGGAGATCTCCTCCGCCACCTCCTGGAAGTGGCGCGCGTGCTCGTCCTCCCCCCGCCGTTCCGCCAGGCGCGCCCCCCGGTCCATCGCCACCCAGCACATCAGCTTCGAGGACACATAGTGCCGCGGCTGGCCCCGCGCCTCCCAGATGCCCTGGTCCGGTTCCCGCCACACCCGCTCCGCGCAGCGCACCTGGTCGATCAGCACCGGCCACAGCCGCTCCGGGACGTGGTCGCGCTTCTTGGAGTGCAGGTACACCGAGTCCAGCACCGCCCCATACACATCGTTCTGGCGCTGGTTGTACGCCCCGTTGCCGATCCGCACCGGGCGCGCGCCCTGGTAGCCCTTGAGGTGATCGAGCGTCGACTCCTCGAGCTCCTTCTCGCCGCCGATCCCGTACATGATCTGCAGCGACCCGTCCTCGCCCCGCTCCAGGTCCGCCACGTACTGCACGAAGTCGTCCGCCTCCCAGTCCAGCCCCAGCGCGTGCAGACCCCACAGCGTGAACGTCGCGTCGCGCATCCAGCAGTACCGGTAGTCCCAGTTGCGCGACCCCTGCGGGGTCTCCGGCAGCGAAGTCGTCGCGGCCGCCACCAGTGCCCCCGTGGGCATGAACGTGAGGCCCTTCAACGTCAGCGCCGAGCGCTGCAGCTGCAGCCGCCACGGGTGGTCCGGGTAGGTGCCTTCCGCCAGCCACGTCCGCCAGAAGTGGCTCGTGCGCTCCAGGCACTCCTCCGCCTGCTCCGCCGTGCGCGGCCCCCCCAGCCCCTCCGTCCACGACATCGCACAGAAGCGCCTCTCCCCATCCCGCAGCGTGTGCCGCGCGTGCACGCGGTTGCCCTCGATCCCCATCCGCATATCCGAGAACAGGCGGAGCACCGTCCTCCCGTCCCTCGCGTCCAGCGCGTTCGGTTCGTCCTCCACGGCGCTCCAGCTCGCCGCCGTCGCGCCGTAGTCCAGCATCGGCTCGCACACCATCTCCATCTGCACCTGGCCCTGGATGCACTCGATCACGCGCACCAGCAGATGATCCGCGTCGTAGTCCGTCGGGGGGCGCGTGTGGCTCGAACCCTCCCTGTTGTCGTGCCACTCCCCGATCGTCAGCGCGTCGATCACCCGCACCCACCCCTGCGGGGTCATCCACGTCGTCTCGATCACGTTCGTCCCCGGCAGGTACCTCCGGCCCGCCGGCACGTACAGCCCGTACGGCCCCACCCGGAAGCGCCCCGCACCGCGATCGAGCATCGCCGCGAACACGCTCGGAGAGTCGAAATGGGGCAGGCACATCCACTCCACCGAGCCATCCGAGGCCACCAGCGCACCCGTGTGGCAGTCCGACAGGAACGCGTAGTCCGCGATCGGCGGGAACGGTGAGTCCTCCGGGGACATCCCCCTACAGGCCCGGCTCTTCCCCGGGGGGCTCGCCCCAGGAGATCTCCTCCCACGCCGAGATGTCCCAGTACGGGCGCTCCACCCCCGCCGGCAGCGAGCCCTCTTCGTCGAGCTTGTCCAGGTGCGCCGCCAGCGAGAGCGCCGCCGCCGGACGCAGCTCCGCAGGCACGTCCCACCAGGCCCTGTCCAGCAGATCCTGGACGCTGCGCGCGCCCTCGGTGAGCGCGATCAACAGGCGGTGCTCGCGGTCGTAGCGGTGGCCGATCACCTCCTGGAGCTTCGCCACCGGTTCCCAGATCGCCGGGCCATGGCCGGGGCACAGCACGTCGAGGTCGAGCGTGCACAGGTGCACCAGCCCGTTCAGGTACGCGTTCAACGCGCCCTCATAGGGGGCGATGAAGGCGCTGCCCTCCCCCAGCACCGCGTCCCCCGTGAAGCACACGCGATCCGCCACCAGCGCGAAGTGGTCGGGAGAGTGTCCTGGCGTCGGAACCGCCGTCAGGGGGCCAAAGCGCACGCCCTCCGCCAGCGCCACGTCGATCCCCTCCCCCCGCGCCGCCGCCACCGGTGCCGGGCGCAGCTCGCGCAGCGCGTTGACCGACTCCACATGATCGGAGTGGTCGTGGGTCAGTGCGATCCCCCCCAGGCCCCCCCGCTCGTCCACCGCCGCCAGCACCCGCTCGATGTGTTGCCTCAGGGCGGGGCCCGGGTCGATCACGAACGCCGGGTCGCGATCCACGATCCACGTGTTTGTCCCCGAGAGCGTGAGCGGCCCCGGGTTCTCCGCGCGCACCCGCAGCACGTCGAAGGCCGCCAACCGCTGCGCTTCCGTCGCTGGATCGACCGTGAAGGCGAGCTCCCCCGCGAGCGCGAGGTCGAGCTCCGCTGCGGACTCCGGAACCAACCCATCCTCCGCCGGCTCATCCTCTCCCAGCCCACGCTCGGCCCACTCGGGTGGAACTTCCCCGCTCAGAGCGCGCACCTGCTCGGGCGAGAGAAATCTCTCCGCCCCGCCGGCCGACTCTCTTCCAGAGTCCGCCGCAGGGTCCGGATCGGAGCCCGAAGGAGTGGAGGAGCGCATTCTGGGACGGTAGCTCCTTCGGTTGACGGACGTCTGCACACCCGCCGGCCTCTGCCCATTTTTGCGCACAGCTGTCTGCGTAAAACACACGTTGCCGAGCGCCCCTTCCCCTCAAGCCCTAGTTCCATACGGCCGAAGCGCGCTATATGAGCGAGGGATCCTCATGGCTGTGCCCCACAGAGCTCGACCGCACCCGGATCGTCGACGCCAACGACCGCGTGCGCATGATCCGCCTGGTCGGCGCGGGCGCGATCGGCCTCGCGCTCCTGATCGCGGCACCCTGGATCGGCTGGTGGACGCTGATCCTGCTCGCGCTCTGCGCGCTCAACTTCTGGAACGTCGAGCGGCGCCTGCACTCGAGCCCCCACCCCGAGCGCGTGAGCTTCACGGCGATCGTGATCACCCTGCTGCTGATCGGAGCGGGAGTCGCCATCAGCGGCGGGCCCCGCAGCCCCGCGCTCCCCTGGATGGTGCTCCCCGGAGCGATGGTCGCCGCGCGCTTCCGCCCCCAGGTCGTCGTCGTCGGGATCGTGCTCACCGTCATCCTGATCCTCGCCAGCACCCTCGGAGTCGATCCCGCGCGGACCATCGATGACCCCGTGTCCGTGATCGCCACGCTCGCGCTGCTCGCCGTGGTCATCTCGATCGTGCTCGCCCTCCAGGCCGCCGAGCTGCACCACCGCGACGAAGCGATCCTCGACCCCCTCACCGGCCTGCTCAACCGCCACGCTCTGATCCCCCGCTTCACCGAGATCTCCCACCAGGCCCGCCTCACCCACCAGCCCGTGTGCCTCCTGCTCTGCGACGTGGACACCTTCAAGGAGATCAACGACCGCTACGGCCACGACCGCGGGGACGCGGTGCTACGCGACGTCGCCTACGAGCTGCGCAAGCGGCTGCGCTCCTTCGAGCTCTCCTACCGCCTCGGAGGGGAGGAGTTCCTGATCGTGCTGCCCGGGGTCTCGCACGAGGAAGGACAGGAGGTCGCAGAGCGCCTGCGCGTGGCGATCGAGCAGGCCAGTCCCACCGGCATCCAGATCACGATCTCCATCGGCCTCAGCACCGCCTGCGGTGAGGATGTCGTCTACGAGACCCTCTTCAAGGCCGCCGACCTCGCCCTGTACGAGGCCAAGCGCGCCGGGCGCAACCGCGTCGTGGCCGCCCCCGCGCCGCCCGCCGCGTCCGAGGCACAGAGCCTCAAGGTGGTCGTGGGCTCCAGCCTCACCGCCCCCGCGCTGCTCACCTAAACGGGGACCGATTGGGGAGACACTCGCTACGCTCGCATCCCAAATCGGCCAGCGCCGAAGGCGCGTGTCCCCCGGCTTCGGTCGGCTAGCGCACGCGTCCCTGTAATAGCCTTCGGGCCGCCGTGACCAAGCATCTCGACCCCCAGGCCCAGGCGCTGCTCGACGTGATGCGCGCGGTCGGCGCGCCCCCGCTTCACACCCTAACCGTCGCGCAGGCCCGCGAGCAGATGCGCGCGGCGCTGCTCACCCGCGGCGCGCCGCTGGCCCTGCATCACGTCGAGGATCTCCTCCTGCCCGCACCGCACGGCGCACTGCCCCTGCGCCTCTACCGTCCCCGTGCGGGCGTCCTGCCCGTCGCGCTCTTCCTCCACGGGGGCGGTTGGACGCTCAACGACATCGACACCCACGACCGCCTCTGCCGTCGCATCGCCGCGCGCTCCGGCTGGCTGCTCGCCTCGCTCGACTACCGCCGGGCCCCCGAGCACCGCTACCCCGCCGCGCTCGAGGACGCCCGCTTCGCGCACAGCTGGCTGCTGGAGAACACCGATCGCATCGAAGGCGACGCCCAGCTGAGCGCCATCGTCGGGGAGAGCTCGGGCGCGACGATCGCCGCCACGCTCACGCTGCTGCAACGCGACACCGGCGCGCCCCTGCCCGCGTTTCAAATCCTCGCCTACCCCGTGACGGACGTGCCCGGCCGCTGGCCCTCCCACGAGCAGCGGGGCAGCGGCTACACGCTCGACGGCCCGCTCGTTCGCTGGTTCCTTGAGCAGTACCTGCCCCCCACGTACGACCCCGACGACCCCTACCTCTTCCCGCTCGCCGCCACCGACCTCGGCGGCCTTCCCCCGGCGCTCGTGATGACCGCGGAGTTCGACCCCCTCCGTGACGAGGGCATCGCCTACGCCGAGCGGCTCGCCGCCGCCGGGGTCCCAGTCGAGCACCTCCACGCCGAGGACCAGATGCACGGCTTCCTCATGGTCGACCGCGCGATCGACCGCGCGGGCGCGCTGATCGACCACCTCGCCGACGCGCTCGCCGCGCGCGGGTAGCCCGGCGGTCTAGCTTCTCCTCGGAGAGGAGCGATGGCCGCTTGGCCGCGGCATACTTCCTGTGGTGCTGAGGCTCGTCACGATCCCGATCAGCCACTACTGCGAGAAGGCGCGGTGGGCGCTCGAGCGGGTGGGGATGACCTATCGCGAGGAGCGCCATGTCCAGGGCATCCACCAGCTCGCGGCGCGGCGGGCGGGTGGCGGGATCACGGTCCCTATGCTTGTGACACCCGACGGTGCGATCGGGGACTCGGGGGAGATCCTCGCGTGGGTCGATGAGCGCACTCCGCCGGAGTATCGGCTGTTTCCCGCCGAGCGAGGCCCGCGCGATGAGGTCGAGCGCCTCTGCCGGCGCCTGGACGAGGGGCTCGGGCCAAGGGGTCGGCGGCTCATGTACATCTACATGTTCCCCGCGCGCGAGCTTGCGCTGCGCTTCAACAACGAGGGTGTGCCCGCGTGGGAGGACCGCGCGATCCGCTTCGGATGGCCCCTGGCCCGGCGTCTCGTCGGGCGCGTGCTCGATATCCGTCCGGGGATCGAGACCGAGGACGAGGCGACCGTCTGGCGCGAGCTCGACTTTGTCGCGGAGCTGCTTGCCGACGGCCGTCCGTACCTCTGCGGCGAGAGCTTCGGCGCCGCCGACCTTACCTTCGCGGCGCTGTCCGCCGCGATCGTCGTACCTCCTGAGTACGGTGTTCCGCTTCCGCAGCCCGAGATCCTGCCCCCCCGCATGGCGGAGCTCGTCGAGCGGGCACGCGAGCATCCCGCCGGACGCTACGCGCTCGCGCTCTTCACCAAGCACCGCCGGCGGCCCGCTCTGGGCCCTACAGCACCCGGCGCGCCCAGGTGAACCGTTCCGCGAGCCAGCCGGAGGTGAGCGGCAGCACGTATACGCCCTGGTCGGAGGAGTGGATCGCCCACTGGCCGCTGAGCGCGATCGCCTCGTGGATCACGTTGGACTCCGTCGCGGTCGAGCCGAAGTGGGCCGAGCCGAAGAACAGCAGGTCGCCGGGCTGGACGTTTTCCAGGTGGATCCGCGCGCTCTTGGGTATTTCGCCCGCCTGCTGGGCGGCGGTGCGGCCGTGGATCCCCCGGCCCCAGGGCAGCCCCGAGAGCTTGAACACGCGCCACGCGAAGCCCGAGCAGTCGTAGCCTCCGTGTTCGAGGCCATCGGCGGTGTTGTCGGTCGTTCCGCCCCACACGTAGGGCATCCCGACCTTCGACACCGCGACTCGCAGAGCGGCGCGCTGGGTGGCGGTGTACTGGGGCAGCGCGAAGCTCGTGAGCGCTTCGCGCGCCGCGCTGAGCTCCCAGGGTTCGAATCCGAGTACCGCCGCGAACGAGTGGGCGGCTTCTGCGCGCGTGATCGGGCTCCACGGGTAGAGCTCGAGCGCGTCTTCGTGCGCGGGGTGGTTGTAGCGCAGACCCAGGTAGCGCGCGACCACCTCGCTGCCGAAGTAGCTCGGCGGGGCGAGTCCCGCCGCGGCGGCCACCTGCTGGATGTGTTCGGCGACGTCCCCGAGCCCCAGTTGATCCACGAGCAGCGCGTCGAAGCGCACCAGGGTAAGCGGGACTTCTGTCTGGAAGACGATCGGCGCCGCGCCCTCC